>MGMJ01000041.1:21879-25092 GCA_001794945.1 Chloroflexi bacterium GWC2_73_18
GGCGTACTTCGCGGCGATCAAGGACGAGAACCCGGCGCTCGAGGTCTACGAGCACGCCACACCGGCGCTGGTCCCCCTCGTCGAGGCGGGCCGGCTCGATGGCCCGGCGGTCGAGGCGACCGTGCGCGGTTCGCTGGCGCCGCTCCTCCACGATGAGAGCGACGACGGCTCCTTCGCCTTCCCCCTGCCTCCGGGGGCGCACATCGACACGCTCCTCCTCGGCTGTACGCACTATCCGCTGCTTCGTCCGGTCATCGCCCGGGTCGTCGGCGACGGCGTCGCGGTCGTGGACTCGGCGGCGGCGACGGCGAGCGCACTCGCCGAGCTGCTCGGGGTGAACGGCCTGGAGGCGCCGGCCGGCACGTCCGTCTCGCACGCACAGCTGACGACGGGTGACCCGGACGGCTTCGGGGCGACGGCGGAGCGACTCTTCGGCGCCGGGTTTGCCGCCGTGGAAGGCCTCGACCTGGCGGCCGAGGCGGCGCGACGGTGACGGTGGCGAGCGCGGGGGCGGGCGAGCGGGCCTGGCGGGTCGGGCTCGTGGCGGGGGCGGCGGCGGGGATCGCGCTCGCCTGGCTCGGCCGGCGGCTCGAGCGCGAGGCGCGGCGGGGGATGGTCGACTGGGGCCGCGCCGAAGCGCTGGCGACCGAACGGCTCCGCCGCGCGCCGGGAGCGCTCGCCCCCGGCGAGATCGAGGCGGTCGCCGGCGAGTACCGCGCCGCGATGCGGCGGATCGTGCCGCTCCTCGAGGAAGCGCTGCGAACGCCACTGCCGGGGATCGTCGAACGGGTCGACGTCGTCGATCGGGTGGGCTGGGTGCGCGCCAGCATGGTCGGCTTCCGCGAACTGGTGGGGCACCTGGAGGCGGGGCTGGGCGACGAGCTGGCACCGCGCGGCGCGGGGGTCGGTCCCTCGATGATGGCGCTCGCCAATCGCTTCATCACGACGCACCAGATCGGCTACCTGGTCGGCTTCATGGGGACGCGCGTCCTCGGCCAGTACGACCTGGCGATCCTCTCCGCGGAGGCGGCGCCGGGGCGGCTCCTCTTCGTCGAGGAGAACGTCCGCGCCGCGGCCCGGAACCTCGACCTGCCCCTGGCCGAGATGCGCACCTGGGTCGCCCTCCACGAGGCTGCCCACGCCTTCGAGTTCGAGGCGCATCCCTGGCTGCGACCCTACCTGCGGGAGCGGCTGGAGCGGCAGCTGGCCGGCTTCGTGGAAGACGCCCGGCTCCTTCAGGTGGAGGGGCTCGCCAACTTGCTCCGGCGATGGCGCGCCGGCGGGGAGCGCGAGGCGGAGCACTGGCTGGAGTCGCTGATGAGCGAGGAGCAGCGTCGCCTCTTCCGCGAGACGCAGGTCCTGATGAGCCTGCTGGAGGGCTTCGGCGACTGGGTGATGGACGAGGTCGGGGCGGGCATCCTGGCCGATGTCGGGCGGATGCGTGCCCGCTTCGACGAACGCCGCTCGCGGCGGACGCCGGTCGAGCGGCTGTTCATGCGCGTGACCGGGCTCGACCTCAAGCTGGAGCAGTACCGTCGTGGCGAGCGGTTCGTGACCGGGGTGGCGCGCGCCGGCGGGCCGGCGGCACTGGCCCGCCTCTGGTCCGGTCCCGAGGCGCTGCCGACCGCGCGGGAGCTGGACGACCCGGCGGCCTGGCTGCGCCGCGTCGGCGCGGCGCTGCCGGCGTGACGCGGCAGGAGGGGACGACATGAACGGCCAGATGTCCGGCCCGGGCTCCGGGCCCGCCGGGGTGCCGGCGGCGATCGCCCTCAGCCCGATCCTCTCGGCCCGCTACCGGGCGAGCGATCTCGAGCGGATCCGGCTCGCCGCGCCGGGGACGCGGCTCGTCGGCGTCTCGCCGGAGGGGATCGCCGATGACGACCTGGGCGACGTGGAGGTGCTGCTCCGCGGCTGGCTGCCGGCCGAGGTCTTCGACCGGCTGATCGCGCGCTGTCCGGGCCTGCGCTGGGTCCACTCCGCCTCGGCCGGGGTGGAGCGGGTCCTCACCCCGGGGGCGCTGGCGCGGGGCCTGACGATCACCAACGCCCGCGGCGTCTTCTCGCGCCCGATCGCCGAGTACGTGATGATGATGGTGCTGGCCATCAGCCGACGGTTGCCGGGACTGCTGGAGCTGCAGCGGGAGCGAACCTGGCAGCCGCTCGAAGGGCTGGAGATGCGCGAGGTGACCGTCGGCATCGTCGGCCTCGGGTCGATCGGTCGGGCGGTCGGCGCCCTGGCGAGCGCCTTCGGCTGTCGCGTCCTGGCGACGCGCCGGCGCCTCGAGCGGCCCGACGAAGGCGTCTGGACCGGCGGCGACGCGGCGCTCACCGACGCGCGGCCGATCGAGATGGCGGGAGGCCCAGGGGCGCTGCCGCACCTCCTGGGCGAGAGCGACTTCGTCGTGCTGGCGCTGCCCCTCACCGCCGACACGGAGAGCTTCTTCGGGGGCGCCGCCTTCGCCCAGATGAAGACCGGCGCCTGGCTGATCAACGTGGCCCGCGGGCGGCTCGTCGACGAGCGTGCCCTGGAGCGGGCGCTGCGCGAGGGCCGCATCGGCGGCGCAGCCCTCGATACCTTCCGCGAGGAGCCCCTGTCGCCCGACTCGCCGCTCTGGTCGCTTCCCAACGTCATCATCACGCCCCACACCGCATGGTCGAGCGCCCGCGCGCTCGACCGGAGCGTGGAGCTCTTCTGCGAGAACCTCGTCCGCTTCCGCGACGGCCGGCCACTCCTCAACGTCGTCGACCCGGCCGTCGGCTACTGAGGGGGCGCCATGCAGATCGCCATCGTCGGCCTCCCCCTGGCCGGCAAAACGACCGTCTTCAACGCGCTGACGCACGGCCACGCCCGGACCGGCGGCTACGGCGGCCTCGAGCTCCACGTGGGAGTCGTCCAGGTGCCCGACCCGCGCCTCGAGCGGCTGGCGGCGATCTTCCGTCCGAAGCGGATCGTGCGCGCCGACGTCACCTTCGTCGACCTGCCGGCGCCGCCGCCGTCGGCTGGCGGTCGGGCCGGTGCGGAGGAGCTGCCGGCCGAGCACCTGGCGTGGTTGCGCGAGGCGGAGGCGCTCGTCCACGTCGTGCGCGCCTTCGAAGACCCGGCGGTGCCGCACCCGTCGGGCACGGTCGACCCGCTGCGCGACCTCGAGCAGCTCGACCTGGAGCTGACCTTCGCCGACCTGGCCGTGACGGAGCACCGCCTCGAGCGGCTGGC
>MGMJ01000041.1:25107-32488 GCA_001794945.1 Chloroflexi bacterium GWC2_73_18
GCATCCGGGCCGGCCTCGAGGCCGGGCGCCCGGTGCGCGAGCTGGGCCTCTCCGCCGACGAGTCGAAGCTGATGCGCGGCTTCCGCTACCTGACCGAGAAGCCGGTGCTGGTGCTGCTCAACGTCGGCGAGCGGGACGTCGCCCGGGAGGCCGAGCTGATCGAGGCGGTCCGCTCGCGCTATCAGCACGCGGCCACCCTGGTCGATGCCCTCTCGGCAAAGATCGAGATGGAGATCGGGGAGCTGCCCGGAGAGGAGGCGGCCGTCTTCCTGGCCGACCTGGGCCTCGCCGAGCCGAGCCAGGACCGCCTGATCGGGCTCGCCTACCGCCTCCTCGGCCGGATCACCTTCTTCACCTCCGTCTCCGACGAGCTGCATGCCTGGCCGATCGCCGACGGGTCGACCGCCCTCGACGGGGCCGCGGCGATCCATTCGGACCTGGCGCGCGGGTTCATCCGCGCCGAGACGGTCACCTACGAGGACCTGATCGCGCTCGGTACGCTCGCCGAGGCTCGCCGCCACGGCAAGCTGCGCAGCGAGGGGAAGACCTATCGCGTCCGCGACGGGGACGTGATCGAGATCCTCTTCAAGGTCTGAGTCCCGGGCCGGCGCCCCGCTCGATCAGTTGAGCCGGTCCCGGTCGAGGTCGAGGAGGACGGTGCGGAAGTCGGGGCCGTGGAGCTCGTCGTCGGCCTCGAGCTGGCCCAGGAAGTTGTCGTCCTCGACCTCGGAGACGTGGACGGCGGCGGTCAGGCGCGAGTCGCTGACATGGACGAAGCCGTGCGTGCGCTCGAGCTCGGCGGCGATCGCCTCGACGAGGGTATCCTCCTCGAACGTCCCCTGGATCCGGCGGCGGACCTGCTGGACCAGCTCGAAGAAGTCCTGGGGCTCGAACTCCACCTCGTGCGCCAGCAGCGCGTCGCCGAAGAGGTCGTCGTCGCCCTCGTGCAGCTCGTAGAAGTACAAGCGGGTCTCCCGGTCGATCGGCACCGCGTCCCCGCGCGTGGCGGCGCACCATCGCGCCGGGACGAGTATACGCGGCCCCCACGGTGACGCCGCCCGACCTCGTCGTCGCCGGCCATGCCACCCGCGACGTCACCGCGGACGACCCGCGCGGCTGGCGGATCGGCGGCGCCGTCGGCTACGTCTCGCTCACCGCCGCCCGGCTGGGGTTGCGGGTCGCCGCGCTGATCGGTCTCGATCCCCTCGCCGCCGATGCCGAGGAGCTGGCGCTGCTACGCGACGCGGGCGTGGAGATCGCGGCCGTGCCGCTCGCGCACGGCCCCGTCTTCGAGAACATCGAGCGGCCGGGCGGGCGGATCCAGCACTGCCTCGACGCCGGCCCGCCCCTCGACCCGGCCCTCCTCCCCGCCGCCTGGGCCGATGCCCGAGGTTGGGCCTTCGTCCCCATCCTGGCGGAGGTGGGCGGCGCCGGATGGGCGGCGCGGCCGCCGGCCGGAGCGCTCTTGGCGGTCGGCTGGCAGGGGATGCTGCGGGAGCCGGTCCCGGGCGGCCAGACGCGGGCGCGACCGCCGGGCCCGGACCCGGTCCTGGCCCGGGCCAACCTGGTCGTGGCCAGCATCCACGACCTCCACGAGACGCACGACGCGCCGACGATCGCGGCCGGCCTGGCCTCGCTCCTGTGGCGGCCGGAGCAGCGGCTCGTGCTGACGGAGGGGATCCGGGGCGGGATGCTCTTTCGGCGAGAGTCCGACGGCTGGCGCAGCCGGCGCTACCGGGCGGCCTGGGCCTCCCCGGAACTCGACCCGACGGGGGCCGGGGACGTCTTCCTGGCGGGCTATGTCGCCGCGACCCTCGACCGCGGGCTGGTGCCGCCCGGCGGCGACGAAGACGAGGGACGCCTGGCGGTCGCCGCGGTGGCCGCCGCGATCTCGGTCGAGGCGCACGGCCTGACCGGCGCGCCGGACCGCGACACGCTCATGCGGCGTCTCGCCGCCGTCGCCTGGCGAGACGGCGGGCCAGCCGGATCCGGCGCCGGCTGAGGTCTCGCTCGAGCCACCCGGCGTCCCGCCCGAAGAGCCGCGCCCGGGCGACGAGCGCGGCCGCCTGTTCGGTCGCCGCCAGCGCCCCGACCGCGTCGCGCTGCCGGTGCTCGAGGGCCTTGGCGACCTGGACCCAGGCGAGAGCGGCGAGCGGTCCGCCGGCGGAGGCGAGCGTCTCCCAGGCGGCGAGCGCGTCGTCGTGCCGGCCGAGGCGGCGCAGCAGGCGCGCCCGGTCGGCGGCCAGGCGGTCCCGCTCGCGGCGCGTGGCGGCGGCCGGGAGCGCCGCCTCCACGCAGTCGAGCGCGTCGTCGAGGCGGTGGCCGCGGACGAAGGCGCGCGCCAGACCGCCGAGATCGCCGGGGTGCGCGAGGCGGCGGCCGTCGGGATCGGCCAGGCTGTCGTTGAGGTGGACGAGTAGGCGTCCCAGGGAGCGGACGTCCTCGTGGTTGTGACGGACGACATCGGCCAGGGCGCGCCCGTCGCCGCGGTGGAGGAAGTCGAGGTAGCGGCCGGGGATCGATGCGCCGGGCAGATCGTCGATCCGCTCGATACCGCAGACGCCGGCCTCGACGCTCGCCAGGCGGGCGTCGGGGAGGCGGTGGCGGAAGAGCTGGCGGGCGATCGGCAGCAGGTCGAGGTGGCCGGCGTGCGGCGGGGCCGGCTGGCGGCGCAGGCGGTAGCGTGTCTCGAGGAGCGGCCAGTCGAAGGCGCGGCCGTTGTAGGTGACCAGCCAGGCGTCGGCGGAGAGCTCCGCGGCGAGGGCGGCGAGGAAGGCCGGCTCGTCGGCGTGGTCGGGAAGCAGGAGCTGGGTGACGCTGAAGCGGTGGCCGTTCCAGCGACCGAGACCGACCAGGAAGACGACGGTCCCGGCCGCGGTGCCGAGCCCGGTCGTCTCGGTGTCGAGGCAGACGAGCGGGCGCACCGGGTCGATCGGGTAGGGGAGCGTGGCGAGGAGCGCACGATCGAGGGCGAGCGGCAGCGGCGGGCCCTCGAGCCGGACGATGGCGCCGGTCGGTCCGACCTCCACGCTCCCCTCCAGGATCTCGGCGAGCTGGTGTGCGCGTGCCCGGCGCCGCCGTCCGTCGTCTCTCGGCAGCGCCGCGTCGAGCGGTGGCAGCGACGGCTCGGTCACGGCGGTCCGCGTCCGGAAAGCGGCGAACCGTTCGTGGAGGGTCAGGGCGTCGCTCACGGCGTGCCGACCCTCGGCCGCATCCGTGCCAGCTCGGCGGTCACGCGACCGAGCGGGCGCGTGGCGCGAGCGCGCCGGCCCCGCGTCGGCCGTGCATCGCCCCGAGCGCCTCGAGCAGGCGCGCCGCCAGCGCCTTGCCGTCACCTCCGGTCTCGAGGCGCGGTCCGGTGCAGGACGGGCAGCCGCGCTCGCAGGGGCAGGCGGCGACGAGCGTGGCCGCACCCTCGATCAGCTCCGCGTGGCGCTCGAAGAGCCGCTCCGCCAGGCCGACGCCGCCGGGCACCGCGTCGTAGAGGTAGATCGTCGGCCGCTCCGCGTGTGGCGAGCGGACCTGGGCGACCATGCCGAGGTCATGCGGGTCGCCCATCAGCAGGACCGAGGCGACCGCCCGCAGGGCGCGTCCCGCCCCGATCAACGCCGCGTCGAGCTCGTCCCGTCGCCAGCCGGCGACCGCCCCCTCGTCGACGGTGAGCCAGTAGGCGCTCGTGTGCATCTCCAGCTCGGGCAGGTCGACCGGCCCCCAGCCGATCGTCTCGTGCGTTTCGAGGTGGAGCTTCTTGAACATGGTGACCAGGCTGGCGACCATCACCTCGCCCCACGCCCGCGACCCGCCGGTCGCCGGCTCCTCGGCGAAGCGGTCGAGTGGCTTGAGCGTGACGCCCAGCTCGGCGTAGGTGTAGTAGTCGACGTCGACCCGCCGGACGAACGCCTTGCGTTGTGCCCAGTCGAGCTCGTCGACGTGGTACTGCACGGCGCCGTGCAGGTAGATCGCCTTGGGGTGGACGAGCTGGCGCGCCGCCCAGATGTCGATCTCGCCGATCACCGCCGGTCGCGGCCCGGCGCGGTCGATGATGATGACGTTCTCCTGGGCGGCCGAGCGGAGGCTGATCTCGGAGGCCGGGAAGTTCTCCGACGCCCAGTACCAGCGCCCGTCGTCGGCCTGGCGGACGTGGCCCTCCTCGGCCAGGAAGGCGAGCAGCTCGTCGGCCGGGCCGGCCCCGAACGGCTCGTCCCGCTCGAAGGGGAGCTCGAAGGTCGCCGCCCGCAGGTGCGCCAGCAGGATGTGCAGGTTGTCGGGGTCGATGCGCCCCTCCTCGGGCGTGCCGCCCACGAGGTACTCGGGGTGCGTCGCCACGTACTGGTCGACGGCGGTCGAGCCGGCGACGAGGAAGGCGACCGCGGGCCGGTCGCGGCGGCCGGCACGGCCCATCTGCTGGCGGGTCGCCGCGATCGAGCCGGGGTAGCCGGCCAGGATCGCCGTGTCGAGCTGCCCCACGTCGATCCCCAGCTCGAGCGCGTTGGTGGCGACGACGCCGAGCACCTCGCCGCTCCGCAGCCCCTGCTCGACCGCGCGGCGCTCGCCGGGCAGGTAACCGCTGCGGTAGCCCCTCACCCGGGCGTGCGGCCCGCGCCCCTCGCGGAGCGCCTCGCGTAGCGCCGTCAGCATGAGCTCGACCTGGACGCGCGAGCGGCCGAAGACGATCGTCTGACGGCCGGCGCGCAGGAAGGGGAGGGCAAGGCGCGTCGCCATGCCGGACGCCGACGCGCGCACGCCCAGCTCGGCGTTGACGACGGGCGGGTTGACGATGACGACGGTCCGCGCCCCGGCCGGCGCGCCGTTGCGGTCGATCAGGCGGACCGGCCGCCCGATCAGCCGGCCGGCCAGCTCGTCGGGGTTGGCGATGGTGGCGGAGCAGCAGACGACCTGGGGACGCGAGCCGTAGTGGGCGCAGACGCGGAAGAGCCGGCGCAGGACGTTGGCGACGTGCGCCCCGAAGACGCCGCGGTAGGTGTGCAGCTCATCGATCACCACGTAGCGGAGCTGCTCGAAGAGGTGGAACCACTTGGTGTGGTGCGGCAGGATCGCGCTGTGCAGCATGTCCGGGTTGGTGACCACGACCTGGCCGGCGCTGCGCACCACGTGGCGGACCGTGGCCGGCGTGTCGCCGTCGTAGGTGGAGGCGGCGATCTCGAGGCGGGCGGCGGCGGTCAGCTCGCGGAACTCGGCGACCTGGTCCTGGCTGAGCGCCTTGGTGGGGAAGAGGTAGAGGGCGCGCGCGGCGGGGTCGGCGACGACGGCCTGGAGGACCGGGAGGTTGTAGCAGAGCGTCTTGCCCGAGGCGGTCGGGGTGACGATGACGACGTCCTCGCCGGCGCGGATCGCCTCCAGCGCATCGGCCTGGTGGGCGTAGAGGGCGGCGATGCCGCGCGCCTCGAGCCCGGCGCGCAACCGCGGGTCGAGCCAGTCGGGGAAAGGGACGGTGGTGGCGGGCCGGGCCGGGATCCGCTCGACGTGGGTGACGCTCGGGGCGACCGCCGGGTCGCCGAGGAGGCGCTCGAGGACCGCGTCGGCCGGGGCCGGGACGTAGAGCCGCATGGCTGGAGGACCTCCGCTCATTTCGCTCATCTGTTCGATTTGACGGAGTCTAGCAGGCGACGCAAGGTCCGCGCTCGACCGCTCGTCGGGGATAGGCTGTGGATAAGTCGCCGGGCGGCGGCCGGAATCGCCGAAAGTCGTGGACAAAGGGGCTTGCACGGGCGTGACGGCTGCCCGTATCGTTCGTCGTGCCCGAAGGGGCCACGAGCCCCGGGTCCCGCGAGATCACATCAAGCGGGAGCCTGTGAGATCACATCAAGCAGGTCCCGGGGAGCGGCGGTTCCTTCGGGCACTTCGTTGTCCGCGCCGGGTTGACACGGCCGGCCCCCGAAGCTACGCTCCGGCCGTGGGCACACCGTTCGAGACGCTCGAGCCGGGCGAACCGCTCGAGCGGCCCCGGTCGCCGCTCCGCGCGGAAGATGACGCGGAGGTGGGTCGCGATGGCGCTGCGCGCGGCCTCGAGGCCGCCCTGCGACTCGACAGCGTGCCCCTCGGCGGACTGACCCGTCGCCACGTCGCCTGGATCCTTGGCGTCGTCCTGGCGGCCATGCTCGTCCTCGCCTTCGCCCGCGCCATCGCCGCCTCGACCGCGGCGATGACCCAGGCCGACGCCCTCCGGCAGAGCAACGCCGAGTTGCGCGCCGAGGTCGGCCGCCTCCGAGCCGAGAAGGAGTTGATCGGCAGTCCGCAGTTCGTCCGCATCGCCGGCCGCGCCTATGGCTACGGTCGCGTCGACGAGCAGCCCTTCTCGCTGTCTCCCGGCGCCCCCAGCCCGGCGCCGGTCGGTGATGGCGGCGGTGATGGCGATGGGGCCGACGCCTCGCCGCTCGACGCCTGGATCGCCCTGCTCGTCGGGAAGTAGGGATCATCGCGGCGGCCGCCGGGTCGGGGATCCGGGCGCTGCGGCGGAGGGGCCACGGCGGAGGGGCCACGGCGACCCACGACGCAATGGTGGTCCACGCCCCGCGTCATGGCGGCCTGCCACTGGCAGTGGCCGGATCGCACCCCGGCACGCGTGGGCCGGCGGCCGAACCCCGGGTTGGTGCCACATCCCGAGCGTGGGGGGTGCCGTTCCTGCCATCGCTGGTGGCATGCCCGGCCGCGGCCGATCCCGCCGCGCGCTGCTCGGTGGCGCTCTCGGCGGGCAGGCGGCGGTGGCCGCCGCGCTCGGCCCGCCTCGGTCGGCGCGGGCGACGGGATGCGCACCCGCGCCTACCCCGGGACAGGTGCCCCCCGGCGGTTGACGAACCGGTCGCCCTCGGCCACGATTCCCTCACCACCGTGGCGGGGTAGCTCAGTGGTAGAGCAGGGGACTCATAAGCCCTTGGTCGCCGGTTCGAATCCGGCCCCCGCTACCATCGAATGCCGCCCTGCAGCCGCAACGCCCGCACCCCGCACCCCCTTCCCGAGAGCCGGTGAGCGGGCAGTACCTCCCACCTACATCGACTCCTGACGAGGGGATGCGATAATCAACCCGGACCGCGCTCGATGCGCGGCCGGTCCGACCCGGAGGCGTCGTCTCTTGAATCCTCGGTTCATGCGCAACGGCCTCGTCATGCTCGTCCTGGTGGTGGGCACGGCGGCGTTGCTGTACACGCT
This sequence comes from Chloroflexi bacterium GWC2_73_18, assembly GCA_001794945.1. GTDB lineage: Bacteria > Chloroflexota > Limnocylindria > Limnocylindrales > CSP1-4 > GWC2-73-18. Next base: position 32,275 of record MGMJ01000041.1, read on the forward strand.
CTTTCTGCAGACGCCGGAGGACAAGCAGATCCCCTACAGCGGGGGCTCGGGTTCCTTCTACGCCCTCATCAAGGAAGGGAAGGTCGACAGGATCGTCAAGGAGGGCGCTCGCTTGACGGTGACGCTCGCCGACAAGAGCGTCGTCACCACGCAGGTGCCGAGCGAGTACGCCACCGACGTGCGAAAGGACATCGAGGGGTTCTGTGCCGAGCCC
>MGMJ01000041.1:32504-41831 GCA_001794945.1 Chloroflexi bacterium GWC2_73_18
CGGTCCGCCCGGACATCATCCCCACCGAGCCGTCGCAGACCGGCCAGTTCCTCACCCTGATCATCAGCGCCCTGCTGCCGGTCCTGCTGATCGGCGGCTTCATCTTCTTCATGATGCGCCAGGCCCAGGGCACCAACAACCAGGCCCTCAGCTTCGGCAAGAGCCGCGCCCGCATGTTCCTGGGTAACAAGCAGGTCGTCACCTTCGCCGACGTGGCCGGCGTCGACGAGGCGAAGATGGAGCTCCAGGAGGTCGTCGAGTTCCTCAAGTACCCCGAGAAGTTCAACTCGCTCGGGGCGCGCATCCCGCGCGGCGTCCTCCTCGTCGGTCCGCCCGGCACCGGCAAGACACTCCTGGCGCGCGCCGTGGCCGGGGAGGCCGGGGTGCCCTTCTTCAGCATCTCCGGCTCGGAGTTCGTGGAGATGTTCGTCGGCGTCGGCGCCAGCCGCGTCCGCGACCTCTTCGAGCAGGCCAAGCGGAACAGCCCCTGCATCGTCTTCGTGGACGAGATCGACGCGGTCGGCCGCCAGCGCGGCGCGGGCCTGGGCGGCTCGCACGACGAACGCGAGCAGACGCTCAACCAGATCCTGGTCGAGATGGACGGCTTCGACACGAACACCAATGTGATCGTCGTCGCCGCCACCAACCGGCCGGATGTCCTCGACCCCGCCCTGCTGCGTCCCGGCCGGTTCGACCGCCAGGTGATCCTCGACCGCCCCGACATCAAGGGGCGCACCGAGATCCTCAAGGTTCACATCAAGGGCAAGCCGCTCGACAGGAACGTCGACCTCGAGCAGCTCGCCCGCCAGTCGCCCGGCTTCTCCGGCGCCGACCTCGCCAACCTGGTCAACGAGGCGGCGATCCTGGCCGCCCGCCGCAACCGCAAGGTGATCGGGCAGGCCGAGTTCAGCGAGTCGCTCGACCGGGTCGTCGCCGGTCCGGAGCGGCGGAGCCGGGTGATCAGCGACGCCGAGAAGCGGATCATCGCCTACCACGAGGGCGGCCACGCGCTCGTCCAGAAGATGCTGCCCAAGTGCGACCCCGTGAGCAAGGTGAGCATCATCAGCCGTGGCCTCGCCCTGGGGTACACGATGGCCCTGCCCACCGAGGACCGCTACCTCCAGTCGAAGAGCGAGTTCGAGGACAAGATCGCCGGCATGCTCGGCGGCAACGCGGCGGAGAAGCTCGTCTTCGGCGACACCACCACCGGGGCCTCCAACGACATCGAGAAGGCGACCACCCTGGCGCGCCGCATGGTGACCGAGTTCGGCATGAGCGAGAAGCTCGGGCCGCTCGCCTTCGGCAAACGCGACGAGCTCGTCTTCCTCGGGCGCGAGATCGGCGAGCAGCGCAACTACTCGGACGAGGTCGCCAAGCAGATCGACGAGGAGGTGCGCGCCTTCATCGACCGCGGCTACGCGCGGGCGATGGAGGTGCTGGCGAAGCACCGCGCCATGCTCGACCGGATCGCCGAGGCGCTGATCGCCAACGAGACGCTCGAGGCCGAGGAGTTCCACGCGCTCTTCGGCGGCGAGAGTGGCGGTCCAGCGGCGACCGCGCCGGCCGGCGCACCGGCCCCCGAGCCCGGTCCCGCTCCGCACCCCGCACCCGCCAAGCCGTCCCCGGCGCCCGAACCGACACCGGCCTGATCCCAGCGTGCCGAGGATGTCCGGCCTCGAGGGCTACCTCGAGGCGAACCGCGGCCGGCGCCTCGCCGACTACTGCGAGTTCCTTCGTTTCCCGAGCGTCGGCGGCATGCCGGCCCACGACGCCGACACGCGCGCCTGCGCCGAGTGGCTGGCCGGGCGGCTGCGCGCGATCGGCCTCGACGGCGTCGAGCTCTCCGAGACCGGCGGCCATCCCATCGTCTACGCGGAGTGGCTCCGTGCGCCGGGCGCGCCGACCGTCCTTGTCTACGGGCACTACGACGTCCAGCCGGTCGACCCGCTCGAGCAGTGGGTCAAGCCGCCCTTCGATCCGCGCATCGAAGGCGGCCGCATCTACGCCCGCGGCGCGGCCGACGACAAGGGCCAGGTCCACCTCCACCTGAGCGCCCTCGAGGCGTTGCTCGCCGTGCGGGGCCGCCTGCCGCTCAACGTGAAGGTCGTCTTCGAGGGCGAGGAGGAGGGTGCCTCCGAGCACCTGGACGCCTGGCTCGAGGCGAACCGCGAGCGCCTGGCGGCCGACCTGGCGGTCATCTCCGACTCCGGCTTCTTCGAGGGCAACCGGCCGGCGATCACGGTCGGCCTGCGCGGGGTCGTGACGGCCGAGATCCACGTCTACGGCCCGCGTCTCGATCTCCATTCCGGCTCGTTCGGCGGCACCGTGGAGAACCCCCTCAACGCGCTCTGCGCCATCGTCGCCGCGCTGAAGGGTCCGGACGGGCGTGTGCTCGTCCCCGGCTTCTACGACGATGTGCTGCCGCCGACCGAGGGTGACCGTGCCGCCCTCGCTGCGCTCCCCTTCGACGAGGAAGCCTACCGCGCCTCGACCGGTGTGCCGGCGCTGGCGGGCGAGGCCGGCTGGACGGTCCTGGAGCGCCGCGGGGCGCGGCCGACACTCGACCTCAACGGGATCCGGGGCGGCTTCCAGGGCGACGGCGCCAAGACGATCATCCCGGCCGACGCACACGCCAAGATCAGCTGTCGCCTGGTCCCGCGCCAGGAGCCGGCGCGGGTCTTCGAGCTGCTGCGCGACCGGATCCTGGCCCTTGCGCCGCCCGGCGTCCGCGTCGAGGTCGACCGCTACCAGGGCGGCCGGCCGAGCCTGACGCCGATCGACCGCCCTGCCACGCGCGCCGCTGCGGCGGCGCTCCGCGAGAGCTTCGGCGTCGAGCCCCTCTACCACCGCGAGGGTGGCTCGATCCCGGTCTGCGCCAGCTTCGAGTCGATCCTCGGCCTCCCGGTCGTCCTGCTCGGCTTCACGCCGCCCGACGACCAGGCGCACGCGCCCAACGAATCGATGGACCTCGACAACTACGAGCGCGGCATCCGCACCGTCATCCGCTACTGGGAGTTGCTGGCGGCCGGGGCGGAGAAGTGAGGTCCGGGTGATTATCCGGACGGAAGGCCGGTGCTAGACTCAGCCGACGAAGCGTCCTGGAGGACCAGCGTGAGCACGAGCGAGCAGACCAGATCGAACCCGGGCGCCGCCGAGCCGAAGACCGAGTGGCGCCTCGACACCGCGACCGGGAGCATGGCGCCGCGCTCCGCGCTCGACGTCCTGATCACGCTCAACGACAAGGTCGCCTCCGGTCGCATCGGGGAGTACCAGCCCATGCCGCTCGGCTTCACGCCGCTCGACAAGACGCTGGGCACCGGGTTGCGGCCCGGGGAGCTCCTGTTGATCGGCGGCGCGCAGGGGACGGGCAAGACGACGATGGCGCTCCAGATGGCGCGCAATGTCGCCTCGGGCGGGCAGGCCAACGTCCTCTACCTGTGCTTCGAGCACGAGGAGGAGTACCTGCTCAACCGGCTGGTGGCGATGGAGTCGGCGCTGGCGCACCTGCCGCACAAGACCGGCGCCATCAAGATCCAGGACGTGCGCAAGGAGATCATGGGTACCTGGATGGCCGAGGGCGGCGGCAACCCGCAGCTCGCCAGCAACCCGCGCCTGCGCCCCTCGCTCGACCGGATCGCCCGCTACGGGCAGAACCTCTTCCTGCTGCGTGGCTCGCAGACCGCCTCCACGATCGACAACATCCGCACCCTCGTCGAGCACCACAAGCAGCTCTCCGGCGACCGGCGCCTGCTCGTCATCGTCGACTATCTGCAGAAGGTGCCGCAGGTGCCGGAGCCGACGACCGAGGCGGAGAAGGTGACCGTCGTGGTCAACGGCCTCAAGGATATCGCGCTCTCGGAGTCGGTACCGCTGATCGCCATCGTGGCCGCCGACAAGGAGGGCCTCAAGGCACAGCGTCTGCGCAACTTCCACCTGCGCGGCTCGTCGGCGATCAACTACGAGGCCGACGTCATCCTGATCCTCAACGAGAAGTACAACATCGTGGCCAAGGTCAACATCGAGTTCAACCCGTACCAGGCGCAGCGCTTCCGCGACTGGATCGTGGTCAGTGTCGAGAAGAACCGCGGCGGCCAGGACAACGTGGACCTCGAGTACGAGAAGCACTTCGAGTTCTCCTGCTTCGACCCGAACGGGCGCACGGTCCAGGAGAAGCTGATCGAGGAGCGCCTCTACAACGACTGACGCGGCGGCGAGCCGCACCGACCGACGGTGGACGGCGCGAAGTCGAGCACCCGACCGGAGATCGTCTTCTTCGACGTCGGCGACACCCTCCTGCGGGTCGACCCTTCGTGGGAGGCGGTCTATCTGCGCGCCTGCCGGGAGCATGGTCTCCGGCTCGACCAGGCCGACGTGGAGCGGGCCTTCCGGCAGGCGATCAGGGAGGGCTTCTGGGACGAAGAGGGACCCTTCGAGACGACGATGGAGGCGTCCTACCGGCGGGTCCAGGGGTTCGACCAGCGGATGATGGCGCTCCTGGGCCATGCCGATCTGCCGGACGCCTTCTACCGGCGCGTCGCCGACCTCTTCGTGGCCGCCGACGCCTGGCACGTCTTCCCCGAGACGCGCCCGGTCCTGCAGGCGCTCGCCGGCGCCGGGGTCCGCCTGGCCGTCATCAGCAACTGGGTCTGGGGTCTGCCGGAGCTGCTGCATGAGCTCGATCTGGCCCGCCACTTCGAGGCGATCGTCGTCTCGGCGCGCGTCGGCTACCAGAAGCCGCAGCCGGAGATCTTCCGCCACGCCCTGGACGTGACGCGGGCGGACCCCGCCCGGGCGGTTCACGTCGGCGACAACCCAGCCGCCGACGTCCGGGGCGCGCAGGCGGTGGGGATCCGCCCGATCCTGATCGACCGCAGGGACCGGATCGGCAGCGGCAACATCGCGGACCAGGGACTGACGGGGGTCGCCCTGATCCGCCGGCTCGACGAGCTTCTTCCCCTGGTCGGCCTCGGCGCGCTGGCGCGGGTCGGCTGACGGGGAGCCGGGCGAGCGGTGCTCCGCACCTTCGTGGCGGTCCCGCTCGAGGAGGCGGCGCGGGCCGGGATCGCCGAGCACCTGGCGGTGTGGCGGCGCGCCGGCCAGCGGGGATCTCTCGGCCCGACCGTCGCTCTTCGCTGGGTGCCCGTGGAGAACCTCCACCTGACCGTCGCCTTCCTGGGCGCCACCGCCGAGCGGCTCGTGCCCCGCATCGCCGAGGCGCTGTCGCCGGTGGCGGCGCGGACGGCGGCGCCGGAACTCCGCTTCGACGCGGCCGGCGCGTTCCCCACGGCGGCTCGTCCGCGGGTCGTCTGGCTCGGGGCGCCGGCGGAGGAGCGCTGGTTCGGGACGCTCGTGCGCGACGTCCGCGCGGCGCTGGCCCCGCTCGGTTTCACTCTCGACGACGGCCGACCGATCCGCACCCACGTGACGCTGGCGCGCGTGGGGCGGGTGGTCGGCGAGGAGCCGGCCGCGCGCCTCGCGCTGGGGGAGCTGCTCGGGCGGCTCGAGCGGGCCGTCGGCGAGGCGCCGATCGGCTCGCACGCGGACCGGCTCGTGCTCTACGAGAGCCGCCAGGTCCCGGGCGGCGTCCGCTACGCCGCGCTCGCCGAGTTCCCGCTCGGCGGCTGACCGGGGCAGGCGCGCTGGCGACGCGGCTGCGCCGCGCTTCCTGCCCCCGCGTGCCGGTCGCCACATTCCCGCCCGAGGGGAATGCGACGCGACCGTGCCGCTGCGAGCGGCGTCCGGGCGAGGCCGCCGCCCGGATGGGTGGCGCCGCCCGAGCGGGGCCCACCGCGGCCGGAGGGGCAGAGGACCGCCGGACGGCCCGCGCAGCGGCCCGCACCGCCCCGTTCCGCCTCCACGTTCTCCGGGGGGCGGGAATCCGGCGGCTTCCACGCCGCTCGGGGCAGTCCTTTCCCAAGGGGCGGGAATCCGGCGCACGGCCCGTCGCGCGGCGGTCGGACGGCCGAGATCCCCGCCGTCGGCAGCGAGCTGGCCGTCGGCGAGACGCGCGACCGAGGCCAGCCGGCGTCTTGCCAAGCCTGCCGCGTCCGACTAGACTCCCGCCACCGGTCGAGGAACGGGGCGAGTACTCGCGAGCGGCGGGCTGCAGCGAGCCGGGACGATGGGAGCCGGCGCCGCGGTCGCGCGAAGAATGGGCCCGGGAGATCGGCGGAGGCCCCCCGATAGCGCAGGGCGAGGAACGGAGAGCAGGAGCTCCCCGGACCGCGGAACGAGCGGCGCGCCGCGGGTGCGCCGGAATGCAGGGTGGCACCACGAGGTCCCGACCTCGTCCCTCGCGGGACGGGGTCGCGTGATTCCCGGGCCCGGTGGCCCGGGGCGAGGAGGTGCCGCCATGGCGATCAAGCAGACGAAGTTCACGCTCGACGAGGCGCGCATCCCGCGCGCCTGGTACAACATCGTCGCCGACCTGCCGGTCGCCCCGCCGCCCGTCCTCCACCCCGGCACCGGCCAGCCGGTCGGCCCGGACGATCTCGCCCCGCTCTTCCCCATGGCGCTCATCGGGCAAGAGGTGAGCGGCGAGCGCGAGATCGAGATCCCCGAGCCGGTCCGCCAGGCGTACGCCCTGTACCGCCCCTCGCCACTCTTCCGGGCGCATCGCCTGGAGGCGGCGCTCGATACCCCGGCGCACATCTACTACAAGTACGAGGGCGTCAGTCCGGCCGGCAGCCACAAGCCGAACACCGCGATCGCCCAGGCCTTCTTCAACAAGCAAGAGGGCGTCCGGCGACTGGCGACCGAGACCGGGGCCGGGCAGTGGGGGAGCGCCCTCGCGTTCGCCGGCGCGCTCTTCGGCCTCGAGGTCAAGGTCTACATGGTGCGCGTCAGCTACGACCAGAAGCCGTACCGGCGGATCCTGATGGAGACCTACGGCGCCGAGGTCGTGCCGAGCCCCAGCCCGACCACCAACTACGGGCGGCAGGTCCTGGCCGAGACGCCCGACAGCCCCGGCTCGCTCGGGATGGCCATCTCCGAAGCGGTCGAGGACGCCGCCACGCGCGACGACACGAGGTACTCGCTCGGCTCGGTGCTCAACCACGTGCTCCTGCACCAGACGGTGATCGGTCTCGAGGCGCAGGAGCAGATGGCCATGGCCGGCGAGCGGCCGGACGTCATCATCGGCTGCACCGGCGGTGGCTCGAACTTCTCGGGGCTCGTCTTCCCCTTCGTCGGCGAGAAACTGCGCGGCGAGGCCGACTACCGCGTCATCGCGGTCGAGCCGGAAGCGGCGCCGTCGCTGACGCGCGGCGTCTACACCTACGACTTCGGCGACACGGGGCGGATGACGCCGCTGGTGAAGATGCACACGCTGGGCCACGACTTCGTGCCCGAGCCGATCCACGCCGGCGGGCTCCGCTACCACGGCATGGCGCCGCTCGTCAGCCTGCTGAAGGAGCGGGGCGCGATCGAGGCCCAGGCGGTCCATCAGCGGCCGACCTTCGAGGCGGGCGTGCAGTTCGCCCGCACCGAGGGGATCGTGCCGGCGCCGGAGGCGGCGCACGCCATCCGCGTCGCGGTCGACGAGGCGCTGGCGGCGAAGGCGGAGGGCCGCCGGCGGGTGATCCTCTTCAACCTCTCCGGTCACGGCCACTTCGACCTGTCGGCCTACGAGCGCCACCTGGCCGGCACGCTGGAGGACTACGAGTACCCCGCCGAGAAGGTCGCCGCAGCGCTCGCCGCGCTGCCGCGCGTCTAGGCCGAGCGGCCGGGAGGACGGGTCCGTCGGGGTTGCTCCCTGTGGCAACATTGCGGCGATGCCTCAGCTCGCCTGTCGCACATGCGGCCGCCGCGTCTACACCACGGTGCCCCTCGAGGCGCTCTTCGCCGAGGAGCGGCGCTGTCCGCGCTGCGGGGCGCGCCTGGATCCCGAGCGGCGGGGGACCGAGCGGCGGCAGGCCAACCGCCGGCAGAACCCGCCCGGCGATCCCGGCCCGCCACCCGGTGTCCCGGAGCGGCGCAAGAGGGAGCGGCGCAAGGGGCCGCGCCGGCGCCCGCCGGACTACTGAATCCGGGCCCGTCAGTCGCGCGCGCCGGGCAGGCCGGGCCACGGCAGCCGCTCGTCTGAGGGCGGCGACTCGACCAGGCGATGCCGGAAGGCGAAGACGACCGCCTCGAGCTTCGAGTGGACCCGGAGCTTGCCCATGATGTTGTGGACGTGCGTCCGCAGCGTGTTGGGGGCGATCCCCAGGCGCGTCGAGATCTCGCCGGTCGGGAGACCCTGGGCGAGCGCGCGCAGGACCTCGATCTCGCGGCCGGTGAGCGGTTCGGCCGGGGCGCCGACCGTCTCCCGCTCGCGGACCGCGGCCACGCGCTGGGCGATCCCCGCGATGACCGATCGCGGCAGGAGCACCTCGCCGGCGTACGCGGCGCGCACGGCGCCGACGACGTCGTCGAGGGCGCGGTCCTTGGTGAGGTAGCCGTCTGCGCCGGCACGGATCGAGTCAAGCACCGTCTCGTCGTCGTCGAGGGCGGTCAGCATGACGACCCGGGCCACCGGCCAGCGCGCCTTGATCGCCCGCGTCGCCTCGGCGCCCGTGCCGTCCGGCAGGCGGTAGTCCATCAGCACGACGTCGATCCGCTGACGCGCGGCGGCCTTGGCCTCGGCGACCGTGCCTGCCACGCCGACGACGGTGATGTCACCCTCGCGCGAGAGGAGCCGGCTGAGTGCGTCGGTCAGGAGCTGGTGGTCGTCGACGAGCAGGACGCGGATCTCGGTGGTGTCGGCGGCGTACAGCTCCGGGTCCTCCCTCGCCACGGTCCCTCCGGCCGAACCTGGCGGCGTCCGGCCGCGTCGCGCCGGATTGTACATCGGCCGGTAGACTCACCGGACGATGCGCGTCACGATCGTCGGCCTGGGGCTCATCGGAGGCTCGATCGCGAAGGCGCTGCGCCGGCCGGCGGCCGTCGCCGACGGGCCCTGGCACGTGACCGCGTTGGCCCGGAGACGGGAACCGCTGGCCCTGGCGCTGCGGGAGGGTGCCGTTGACGCCGTCGCGACCGACCTGGCCGACGGGATCGCCGGCGCGGAGCTGATCGTGCTGGCGGCCGACGCCACGGCCAACCTGGCGCTCCTCGACGAGGTGGCGGCGGTGCTGGGCCGGGCATCGTCCGTGACGGTGACCGACGTCTCGAGCACCAAGAGCGCCATCGGCGCGCGGGCACGGCTCCATCCCGGGCTCCGCTTCGTGGGCGGCCACCCCATGAGCGGCCGGGAGCGGAGCGGCTACGCCGCCGCGGAGGCGGCCCTCTTCGCGGAGCGTCCCTGGGTGGTCGTGCCGGGGGACGCCGTGGGCGCCGCGGCCCTGGCCC
>MGMJ01000041.1:41854-49501 GCA_001794945.1 Chloroflexi bacterium GWC2_73_18
TGCGGCGCCCGGCCGGTCCACCTGACGGCCGAACAGCACGATGTCGCCGTGGCGGCGATCAGTCACCTCCCCCTCATCGCCGCCGCGGCGCTGGTCGAGGCGGTCACCGCGGCCGACGAGTGGCCGTGGGCGCGGGCGCTGGCGGCTCAGGGCTGGCGTGATATGAGCCGGCTGGCGCGCGGGGACCCGGCCATGGGGGCGGCGCTGCTGGCGACCAACCGGGCGGTGGTGGCGGCGCAGCTGCGACGCTATCGGGCCGAGCTGGACCGCTGGCTGGCCGACCTCGACGGGGCCGACGAGCAGGCGCTCGCCGAGCGTCTGCGCGCCGCCCGCGCGGCGCTCGAGGCCGGGGAGTGAACGGCGACCGGCCCATCCTCCGTGCCGAGCGGCTGACCAAGGTCTACCCCGCCGGTGCGCGTGCCCTCGACGGGCTCGACCTGGCGGTCCGCCCCGGCGAGGTGTTCGGCTTTCTGGGGCCCAACGGCGCGGGCAAGACGACGACGGTCCTGCTCGCCATCGGCGCCCTCGCCCCGACGGGCGGCTCGCTCGAGGTGCTGGGCCGCCCCGCCGGCGACCGGGCCGCCCGCGCCAGGCTCGGCTACCTGCCCGAGCACTTCCAGTTCCCCGGCTTTGCCTCGCCCCGCGGCCTGCTCGAGTTCCACGGCCGCCTCCTCGGTCTCGGGCGCGCGGAGAGCCGGCGCCAGGCCGCGGCGCTCGTCGAGCAGGTCGGCCTGGGGGCCGTGATCGACCGCCCGGTGCGCGGTTTCTCCAAGGGGATGGTCCAGCGTGTCGGCCTCGCCCAGGCGCTCCTCGGCGACCCTGACCTGCTCCTCCTCGACGAGCCGACGAGCGGTCTCGACCCACTCGGGACGCGGGCCGTGCGCGACCTGATCCTCTATCTGCGCGGCCGCGGCACGACCGTCTTCCTCAACTCCCACCAGCTGTCCGAGATCGAGCTGACCTGCGACCGCGTCGCCATCATCGACCGGGGCCGGGTCGTCCGCGCGGGGGCCGTCGAGGCGATCGTCGAGCCGACGCACGAAGTCGAGATCCGCGCCAGCGGGATGACCGCGGAGGGGCTGGCGCGGCTGGCGGCGACCGCGGGCGGGCTCGCCGGCGAGGACGGGCGCTGGGTGGCGCGCGTCGCCGGTCCCGGCGACGTACCGCGGCTGGCCGAGATCGTGGTCGCTTCCGGCGCGCGCCTGGAGGCGCTCGTTCCGCGCCTGGAGACGCTCGAGGAGGCGTTCCTCCGCCTTGTCGGTGTGGGGGCCGGAGGCGACGACGCCCGGGCCGACGCGCTGCGCCGGCCGGGGGCGCGCTGGAGCCCGCCGGAGGGGCGGGCGTGAGGCACTCGCTGGATCGGGTCCTCACGATCGCCGGCTTCACCGTCCGCGAGACGGTCCACGGCCGGGGGTTCCTCGGCGCCGGGCTGGCGAGCCTGGCCGTCCTGGGGCTCGCGGCGGTCGTCGGCGCCGTCTTCTGGGTGAACCGCGGACCGCTGGCCGGTCGGCCGGGGATCGGCGAGACCCTGGCCCGGGAGATCGTCGCCCGGATCGAGCTGGGGATCGCGCTGGGCGGGCTCAGCCTGGTCGCCGTCCTGCTCGCCGTCGTCCTGGGCGCCGACGCGCTCGCCGGGGAGATCTCGCGGGGGACGATCCTGGCGCTCGCCGCTCGGCCGGTGGCGCGTGCCGAGATCGTCCTGGGGAAGGTGCTCGGGCTCTTCCTGCCGGCGGCGGTCGTGCTGACGGTGATGGGGACCGCCAGCGCGGTCGGCACGGGCGTCCTCACCGGCGTCTGGATCGGGGACGCCGTGCCGGCCCTGGCGCTGCTGGACCTGGAGCTGGCGGTCATGGTCGTCGCGGCGGTCGCCGTCTCGTCGCGGCTGTCGCGGACCGCCGGCACGGTCGTTCTCCTGATCGCCTACTTCGGCGTTACCAACCTCTCGCAGCTCTTCGCCCTCGGCCAAGCGCTGCACAGCGACTGGCTCCAGCAGGCGGCGATCTGGGGCCGCCTGCTCCTGCCGGTCGGGGAGGTGAGCGACCTGGCCGGGCGGCTCCTGGCCGGACCCTTGACCGCCCTCGCCGAGGGACTCGTCCGGGGCGTGACCGACGGGCTCGAGCCGCGCCCCTGGATCGTCGGCTACGCGGTCGTGTTCCTGGCCGGAGCGCTCGCCCTCGGCTGCCTCGGCCTGGCGCGCCGGGACCTGCGCTGAGATGGACAACGAGCTGGTCCTGGTCGTCCCGCGTGAGCGGCTCTTCGGCCCGGCGCCGCTGGCCGCCACGTGGCGCGGGGTGCTGGCCGGTCTTCCGGCGACGCGCCTCGGGGCGTATCTCGAGGCGGTGCGCCACCACGGCGTCTTCCGTCCCCGGGGCGAGGTGGAGCCGGACCCGGCGTGGAAGCAGATCATCCCGTACCTGGCGCTCCGCGATGGGCCCCGCTACTTCCTGATGCGGCGCACGCGTGCGGGCCGCGATACCCGGCTCCACGAGCGGTTCAGCATCGGCGTCGGCGGGCACCTCAACCCCGGCGACGGCGACCTCGACGGCGGCCTCCGCCGCGAGTGGCGGGAGGAGATCGCCGCCGGTTTCGAGCCGGAGTTCCGACTCGTCGGCCTGCTCAACGATGACGACGACCCCGTGGGGGCGGTCCACTTCGGCTTCGTCTACACGGCCGATGCGGCCGGCCGCCCGGTCGCCGTGCGCGAGACCGTGAAACTCTCCGGTCACTTCGCCGACGAGCCGGAGGTCGCCGCCACGCTCGACCGGATGGAGTCGTGGAGCCGGCTCCTCTTCGGGCATCTGCGCCTCGCCGGGACGGTGCGATAATCGCCTTCGGGACGCCGGCGGGGTACCGCCGTGGCGTCGTCGAGAGGTGGTCCGTGACTCACCGTCCGGCCGGTCGTCGGCCTGCGCCGCTCACCCGGGTGGGACCCATCGCCCGGGGCCTCTCCCTCGCCGCCTTCCTGCTGGGCGTGTTCGGCCTGCTGGCCGCACCGGCCCTGGCCGCGGGCCCGCGCGTCGCTCTCCTGCCCACCTCCGGCATCGTCGACCAGGTGATGGCCGGCTACCTGCGCGACGGGGTCGCCGCCGCCGGGGAGCGGGGCGCGGCCGCCGTCATCGTCCAGCTCGACACACCGGGCGGCTCGCTGGAGTCCACGAACCAGATCGTGGGGACCTTCCTGGAGGCGCCCCTGCCGGTGATCGTCTGGGTCTCGCCCTCCGGCGGACGCGCCGCCTCGGCCGGCACCTTCATGACGCTGGCCGGGCACATCGCCCTGATGGCGCCGGGGACGAACATCGGGGCCGCCTCGCCGGTCGGCGGGCAGGGCGAGGATATCGCCGGGACGATGGGCGAGAAGGTGCTCAACGACGCGGTCGCGAAGATCACGGCGATCGCCCGCGAGCGGGGGCGCAACGTCGAATGGGCGGTCGCCACGGTGCGCGAGGCGCGCTCCTCCGACGCCGACGAGGCGGTCGCCCTCGGCGCGGTGGACGGCAAGGCGGCGACGATCGCGGAGGTGCTCGCCTTCGCCCAGGGGCGGACCGTCAGCGTGCGCGGTGCGCCGGTCACGCTCGACCTCGCCGGCGCGACCGTCGAGACGCTCGAGATGAACCCGTTCCAGTCGTTCCTCCACCTCCTGTCGGACCCCAACATCGCCTTCATCCTCTTCACGCTCGGCTTCTACGGGCTGCTCTTCGAGCTGCAGAACCCCAACTTCGTGACCGGCATCGGGGGGGCGCTGGCGCTCATCCTCGCCTTCATCGGCTTCGGCAGCCTGCCCCTCAACGTGGGCGGGCTGATCCTGATCGGCCTGGCCATCGTCCTCTTCGTGCTCGAGTTCACCGTGGCCAGCCACGGCCTGCTCACGATCGGGGGGATCGTCTGCTTCGCGCTGGGCGCCTCGGCCCTCTATGGCGCGCCGGGGACGCCGGCCGCGCCCTCCGTCGAGGTCGCCCTGCCCGTCGTCATCGCGGTGACCGCCATGACCGGCGGCTTCATGGCCTTCGTCGTCTTCGTCGTGGTGCGCAGCCGGCGCGAGGCCGCCCGCCTCGGGCCCGCGGGCGCCGCGGCGATCCTGCCCGTCGACTCGGTCGGCGAGGTGCGTGCCGACCTCCATCCCGTCGGCTCGGTCTACGCCGCCGGTGAGGAATGGAGTGCGGCCTCGGCCGACGGCCACCCCGTGCGGCGGGGCACGCCCGTCCGCGTGCTGCGCCAGGAGGGATTGACGCTCATCGTGGAGCCGCTACGACCGGAGCCCGCCGACGCGGGCCGATCACCGCCCGAGACGCGGGTCGGGGGGACCGCCCTCACACCCCCCAGCTAACGGAGGCTTCGACACATGGGCCCCATCGCTTTCGCCATCGTCATCGCCATCCTGTTCCTGGGCCTGATCCTGCTCTACCTCTCGGTCAGGGTCGTCAACCAGTACGAGCGCCTCGTCGTCTTCCGGTTCGGGCAGACGAACCAGGGGCTCGTGCGAGAGCCGGGTCTGCGCTTCCTCATCCCGATCGTGGACCGGCCGGTCAAGGTGAACATCGCCGAGACGTTCGTCGAGGTCCCCAGCCAGACGACGATCACCAAGGACAACGCCCCGGTCAACATCGACTTCCTGATCTACTGGCGGATCGTCGACGCCCTCCCCAGCGTCGTCAACGTGGCGAACTTCGTGGGCGCCCTCGTCGGCGTCGCCACGACCACGCTGCGCGCCGTGATCGGGGACCTGCTGCTCGACGACGTGCTGGCCAAGCGCGAGCAGATCAACGAGGTGCTGCGCACCAAGCTCGACGAGATCACCGAGAACTGGGGCGGCAAGGTGACCCGCGTCGAGATCCGCGAGATCATCCCGCCGCGCGACATCCAGGAGGCGATGAACCGCCAGATGACCGCCGAGCGGATCCGCCGCGCCGCCATCATCGAGTCCGAAGGCGCGCGCCAGGCGGCGATCAACGTGGCCGAAGGCCAGAAGCAGGCCGAGATCCTCAAGGCCGAGGGCGACCGCCAGGCGGCCATCCTGCGCGCCGAGGGCTTCCGCGAGGCGCTCACCCAGATCTTCGCCGCGGCCAAGGGGATCGACCAGAAGACGATGGCGCTCCAGTACCTCGAGGCGCTCAAGTCGATCGGCGCCAGCGCCTCGACCAAGTGGGTGATCCCGGCCGAGTTCACCGCGCTCCTGCGGCCGGTGACCGGCTACATCAACGAGACGTTCGCGTCGGAGGGCGCGGAGCGGGCCTGACTCCCGGCGGGCGAGTGAGCGGCCGGCGGCTCCAGGCGGTCGCGCGAGCGGCGATCGCCGTGCCCGCCGAGGGGGCGGGACGCGTGCGCTATCATCGGGCGAGCCCCGCGGCCCCGATGGTGGTGGGGCGTCCCGGCCCGCCCGATCGACCATCCGGTTGATCGGCCCGTACAGGAGTGACCGCGACCGGCATGGCAGCACGGATCCTCGTCGTCGATGACGACCCCAACGTCCAGCGCCTGCTCACCTACACCCTCAAACAGGAGGGCTACGAGGTGATCGTCGCCGGCGACGGCGCCGACGGTTACAAGCGCTGGGCCGCCGAGCCGCCCAGCCTGATGCTCCTCGACGTCATGCTCCCCAAGATGGACGGCTACCAGGTGGCCGCCAAGATCCGGGCCGAGGAGGGCAAGACCGCCCACGTCCCGATCATCATGCTCACCGCCGAGAGCGACATCGAGCAGAAGGTTCGCGGCCTGCGCGCCGGCGCCGACGACTACCTGATCAAGCCCTTCCACTCGGCCGAGCTGCTCGCCCGGATCAAGAGCCTGCTGGCGCGCTTCGCGCCGCGCGAGCTGCTGATGGGCCGCCCGCCGATGGGCCGGGTCGTCTCCTTCTACGGCGCCAAGGGCGGCGTCGGCACGACCACCATCGCCATCAACACCGCCATCGCCCTCCACCGCGAGCTGGGCCGAAGCGTGGCACTGGTCGACGGCAACCTGCAGTTCGGCGACCACCGCGTCTTCCTCGACCTTGGCCTCGACCGCAAGAGCGTCGTCGACCTGGTCACCGCGCCGTCGGTCGACGCCGAGCTGATCAAGCAGGTGATCGTGCGCCACGACTCGGGCGTCGGGCTCCTCCTGGCGCCGCCCTCGCCGGAGACGGCCGAACTCGTCTCGGCAGAGGGCCTGAGCGGCATCATGGGCCAGCTGCGCTCGATGTACGACTACGTCCTGATCGACATCGACAAGCGGCTCGACGAGATCAACCTGCAGGTCTTCGACATGGCCGAGATCGTCTTCGTGGTGATGACCGCGGACCTCTCGTGCCTCAAGAACGTGCGGCTTCTCCTCGACACGATGCGTACCCTCAACTACGAGTCGGCCAAGGTGCAGCTCGTGCTCAACCGCTCCAACGCCTACACCGGCATCAACGTCAAGAACGCCGAGGGCGCCCTCAAGCGCAAGATCGACCACCAGATCGTCAACGAGTACCGCTCGTCGATCAGCGCCCTCAACAGCGGGGCGCCGTTCATGTTCACCAAGGCCGACTCGCTCCTCGGGCGTGCCGTCCTCGAGTTCGCGCGGGCGATCGACAAGACCGCCCCGGCCCCGCAGGGCGCCGCCCAGCTCGCACCGGCCACCTCGCCGACCTGAGCCGGCGTCCCGCGCCACTCCCGCGCGGCCGCTCGGCGGCGTCTACCGGAGCGATCGGAGGAACGCCAGCAGCGCGTCGAGGTCCTCGGGGGTCAGGTGAGCAAAGGCGTGGCGCCGCGGGTCGTCTGGCGAGGCGAGCACGGCGCGGACCGCCTCGGCGTCCCAGGTCAGGCCGGCCCGCGAGAGATCCGGCCCCCGGCCGCCGCCGACGCCCCGGACCGCGTGGCAGGCGGTGCAACCCCCGGAGTTGAAGAGCTCCAGGCCCGCCAGTTCCTGCTGGCTCATGCCGGACGACGGAGGCACGCGGGGCACCAGGTCGGCGGAGCACGCGGCAAGGATCGCCGCGACCGCCATCGCGGCCACCTGCCCACCGTCGCCACCTCGTCGTCGCAGCGCCACGCGACGTCGATGATACCGACCGCGACCCCGCGGGATGCGCCGCGAGGCATAAGCGCCGGTGCAGCCGCGGTGAAGCGGCTCAGGGTAGGGTGGCGCGCATGCTGGCGACCCTCTACAGTGCGGCGGTCGCCGGCCTCGACGGGCAGCTGATCCGGGTCGAGGTCGACGTCGCCAACGGCCTCCCCGGCTTCACCATCGTGGGCCTCCCCGACGCCGCCCTCTCCGAGGCCCGCGAGCGGGTGCGCGGCGCCATCCGCAACAGCGGCTTCGGCTACCCGGCCCGCCGCATCGTGGTCAACCTCGCTCCCGCCGACGTGCGCAAGGCGGGCGCCTCGTTCGACCTGGCCATGGCCCTCGGGATCCTGGCCGGTGATGGCGAGATCGCCCCGCGCGACGCGACGTGGGCGTTTCTGGGCGAGCTCTCGCTGAGCGGCGAGGTGCGCCCCCTGCCGGGGGTCCTGCCGATGGTCGCCACCCTCGCCCGCGCCGGTCACCGGCGCGTCGTCGTGCCGGTCGCCAACCTGGCCGAGGCGGGCTTGGTACCGGAGGTGGAGGCGGTCGGGGTGGGGCGCCTGGAGGAGGCCGCCCGCCTGCTGGCGCCCCGCTCGCGGCGGGCTCGCGACGCCTCCGCGGGGCCGG
>MGMJ01000042.1:0-18250 GCA_001794945.1 Chloroflexi bacterium GWC2_73_18
CACGAAGAAGACGTCCACCCCGACGAAGCCGCCGCCCGTGCCGGGCAGCCGCGCGTGGAAGACGAGGACCAGCAGGATGGCCACCCCGCGGAGGCCCTCGAGGTCGGGCCGGAAGGTGTCGGCCGGCGCTCGATCGGCGGCCTGCACGGGAAGGCTCACTGTCGACTCACCGTCGCACAGACTGGCGCCCTGGGGTCATCCGAACATCTCCGGCGCCATGCCCTGCCGCGCCCGCGCTCCGTCACGGATGCCGACCCACGAGCCGACGGCCGATCCGGTGACCGACCAGTCCACCGAGGACGGTCCCGAGCGCGGCGATCAGGACGTAGCCCCACGTGAGGTCTGGCGTGCGGCCGATCAGGGCCGTCATGATCCCGACCGCGAAACCGGCCGCTGCCCCGACGAGACCGGCCACAACCGGTACCAGGGTCCGTCGGTCGAGCACCTGCCGGTACTCGCCCGGCGTCATCCACTCGCCCCGGCGGACTCGGTCGGAGAGGGTGACCCAGGCGCCGCCGAGCGCACCGAGAGCGGCCCCGGCGGTCGCCACCCAGATCCCCGCGGAGATCGAGGCCGTCCCGCCGTCGGACTCGATGCCGTGGATGACCGTGGCCGCGTCGAGGTGGGCGGTCAGCGCCGTCAGGAGGACGACCAGTCCCAGGACCGTCGGCAGGACGCGGATCACCATCGTGCGGCTCTCCGCCGCCGAGCGGCTCAGCACGATCCCAGTCTGCCCCATCCCGACGATGATCAGCAGAGCGCCGTCGGCCTGCCGCGAGAGCCCATCGACGACGATCCGCTGGGACAGGAGATCGGCGCCCTCGATCCACGGGAGGAACGACCCGACGGCGGTGAGGAGGAGACCGGCGACCACCGCCAGGCGGCCGGCCTGCCGACGGAACCCTGCCTCGACCTCGAGCGCGGCAGCCGAAACCGTTCGATCCATCCGCATCGCCGTCACCCCCTGGCCGGCAGCCCGGCGGCTCGCCACGCCTCAGATCCCGAGCTTGATCCCCAGCAGGCCACGGCGCTCGCCGTCGGCCGCACCGGCCTCGGAGGCAGCCTCGCCGATGGCGATCGCCGCGAGCTTCGTCAGCCTTGCCGCGGCCTGGCTGCGCGGCGCTCCTACCACGACCGGGATCCCCTCGTTGACCGCCTTGAGGTAGACGAAGGTGTCGTGAGGGATCTCGATCGCGATCCGAGAGCCGAGCAGGTTCTCGATGTCCCGTGGCTTGAGCATCTCGCGAGCGAAGAGATGGTTGACGACGAAAAGCGTCTTTGATCCGACGATGCCGCTCTCGGCCAGGAACTCGAGCAGCGAATGGAGCGCCTTGAGGGCGGCGATCTCCGGGTGGACGACGAGGACGACACTGTCCGCCCGCTCGAAGAGGACGAGTGTCCGCTCATCGACGAACGAGCCACCGTCGGCGATCACCGCGTCGTAGCGCGAGGTGGCGGTGGCGAGGATCCGCCCGACCGTCTGCGGGGTGACGAGCTCGGCGGTCGCCGGTGAGCCCGGCGCCGCGTAGACGTGGAGGCCCGGCTCGGCCCGCTCGGCGTAGGTGCGCAGCAGCTCCGGCTCGTCGAGCGCCGTCTCGTCGCGGCTCAGCTCGGCGATCGTCTGGCGCGGCGTGATGTTGAGGTGAGTGGCCACCTGGCCGAACTGGGGATCGAGATCGACGATGGCGACCCGGTCCGGGCGCCGCTGGGCCAGGGCGACGGCGATGTTGACGGCGAGGGTGGTGGTGCCCACCCCTCCCTTGGGGCTGAAGCACGCCACCAACCTGCGCACCGGCGCCGGCGTCGCGCTGGGGAGCGTGGTGGGGGCGACGCCACGGGAGTGCTGGAAGCGGAGGAGGAGCGCCTCGATGCGCGCCTCGAGCTCGCGGGCGTCGAACGGTCGGGCGATGACGTCGTCGGCCCCCGCTTCGAGGAAGCGGACGCGGTCCTCGACGTCGTCGCCCTGGGCGATGCAGAGCACGGGGACCGCGGCGAGGGCGGGCGCGCGCCGGATCTCGCTGCAGACGTCGCTCGCGCTGCGCGGACCCTTGAGCGCGTCGATGACGACGACGTGATGGTCGGCGACGACACGCAGCGCCTCTTCGACGTCTTCCAGGTCGCTCACCTGGTAGCCCGCCCCGGTCAGCACGGAGCGGATCTGGTCGAGCGCGGCGCGGTCGGAGCCGATGACAAGGACGGTGCTGGCGGGCAAGCGGAGCCTCTGCGGTGGCCGGTCGGAGGGAGGACGGCCGCCAGTCTACCAGAGGGGACTCGCGTGCTATACTCCGCCGGTTTCCTTTCGGCTCCGCGCGACCGTCGGCCCCCGCGCCGGGCGGCCGTCATCGCAGCGGGGCGCACCCCATCGGGAGGATAGAGAGGCGCATGCGCCGATACGAACTGATGCTGGTCCTGCGGGCCGACCTGCCGGACGAGCGGATCCAGGCCCTGGTCGACCGGGTGACACGCTCGCTCATCGTGGCCGGCGGGCAGATCGTCAAGGTCTCGCCGTGGGGCCGTCGCCGCCTGGCGTACCCCATCGGGAACCAGCGCGAGGGCTCCTACCACATCGTCGTCTTCGAGACGGCGCCGGACGCGGTCATCGAGCTCGAGCGGAGCCTGCTCATCAGCGAGGAGGTGCTCCGTCACCTGATCACCCGCGTGGAGCGCCCGGCCCGTGTCAGACGCGCCGCCGTGGACGTCGTGGAGGAGGAGATCGCGCCGCCGGCCGAGGAGCCGGAAGAGCCGGTCGGCGAGCGGATCGACGAGTCCGAGAGCGAGGCGGCGCCGGCCGCCATCGAAAGCGATTGAGGCCGCCATGTCGCTCAACAAGTGCATGATCATCGGCAACCTCGGACGCGACCCGGAGATGCGCTACACGCCCTCGGGTCAGCCCGTGACGCAGTTCACCGTCGCCGTCAACCGCAACTACAAGAACCAGGCGGGCGAGTGGCAGGAAGAGACCGAATGGTTCCGCATCGTGGCCTGGGGACCGCTCGCCGAGCGCACCGCGGAGTACCTGCGCAAGGGCCGCAAGGTCTACGTCGAGGGGCGCCTGCAGACGCGCCAGTGGGAAGGCCAGGACGGCCAGAAGCGCTACACCACCGAGCTGATCGCCAACACCGTGACGTCGCTCGACCCGCGGCCGCGCGACGAGGCGGCGGGAGAGGGCGTGGCGCCGCCGGCGCCCGGCCGGGCCCGGCCAGAGCAGGCCGAGGCGCCCCCGGGCGAGTTCCCCGACCTCGATGACCTGCCCTTCTGAGCCCGAGAGGTGAGACGCGTGGCCGCACCCAGGTCCAAGAAGCGCGACGAGTACTACCGTGACCGCCGGCGGCGGAAGGTCTGCGCCTTCTGCGCCGACAAGGGCGGGCGAATCGACTACAAGGAGGTCAACCGGCTCCGCCGCTACCTCTCGGAACGGGCCAAGATCGAGCCGCGCCGCAAGACCGGCACCTGCGCCGCGCACCAGCGCGACCTGGCCATCGCCCTCAAGCGGGCGCGCCTCGTCGCGCTCCTGCCCTACGCGCCCGAGCACCTGCGTCCCTAGTCCGACCCGCGCGTGGAGGTGACCCTGCTCCTGGCCGCGGGCGGCGGGGCGGCCGGTCTCTTCGGGTCACTCCTCGGCCTCGGCGGCGGCATCCTGATCGTCCCCATGCTCACCCTCGGTTTCGGGCTGGACGTCCGTCACGCCGTCGGGATCAGCCTGCTCGGCGTCGTCGCCACCTCGAGCGCCTCTGCCGCCGTCTACCTCCAGCGGCACGTCGCGCGCCTGCGGCTCGGCTCGCTCCTCGAGCTCGGGACGGTGGGCGGTGCCATCGCCGGGGGTCTCATCGCCTTCGCCCTCGACGGGCGCCTCATCGCGGGGCTGTTCGCGGCGATGCTGCTCTACACGGCGCTCTCCATGCTCTGGCGGCGCTCCGATGGCGGCGACGGCGGCGAGGACGGATCGGCCGAGGTCCTACCCGAGACCTGGCCGCGTCACCTCGGCGGTGGGGTGGTGGCCGGCGTGGTGGGTGGGATCGTCTCGGCGCTGCTGGGCGTCGGTGGTGGGGTCGTGCTGGTGCCGGCGATGCACCTGCTGATGGGACTGCCCATGCGCGCGGCCACGGCGACCAGTAACCTGATGATCGGCGTGACCGTGACGGCCAGCGCCTTCCTCTACGTCTCGCGCGGCGCGGTCGACGCCTTCGTGGCGGGTCCCACGGTGCTGGGCGTCGTCGTCGGCGCGACGCTGGGATCCCGGGTCTCGCATCGGATCGACCTCCGCGTGCTCCGCCTCCTCTTCGTGGTCGTCCTCTGCATCGTCGCGGCGCAGATGGCCGCCCGGGCGCTCGACCTCCACGGCATCCCGTTGCTGACCCGTGGCTGACTGGCAGGCCGGCCTGGGCGGCGGTCCGGCGCGCACCGAGCTCGGTCTCGCCCTCGACCGGCGCCTGGCCCGGCTCCTCGTCGGCGGCATGATCGTGAGCGTCGTCCTGATCGGGGTCGGGGTCGCCCTGATGCTCGTCGCCGGCGAAGTGCCCCTGCGCAACCCGGCGCCGCGGATCGACCTGGCACGCCTGCCGGCCGACCTGGCGGCGCTCCGCCCCGAGGGCTTCCTCTGGCTCGGGCTGCTCGTCGGCCTGGGGACTCCCTTCGCGCGGGTCCTCATCGCCTTCGCGACCTACGCGGCCGGTCGGGACCGGCGCGGGGCGCTGGTGACCGCCGCCGTGGCGGGATCCCTGCTCCTCTCGCTCGCCCTCGCCCTGG
The DNA here is from genome assembly GCA_001794945.1 of Chloroflexi bacterium GWC2_73_18. Classification (GTDB taxonomy): domain Bacteria; phylum Chloroflexota; class Limnocylindria; order Limnocylindrales; family CSP1-4; genus GWC2-73-18. The sequence goes on from MGMJ01000042.1 coordinate 4,747, forward strand.
GCACGCGCTAGGAGCGGCGGCACGATGGCGCTCGACCTGGTCGTCCTGCTCGTCTCGTTCGCGGTCATCCTGCTCGGGGCCGCGCTCTTCACCAACGGGATCGAGTGGTTCGGACGCAAGCTCGAGCTGGCGGAGGGAGCGGTCGGCAGCGTCCTCGCCGCGGTCGGCACGGCGCTGCCCGAGACGCTCATCCCGATCATCGCCATCGGCTTCGGTGGGAAGGGCATCGAGACCGACGAGATCGGCGTGGGGGCGATCCTGGGGGCGCCCTTCATGCTCGCCACGCTGGCGATGTTCGTGACCGGGGCCACCGTCCTCTACCGCGGGCACCGACGGCGCCGCGACGATACGTTGTCGGTCGACACGGGCGTGCTGGGGACCGACGTGCGCTACTTCGCCGCGGCCTACGCGCTCGCCCTCGCGGTGGCGCTCCTCCCGCCGGAGGCGACGCCGGCTCGCTGGGCGGGCGCGCTCATCCTGCTCGCCATCTACGCCAACTACGTGCGCCGTCACTTCGAGGCCGATCCCGACGTGGACGCGTCGGACCTCGCCCCGCTACGGCTGGGGCGTCTCGATCGTGGTCGCGGGCGGGTCGCCGGCGAGCATCCGCGGATGCGCGTGGTCGGTGTCCAGGTCGTCGTGGCGCTGGGGGTGATCATCGCCGGCGCGGTCGTCTTCGTGGGGGCCGTCGACCGGCTGTCGCTGGCGCTGGGCGTACCGCCGGTCCTGCTCGCGCTGGTCATCGCCCCGGTCGCCACCGAGCTCCCCGAGAAGACGAACAGCGTCATCTGGGTCCTGCAGGGCAAGGACACGCTGGCGATGGGCAACATCACCGGCGCCATGGTCTTCCAGAGCTGCATCCCGGTCGTGGTCGGCATCGTCCTGGCGCCGGCGAGCTGGCACCTGAGCGGCGACTCGGCGCTCGCCTTCGCGTCCGCGGCGATCGCCTTCGCCTCGACCGCCGCGATCTTCTGGCCGATGGTGAGCCGCGGGCGGTTGACCGGGCGGCGCCTGGTCACGGGCGGTCTCTTCTACGTCGCCTACGTCGGGCTGATCCTGGCGACGCTGGCCGGGATCGTCTGACCGCCGCGCCCGACCGGGAGCGAGGGGGGCGGCTGCTATACTCGGCCCGGCCCGCGACGGGCCGATCCCTCCCCGCGATCCGCAAGGAGCCCTCGGTCCCATGTCCACCGTGAATCCCGTGTCGCCGGCGTCCGCCACACCGTCCGAGGCCGCCGGCGCACGACCGGTCGCGCGCCAGGTCCTCTGCCATTTCCAGGGACGATTCGTGCCGCTCGCCGAGGCGAAGGTCGGGGTCATGACCCACGCCTTCCTTTACGGCACGGCCGTCTTCGAGGGGATCCGCGCCTACTGGAACCCCGAGCAGGGACAGCTCTTCGGGCTCAAGCTGCGCGAGCACTACGAGCGGATGAGACGCTCCTGCAGGGTCCTGCTGATGGACCTGCCAGGCACGCCCGACGAGCTGGTGGCCCTGACCGCCGAGCTGCTCCGCCGCAACGGCTTCCGCGAGGACGCCTACATCCGCCCGACCGCCTACAAGTCGACCGAGACGATCGGCGTGCGCCTCCACAAGCTCGAGCACGAGTTCGTCCTCTTCTGTCTCCCCTTCGGCGACTACGTCGACACGACGCACGGCATCCGTGCCGGATCGGTTTCCTGGCGGCGGAGCCCCGACGACGCCATCCCGGCGCGGGGCAAGATCGTCGGCGCCTACGTGAACAGCGCCTTCGCCAAGACGGAAGCGCAGCTCAACGGCTACGACGAGGCGATCGTGCTCACCGCGGACGGCCACGTCTCGGAGGGGAGCGCGGAGAACGTCTTCGTCGTCCGCGACGGCCTCCTCATCACCCCGCCGGTCACCGACGACATCCTCGAGGGGATCACGCGCGCGGGGCTGATCGAGCTGGCGAAGCGCGAGCTCGGACTGACCGTCGTCGAACGGCGGATCGACCGCTCAGAGCTCTACGTCGCCGACGAGGTCTTCTTCTCCGGCACCGGGGCACAGGTGGCTCCGGTGATCGAGATCGACCATCGGCCGGTCGGCGACGGCCAGATCGGTCCGCTCAGCCGCCGCATCCGCGACCTCTACTTCGACGTGGTGCGCGGGCGCGTCCCCGCCTACGCGGACTGGCTGACCCCGATCTACTAGTCGGGGGACGCCAGCGTCGGGGTGCGCGCCCCGGTGATGACGATGACATCGACCTTCACGTTCGGATCGGTCCGCTCCACCACCTGGACGGCGAAGATCCGCTCCAGCGCGGCGACCGTGGCCCCGAGGCGCTGCGCGGCACCGTTGTAGACCGCCACCACGGTGTCCGGGTAGTCCTGGCGGTCGGCCCGACCTCCCCCGGCGGCGGGCACCTCGGGCCCGAAGCCCTGGGTCTGCAGGTAAGCCGCCGTGCGCGTCGCCTGCCCCTCCACCCCCGAGCCGTTGAGGACCCAGACGCTCGCCCCCTCGGCCGCGACCGCCTCGCGCGTCTCCTCGGGCGGCGGTGCCGTCTCGAGGGCGTCCGTGACCGCCTGGCGGATGAGCGAGACCTTGGGGATGATGACGTAGCCGCGCGGGTCGCCGCTCCGCTTCTCCACCTGGTAGACGGGCGGGGTGAAGACGACCGAGCGGATCGTGCCCGTGTCGATCGTCGCCGCGAGTCCGGCCAGGCGGGACAGCTCGGCCGCCGGGATGTCGGTGTGGATCGACGACTTCAGCGCGGCCACGAGCTGCGGCAGGTTGGCGACCAGGTTCGGGACGTCGGCCTGCTCCCGCAGGGCGACGAGCACCTGCTGCTGGCGCTGGGCTCGGTCGAAGTCGCTGGAGAGGTGTCGCGATCGCGCATAGGCCAGCGCGATCTCGCCGTCCATCCATTGCGGCACGGCCGGCACGTAGAGCCGCGTGGAGCCGCGTCCGTCCTCGAGCGGGTACTGGTCGTCGCGCACGGGCAGCTGCGGGCGGACGAGAACGCCGCCGAGCGTGTCGACGACCTCCTGGAAGCCCTGGAAATCGACCTCCACGTACCAGCGGACGTCGAGGCCGTAGAGCTCCCCGAGGGCGCCCTTGAGCGCCGCGTAGCCGCGGTTGCTGTCGTCGAAGGGGAAGAGCCCGGGCGCGCCGCGCGCGCGCGTCCAGAGAGAGTTGATCTTGGCCGGGTAGACGCCGCCGTAGTAGCTGTAGGCCGGCCAGGCGCGCGGCAGCGGGACGTCGACGGTGTCGCGCGGCAGGGAGAACATGGCGACCTGCCCGCTCACCGGGTCGACCGAGACGGTGATCAGCGTGTCGGTGTTGAATGTCCCCTCGTGGGGTCGCCGGTCGACGCCGACGACGAGGATGTTGAGTCGCTCCTTGCCCGACCAGGTCGGCAGTGGGGTCGGCGTCGATGCCGGCGTCGCGCCCGGCGAAGGCGTCAACCTCGGGGTCGGGGACGCGCCGCTCGGGGCCGCGCCGCTCGGGTACGGGGAGGGCGACGCGTTGTCGCCGCCGGTCGTGATCGTCGTGAGCAGGTCGTAGGCGGTCAGGTCGTAGTAGGCGACCGCGGCGTGTCCGCCGGCCACCACGAGGACGACGGCGAGCAGGCCGGCGAGCGAGAGCGGGTGGGGGCGGAGGCGGGGGAGGCCGTAGCGGGCCCCCGAGCGCGCCAGCGCGTCGGCCAGGGCGGCGACGCGGTACGCGTCGAGGATCGCCACGGTGCGGTAGAGGAGGACGACGCCGTCGATGACGAGGATGGCGACCAGGACGCGCGTGTCGAGCAGGGCGAAGAGGAGCGAGCGCCGTAGGTCCGTGTCGGCGAGCAGGCCGGCGGCGAGGGCCAGGAGGAGGACCGGGACCGCGGCGAAAGCGAGGGCACGGGCGAAGACGCCGGCGTAAGCGTGGCCGAGGCCCGGGAAGAGGAGGGAGAGGAAGGCGGCGGTGAACGCGGACCGGTGCGCCGGGGCCCGCTCGGGGCGGTCCTGCATCGCCGGGATGATACGCGTTCGGCCCCGGGGCCGCCGCGCGTCACGGCGGAGCGACGGGATGCGATACTCCTGAGCCGGAAACGCGACCGCCAACACCCCGAGGAGCGATGTTCCGACCCGTCTCGAGCCGGCCCGACCTGCCCGCCCTGGAGCACGCCATCCTGGCGCTCTGGCGCCAGCGCCGGACCTTCGAGCGGCTCCGCGCCCAGCTGGCGGGCGAGCCGCGGTGGAGCTTCCTGGACGGGCCCATCACGGCCAACAACCCGATGGGCGTCCACCACGCCTGGGGGCGTGCCTACAAGGACCTCTACCAACGGTTCCACGCCATGCTCGGCCACGACCAGCGCTTCCAGAACGGCTTCGACTGCCAGGGGCTCTGGGTCGAGGTGAACGTCGAACGGGACCTCGGGTTCACCAGCAAGCGCGACATCGAGGCGTTCGGGCTGGCACCCTTCGTCACCCTCTGCAAGCAGCGCGTCCTCACCTACGCGGCCGGGCAGACGGAGCAGTCGATCCGCCTCGGCATGTGGATGGACTGGAACGACCCCGCTGAGCTGCGCCGGCTGCGCGACCTGCTGGCCGAGGACCCCTCGCAGGCGGTGACCGTCGAGGGCCCGCGCGGCCCGGTCACCGATTCCGTCGAGATGCTGGTGGGACGCCTCGGGATGCCCGAATTGGGCGGAAGCTACTTCACCTTCTCCAACGAGAACAACGACCTGATCTGGGGGTTCCTGGCCGCGTGTCATGAGCGTGGCTGGCTCTACAAGGGGCACGACACGATGCCCTGGTGCGCCCGCTGCGGGACCGGCATCAGCCAGCACGAGATGACGGAGGGCTACCAGGACCGCCGGGACCCGAGCCTGACGATCACCTTCCCGCTGGTCGACCGGCCGGGGGAGGCGCTCCTCGTCTGGACGACGACCCCCTGGACGCTCAGCTCCAACGTCGCCGCCGCGGTCGGCACCGGGATCCGCTACGTCCTCGTGGAGCAGGCCGGGCAGCGCTACTGGGTCGGCAGCGGGACGCTGCCGGGCGCGCTCGACGGTCCCTTCAGCGTCCTCGACGAGAGGCCGGGCGCCGAGCTGGTCGGCTGGCGCTACGTCGGCCCCTTCGACGACCTGCCGGCGGTCCGCGCCGCCTTCGCCGCCGGGCGCGACGCGACCGGGCGGCCCGGCTACGAGCACCGCGTGGTGGCGTGGGACGAGGTCGGGGAAGAGGAAGGGACGGGGATCGTCCACATCGCTCCCGGTTGCGGCGCCGAGGACTTCCAGCTCGGCCGGGCGCTGGGGCTCCCGGTCGTGGCGCCGCTCGACGAGAACGGCGTCTTCGTGGAGGGTTTCGGCGCGCTCGGGGGGCTTGACGTCGACGCCGTCGTCGCGCCGATCGTCGAGACGCTCCGGGCGCGCAGGCACTTCTACCGGCTTGAGACGATCAGCCATCGCTACCCGCACTGCTGGCGCTGCGGCACGCCGCTCGTCTTCCGCCTGGTCGACGAATGGTTCATCTCGATGGGCGAGGTCTACGACCTGCCGCGCGATCAGCTCACAGCAGAGCAGAGGGAGCGCAGCCTGCGTTACCAGATCATGGACGTCGTCGACCGGATCGAGTGGATCCCGGCCTTCGGCTACGAGCGCGAGCTCGAATGGCTGCGCAACATGCGCGATTGGATGATCTCCAAGAAGCGCTACTGGGGGCTGGCGCTGCCGATCTACGACTGCGCGGGATGCGGCCGCGTCACCGTCGTCGGGGGCCGGCAGGAGCTGCAGACGCGCGCGGTCGAGGGCTGGGCCGAGTTCGAGAGCCACACCCCGCACCGTCCCTGGATCGACGCGGTCCGGATCGCGTGCGAGGGTTGCGGCGCGCCGGTCTCGCGGATCCCGGACGTGGGCAACCCCTGGCTCGACGCCGGCATCGTTCCCTTCTCCACGCTCCACTACCGCGAGGACCCCGGGTACTGGGCGAACTGGTTCCCGGCCGACTTCATCACCGAGAGCTTCCCCGGCCAGTTCCGCAACTGGTTCTACTCGCTACTGGCGATGAGCACCGTGCTGCGCGGCGAGGCGCCCTTCCGGCGGATCTTCGGTTACGCCCTGGTCTTCGGCGCGGACGGCCGCCAGATGCACAAGAGCTGGGGCAACGCGATCGAGTTCGACGAGGCCGCCGAGCGGATCGGCGTCGATGTCATGCGCTGGATGTTCGCCCGACAGGATCCCGAGGAGAACATCCTCTTCGGCTACGCCGCCGCCGACGAGGCCCGCCGCGAGCTGCTCGTGCTCTGGAACGTCTATGCCTTCTTCGTCACCTACGCCCGACTGGCCGGCTGGACGCCGGCGGACGGCGCCCCACCGGTCGCCGAGCGCCCGCCGCTCGACCGCTGGGTCCTCTCGCGGACGGCCGGTCTCGCCACCGACGTTCGTGAGCGGCTCGAGGCGACCGACGCGATGGGGGCGGCGCGGCGCATCGGCGAGCACATCGACGACCTCTCGACCTGGTACCTGCGCCGGACCCGCCGGCGCTTCTCCCGCAACGCCGACGCGACCGACCGCGCCGCCGCCTTCGCCACGCTCCACGCCGCGCTCGTCGGGGCGGCGCGCGTCCTGGCGCCCATCCTCCCGTTCATGGCCGAGGAGGTCTATCGGAACCTGGTCGCGTCGGTCGATCCCGGGGCGCCGGACAGCGTCCACCTGACGCGCTGGCCGGATGGCGAGCTGGCGCAGCTCCGCGCCCCGGCGCTCGACGGCGCGATGGTCACGGTGCGACGCGCCGTGGAGCTGGCGCGCACCTTGCGGGGCCAGGCCGGCCTCAAGGTCCGGCAGCCGCTCGCCCGCCTCTGGCTGGCCCTGCCGGGCGGAACGCTGCCCGAGGCGGAGGGGCTCCTCGCCCTCCTCGAAGACGAGGTCAACGTCCGGGCCGTCGAGCTGATCGACGATGAATCGGGACTGGTCGAGCGGCGGGTGAAGCCGCTCCTCCCGGTGATCGGGCGGAAGCTCGGGCCGGCGATCCCGGCGGTGATGACGGCGGCGCGGGCGGGCGAGTTCGAGGTCCACGCCGACGGCTCGGTGACGCTTGCCGGGGTGACCCTGGCGCCCGGCGAGGTGGAGATCCTGGCACGCCCGCGGCCAGGGACGGCGGTCGCCCACGACGACGGCCTGGTCGTCGTCATCGACACGACGCTGACCGACGATCTGCGCGCCGAGGGTGACGCGCGTGAGCTGCAGCGCGCGATCCAGGAGCTGCGCCGCACCGCCGAGCTCGAGCTCGACGACCGGATCGAGCTCTGGCTCGACGGGGCCGTGGCCCTCCGCGGGCGCCTCGATCCCTTCGCGGGGCGGATCGCCGAGGAGGTTCAGGCGGCCTCGGTCGCCTGGGCGGAGCCGCCTGACGGGGTCACCGTGGGGCTGGCGCGCCTCGAGGGCGGAGACGTGCGGATCGGCCTCCGCGCCGCACGGACCGTCGGCTAGGATAGGTCGTCGATGGCCGTTCACGCCCTGGCCGGCGGCGCCGCCGGTCCGTCCGCCCGTCGCTGGGCCGCCTTCGCAGCGATCGCCGGGGCGATCGCCCTAGCCGATCAGGTCACCAAGGCGATGGTGACGGCGGCCGTCCCCCTCGGGCAGATGCAGCCGCTCGCCGGCGACCTGCTGCGCATCGCGCCTGCCGCCAACACGGGAGCGCTTTTCGGGCTCTTCCGCGACCAGGCGCTGCTCTTCGGCGCGCTCAGCCTCGTCGTCCTCGGGCTGATCGTCTTCTACCACGCGCGGAGCGCCGCCGCGGCCGGGCCGCTCCTCACCGTGGCCCTCGGACTCCTGCTCGGCGGGGCGATCGGCAACCTGATCGACCGCTTCCGCTTCGGCTACGTCCTCGACTTCGTCGACATGGGCGTCGGCGGGCTGCGCTGGTACACCTACAACGTCGCCGACGCGGCGATCACCGCCTCGATCCTGGTCCTCCTGCTGATGACGCTGCTGGGGGAGCGGCTCCCCGGCGCGGGGCGCGGCCGCGGCTAACGTGACGCGGATGACGTTCGGCGTGCCGGCCGGCCTCCCCGTCACCCGCGTCGACCGCTTCGTCGCCGACCGCTCGGGCCTCTCGCGGACCTACGTCCAGCGCCTCATCGCGGAGGGCCGGCTCACCCTCGACGGCCGGCCGGTGCGTGCCAACGTCCCAGCCGTCCCGGGCAGCGAGCTCCTGCTCGAGGTGCCGGAGGTGCGTCCGCTCGACCTGGCGCCCGAGCCGATCCCGCTCGACGTCGTCTACGAGGATGCCGACCTGCTCATCGTCGCCAAGCCGGCGGGCCTGGTCGTGCATCCGGGGCCCGGGCACCCCGGCGGCACGCTCGTCAACGCGCTCCTCGCCCGCGGCGGCGCGAAGGCGTTCGGTGGGATCGCCGGCGTCGCCCGCCCGGGCATCGTGCACCGGCTCGACCGGGAGACCAGCGGGCTCATCATGGTCGCCAGGAACGACCGCGCCCAGGCGGCGCTGATGGCCCAGCTGAAGGCGCGGCGCGTGCGTAAGACGTACCTCGCCCTGGTCGCCGGATCGGTCGCCGCCGCGGTCGGGCGGATCGAGGCGCCGATCGGGCGCGATCCTGGCCACCGGACGCGGATGGCCGTCGTCCCGGGCGGCCGGCCGGCCGTCACCGGTTACCGCGTTCGCGAGCGTCTGGGCGCCTGGACGCTGCTCGAGCTCGACCTGGTCACCGGGCGGACACACCAGCTGCGCGTCCACCTCGCCTCGATCGGTCACCCCGTCGCCGGCGACGCGGTCTACGGTACGGGCCGGGCGGGCCGCGGACCGGAGGGGCTGGGGCGGCTCTTCCTGCACGCCTGGCAGCTCGAGCTGGCGGCACCGGGGGACGGGCACCTGATCCGGGCCACGGCGCCCCCGCCGCCCGAACTGGAAGACGTGCTGGCGCGGTTGCGGCAGGCGGGCCGGTGAACGACGCCACGGGCGGCCGGCGGCGGGGCGCACCGGGGGCCCTGCTCGTCATCATCTCCGGCCCCTCGGGCGTGGGCAAGGACGCGGTGATCGCTGCGCTCCGGCGCCGGGTCGGGGCCGACGGTTACCACTACCTGGTCACCTGCACCACCCGGGCGCGCCGGCCCGGCGAGATCGACGGCGTCAGCTACCGCTTCCTGAGCGGGAAGGCGTTCGAGGCGCTGCGACGGGCGGGCGCGCTGCTGGAGGCCAACGACGTCCACGGCCACTGGTACGGGACGCCGCGGGCGCAGGTCGTCGACGCGCTGGCGACCGGGCGCGACGTCATCCTCAAGATCGACGTCCAGGGCGCCGCGGTCGTCAAGAAGCGGGTCCCCGAGGCGCTCCTCATCTTCATCGTGCCCCCTTCGATGGAGGCGCTCTTCGCGCGGCTCAAGGCGCGCGCGACCGAGACGGCCGAGGAGCTGGAAGTGCGTCAGCGCGCCGCGGCACTCGAGCTCGCTCGCCAGGACGACTACGACCACGTCGTGGTCAACGAGACGGGCCAGGTCGACCGGACCGCCGAGCGGATCCGGGAGATCATCGAGGCCGAGCACCTGCGCCGCGGGCGCCGGCGCGTCGTGCTCTGACGGGAACGGATCGGCGAAGTCCGCGCTGCCACAATGGGCGCATGGTCGGAGAGAGCCTCCCGCCGGAGGTCGAGGTAGCGGTCGACGGCGCGACGTCGACCTGGCGGTTCGTCGCCGTGGCGATCGACGCGGCCGGCCCGGCCGGTGCCCGTGCCTACACGTATCACGTCCCCGCGCAGCTGGTCGATCTCGCTGCGGGCGAGGCGGTGCTGGTCGAGTACGGGCGCCGTCGCGCCCTGGGGCTCGTGCTGGGCGAAGCGAGCCCGGAGCCGGGGATGGCCACGAAGCCGATCCTCGGTCGCGTCCGCAGCGACGGCCCGCTGCTGCCTCCACTCCAGGTGGCGCTCGCCAACGAGATCGCGGCGCACTACCTGGCGCCTCCCGCGGCGGTGATCCGCGCCATGCTGCCACCGGGGCTACTGGAGCGCCTGGAGCTGGCGGCGGTGGCGGAAACGACCGGCGGCGAGGGCCGGCCCGAGGAGCCGGGCGATCCGCGCGAGGCGGCTCTGCTCGAGGCGATCCGGGCGGCGGGCGCGGGCGGCGTCGCCGTCGACGCGCTGCCGCTCGGCGACGGCCGCGCGGTGCTGTTGCGCCGGCTCCGCTCCCTGTCCGAGCGGGGGCTCGCGCGGCTGGAGTGGCGGCTCCTGGCCGGGGCTGCGCGGCCTCGCCTCGAACGACGGGTCCGGCTGAGCGACGCCGGACGCCAGCTGGCCGGAGGGACGCGCCTGGGACCGCGCCAGCGCGCGCTGCTGGCCGAGCTGGCGGGGTCATCGTCGGCCGAGGGAGTCCCGGCGACCTCGCTCGCCCGGCGCCACGGGGACGCCGCGGTCGCCGGCCTGGTGCGTCGCGGGCTGCTGGAGGTGGAGCGGGTGGCGGTGGCACGCGATCCGCTGGCGGCCCGACCACCCGGTCCGCGCGGCGCCCGTCCGCCGGGCGCGGCCCTGCTGGCGGAACAGGCGACCGCGTTCGCGCTGGCGCGCGAGGCGATCGATCGGCGCGACCCGACGCCGATCCTGCTCGACGGGGCGACCGGCGCCGGCAAGACCGCCGTCTACGTCGAGGCGATCGCCGCCGCGCTGGCACGCGGCAGGACCGCGCTCGTGCTCGTCCCGGAGATCGCCATGGCCGTGTCGCTGGTCGACCGGCTGCGTGCCGACCTCGGCGCCGAGGTGGCGCTCCTTCACAGCGGCCTCTCCGGTGGCGAGCGGGCCGACGAGTGGCGGCGCATCCGCGCCGGTGCCGTCGACGTCGTCGTCGGGACGCGCATCGCCCTTCTCGCCCCGCTGGGGAACCCGGGCGTCGTCGTGGTGGACGAAGAGCACGACGCGAGCTATAAGCAGGACCGCACGCCGCGCTACCAGGCGCGCGACGTGGCGCTCCGGCTCGGGCGGCTGGCCGGCGCCGCGGTCCTGCTGGGGAGCGCCACGCCGGCGGTGGAGAGCGTGGGACTGGCCAGGGCGGGGGTGTACCGCCGTGTTTCGCTCGTCGAGCGCGCCAGCGGGCGGGCGCCCGCGGTGGAGGTCGTCGATCTGCGGGCCGAGCTGGCGGCCGGCAACCGCGGCCTCGTCTCGGCCCGGCTGGCGGGCGCGCTCGCCTCGCTGGACCTCGGTGCCGGGGATCGGGCGATCCTGCTGATCAACCGCCGCGGCGCGGCGTCGGTGGTGCTCTGCCGGGACTGCGGCCATGTCGAGGCCTGTCCCGACTGCGAGCGGCCGCTCGTCTACCACGCCGCCGGGATGACGCTGCGCTGCCACCACTGCGGGAGGGGCTGGCCGGTGGCGCGGCGCTGCCCGGCCTGCGGTTCGCCGCGGATCCGCTACCTCGGCGGCGGGACCGAGCGCCTGGAGCACGAGGTCGCGGCGCGCTTCCCGGCGCTGCGCGTGGGCCGTCTCGACCGAGACGTGGTGGAGCGACGCGGCGCCGCGCAGCGCGTCATCGACGCCTTCACCGGCGGCCAGCTGGACGTCCTGGTCGGCACGAGCCTGGTGGCCAAGGGTCTCGACGTCCCCGAGGTGACGCTGGTGGGGGTCGTCTCCGCCGACGTCGCCCTCAACCTGCCGGACGAGCGCGCCGCCGAGCGGACCTACCAGCTCCTCGCCCAGGCGATCGGCCGGGCGGGCCGCGGGGTGCGACCGGGGCGCGGGATCATCCAGACCTACCTGCCCGACCACCCCGCGATCGTGGCCGTGGCGCGGGGTGACGCGGCCGCTTTCTACGACACGGAACTGGAGCTGCGGCGGCGCTTCGGCTCGCCGCCGTTCGGCCAGCTGGTCAAGCTGACGGTGGCGCTCGAGGATCGTGCCGTCGCCGAGGCAGAGGCGGAACGCTTCGCCACCGAGCTCCGCGCACGGGTGGCGGCGCGGGGGGTGCGGGTGGCCGTCGCCGGCCCGGCCCCGGCCTACGTCGCGCGCCGCGGGGGGCGCTGGCGCTGGCACGTCGTCCTGCGCGGAGAGCGGCCGGCGGGGCTGCTCGACGGCGGGGTCGGAGCGCCCTGGTCGGTCGACGTCGACCCCGAGAGCCTCCTCTGAGCGGGGCGCCGCTATACTCCGCGGCGTGACGATTCGGCCCATCATCGCGCTCGGCGACCCGCGGCTGCGTCTGAAGGGCGAGCCGGTGGACAGCTTCGGAAGATACCTGCACGAGCTGCTCGACGACCTGGCCGAGACGATGCGCGCGGCGCCCGGCGTCGGCCTGGCCGCGCCGCAGCTGGGCGTCGCCCTGCAGGCCTGCGTCGTCGAGGTCGAGGGCAAGCTCCACGAGCTGGTCAACCCGCGCGTCGTGCGCGCCGGCGGAGACGATCGCGACCTGGAGGGCTGCCTCTCCCTCCCCGGCTACGTCGCCTACGTGACGCGGCGCGCCAGCGTCTGGGTCGTCGCCCAGAACCGCCACGGCCGTCGCATCAAGGTGGCCGGCGCGGGTCTCCTCTCCCGCGCGATGCAGCACGAGATCGACCATCTGCACGGGAAGCTCTACATCGACTACCTCGAGAGCCTCGACGAGCTGATCCCGGTCGGGCGCGGCGGCGACGACGCCGAGGGCGAGTCGGCCGAGGCGAGCGAGGTGCTGGCGACGCCGCTGGCGTGACCGGCACCCGGTCGGCGGTCGGGGGCGACGCGACCGGGAGGTCGCGTTTCCGGACGCTCTTCCTGGGCAGCGGGCGGTTCGCCGTGCCGGTCCTCGAGCGCCTGGCCGAGGCAGAGGAGGTCGAGGTCGTCGCCGTGGTGAGCGCGCCCGACCGCCCGGCGGCGCGCGGCCAGCGGCCGACGGCCTCCCCCGTGGCCGAGCTGGCGCGGGCGCGCGGCTGGCCGCTCATCCAGCCCGAGCGGCTCCGGGCCCCCGAAGTGGTCAGCCGCCTCGCCGGCCTCGCCCCGGAGCTCCTGGTCCTGGCCGACTACGGCCAGCTCGTCCCCCAGGCGCTGCTCGAGGTGGCCCGCCACGGCGCGCTCAACGTCCATCCCTCGCTGCTGCCGCGCCACCGCGGGGCGACGCCGATCCAGGGGGCGATCCTGGCCGGCGACCGCCAGACGGGGGTGACGGTCTTCCGCATGGACGCCGGCCTCGACACCGGACCGGTCGTGGCGCAGGATCGCCTGCCTCTCGAGGGGAGCGAGACCGCCCCCGAGCTGGAGTCACGGCTGGCCGCCCTGGGTGCCCGGCTGCTCGTCGGGATCCTGGGGCGCTGGCTGGCCGGCCGGATCGAGCCCCGCCCGCAGCCGGCCGAGGGCGCCACGCTGACGCGCCCGCTGCGGCGCGAGGACGGGCGCATCGCCTGGTCGCGCCCGGCGGCGCTGCTGGAGCGGCAGGTCCGCGCCTACCAGACCTGGCCTGGCAGCTGGACGGAGTCGCCGGTCGGTCGGCTCGTCCTCTGGCGCGTCGAGGCCCTGCCGGCCGCCACCGGAGCACTCCCCGGGACGGTCACCGCCGACGGTCGGGGTCTCGCGGTCGCCTGCGCCGACGGGCTGCTCCGCCTG
>MGMJ01000042.1:18298-39074 GCA_001794945.1 Chloroflexi bacterium GWC2_73_18
CGCTATACTCGCCCGGCTGCCATGACTCCCCCGACCGTCCTGCCCGCCGCGGACCGGGACGCGGTCGCCGGTGAGCCGCTGCCCGGGCTCTCCGGCCTCGCCCCGCGCGAGCTTGAGGCCTGGCTCGGCGAGCGCGGCTGGCCACCGTACCGGGCGCGCCAGGCCGGTGTCTGGGTCTGGCGCCGCTCGGCCCGGGCCGCGGCCGAGATGACCGACCTTCCGCCGGTACTCCGGGAGACCCTCGATGCGGCGTTCCGTCTCGATACGATCGCCGAGACCGAGGTTCGCGTGGCCGACGGCGGGCTCACCGAGAAGGCGCTCCACCGGCTCGGCGATGGGCGCCTCGTGGAAAGCGTGCTGATGCGCTATCCGGCCCGGCCCGGCCGGCGCGCGCGCGCCACCATCTGCATCTCGAGCCAGGCGGGCTGCGCCGTCGGCTGTCCGTTCTGCGCCACCGGGGAGCTCGGCTTCGAGCGCGATCTCGCGGTCGCCGAGATCGTTGACCAGGCACGCTTCTGGCGCCGGCGTCTCGCCGCGACCGGCGAGCAGGTGACCAACGTCGTCTTCATGGGGATGGGGGAGCCGCTCCTCAACCTCGAGGCGGTCCTCGCCGCGGCCCAGGCCCTGGGCGATCCGGCGCGGTTCGAGCTGGGTGCCCGCCGCATCACCATCTCGACCTCCGGCGTGGTGCCAGGGATGCGCCGGCTCGCGGAGGGGGCGCCGCAGTGGACCCTCGCCGTCTCGCTCCACGCCGCCCGCGATGCCCTGCGCGACGTCCTCGTGCCGCTCAACCGGCGCCACCCGGTCGCCGAGGTGGTCGACGCGGCGCGCGCCTATGCGCGCGCGACGGGGCGGCGCGTCAGTTACGAGGTCGTCCTGATCGACGGCGTCAACGACACGCCCGCCGACGCGGACGCGCTGGCCCGACTCCTCCGCGACGACCTGGCCCACGTCAACCTGATCCCCATGAACCCGGTGGCCCACACCCCCTGGCAGCCGAGCCGCCCGGAGCGGCTGGCGGAGTTCGCCGCCGCGCTCCGGCGCGCAGGGATCGTCACCACGGTGCGGCGCAACCGCGGCCTGGAGATCGGGGCCGCCTGCGGCCAGTTGGCTGCCGAGCGGGCCGCCGAACCCGCGCCGACGGCCGTGGCGCGGCGGCGAGAGCGCCTGGTGCGGGAGAGCGCGGCGGCGCTGGCGGCCGCCGCGGCCGGCGTGGCGGGACGCTGATGGCGAGCGGCAACGCACGGGTCGCGGCCAGCATCCTGACCGCCGACTTCGCCAACCTCTACCGCGAACTCCGGCGGGGGGAGAAGGCCGGCGTCGACCGGTTCCACCTCGACATCATGGATGGGCATTTCGTCCCCAACATCACCTTCGGACCGGCCGTCGTGCGGGCGATCCGCCGGATCACGAAGCTGCCGCTCGACCTGCACCTCATGATCGGCGAGCCGTCGCGCTACGTCGACCCGTTCATCGAGGCGGGCGGCGATTCGCTCACGTTCCACGTCGAGGTCGACGAACCGAAGGAGCCGACGCTGCGGCGCATCAGGCGAGCCGGGCGGGCGGCCGGACTGGCGGTGGGCCCGGGGACGCCGGCCGAGTCGCTCGAGCCGTACGCGGGGCTGCTCGACATCGTGATGGTCATGACGGTCGAGCCGGGCTTCGGCGGGCAGGACTTCATGCCCGCCTGCGCGGCCAAGATCCCGGGCATCCGGGAGCTGCTGGGCGAACGGCCACTGGCGGAGATCCACGTCGACGGCGGCGTCAACCGTGACAACGCCGAGCTGCTCGGCGGCCTCGGTGCCGACGTGCTGGTCGCGGGGAGCGCCCTCTACACCAGGGGTCGCGACATGGGCCGCGAGACGCGCCTGATGCGCGCGCTCGCCGACGAGGGCTGGGCGCACCGCCACGGCACACCCCCGATCGATCGCGACCGCTGGGTCGTCATCGCCTCGCTCGGCCAGCGCGACGCGGAGGCGCTCGGGCACCGCGTGGAGGGGCTCGGTATCCCCACCCTCGTGCTGCGTGGCGACCTGCGGGCGCCCGACGGGGAGACGCTGCGGGACGTCCTCGTCCCGGCCCGGGCCGAGGCGTTCGCCCGCCGTCGGCTGGGAGAGGTGCCGGCGCGGTGAGGGCGCTCCTTCAGCGTGTCACCCGCGCCTCGGTCAGCGTCGACGGCGCCGAGCTCGGGGCGATCGGCCCGGGGCTGCTGGTGCTGCTCGGCGTCGGCCACGGGGACGACGAGGCGACGGCGCGGGCGCTCGCGGCCAGGGTCGCCAACCTGCGCATCTTCCGCGACGCGGCGGGGCTGACCAACCGCTCGCTCCTCGACGAGGGCGGCAGCGCCCTGGTCGTCAGCCAGTTCACGCTCTTCGCCGACACCCGCAAGGGGCGTCGCCCCTCCTTCCTCGGCGCGGCCGACCCGGCCCGCGGCGAGGCGCTCTACGGGGTCTTTGCCGGCGCCCTCGAGGCGTTCGGCGTGCCGGTGGCGCGCGGCCGGTTCGGAGCGGAGATGGCGGTGGAACTGGTCAACGACGGGCCGATGACGATCTGGCTCGACACCGGGGGCTGAGTCCGCGGGGGAGGAGCGGTCCCGGCGGGCGCCGGGATGCCGGTCAGGCGGTGCGTTCCCGGCTGCGACGGCAGCGCGTGCAGACGAGGACGCGCTTCGCGGTGCCGGCGATCTCCACGAGCAGGGGCTGGAGGTTCGGCTCGTAGCGGCGGTGCGTGCGCACCCGGTTCTTGCCGGACGACTGCAGGTTGAAGCCGCCCATCGAGCTCTTGCCGCAGATGGCGCAGGAACGAAGCATGATCCTCCCGGGTGCCGTGGGTGTCGGAACGTCGCGCCTGGCCGCGAGCCGGGCCGAGCGGCGTCGTATAGTAGCACGGCCTGCAGGCTCCGAGCCCGTCCGCGAGGGAGGAGGCACTCCGTCGATGGCCGACGCCCGGCTCCCGGGTCGTGCGCTGGTGACCCGGAGAGCGATCCGCGAGATCGTCGAGCGAGCCGCGGCGGCCTCCTACGGCGTCGTTGCCGTGGGCCGCCTCGACCCGCTCTCGCGGCTCCTGCGCGCCCTCGGGCTGGCGACACCCGGGATCTCGGTCGAGCTCGGCCCGCCGCTCCGGGCGGAGGTCTCCCTGACGGTCGCCTACGGTGTGCCGGTCGCCGAGGTGGCGCGCAACGTCGAGGAGGCGGTCCGCCATGAAGTCCACCAGGCGCTCGGGCGGGAGCTCGACGGACTGGTCATCCACGTCGACGACCTGCGCCGCGTCCGGCTGCGCGAGGGAGGCTAGGTGACCCGCCGCTCCTGTGACGGTGCCGGGCTGCTCGCCGCCTTCCGCGCCGCCGCCGCGAACCTCGAGGCTCACGTCGAGGAGGTCAACGCCCTGAACGTCTACCCGGTGCCGGATGGGGACACCGGGTCGAACATGGCGGCGACGGTCCGCTCCGCCCTCCAGGAGCTGGACGCGATCGATGGGGAGCGGCCGGCCGTCGACCGCGTCGCCGACGCGGTCTCGCATGGGACCCTGATGGGTGCCCGCGGCAACTCCGGCGTCATCCTCTCGCAGATCCTGCGCGGAATGGCCCAGGCGGCGGCCGGCAAGCGGCGCCTCAACGGGCCCGATCTCGCCCACGCCCTCACCCTGGCGACGCGCACGGCCTACAGCGCGGTGGCGAAGCCGGTGGAAGGGACGATCCTCTCGGTCATCCGCGAGGCGGGCGCGGCGGCGGTCGACCGGGCCGAGCGGGACGGCGATCTGGAGGAGGTCCTGACCGCGGCCGTCCAGGCGGCCGAGCGGGCGGTCGCCCTCACGCCGACGCAGCTCGACATCCTCCGCGAGGCCGGTGTCGTCGATGCCGGCGGGCAGGGCCTCTACCGGCTTTTCCAGGGCGCGCTCCGCCACCTCGTGGGGGAGGCGCCGACGCCGTCGGTGCCGCTCGCGCAGCCACGCCTCTCGGCGCTGGTCAGCCGCGCCGACGAGGGCTTTGGCTACGAGACGATGTACCTGCTCACCGGGCGGGAGCTCCTCGATGTGGACACGATCCGCACCCACCTGGAGTCGATCGGGGAGTCCGTGCTCGTCGCCGGCGACGCTCGGGCGGTGAAGATCCACGTCCACAACGAGCACCCGGACAACGTGATCGCGTTCGGCCTCTCGCTCGGCGCACTGAGCCGCGTCAGCGTGGAGAACCTCGACGAGCAGGCGCGCGAGCGACGGGAGGCGCGCGCCGGTCACTTCGCCTCCGAGCCGGTTGGAGCCGGGATCGTGCCGGTCGTGGCGGCGAGCGCGCCCGGCCACGAGGCCGGCGTTGACGGAGCGGTGGGGATGGCGGCCGATGCCGTCGACGTCTTCACGCCCGCAGCGGTGGCCGAGGAGGATCTCCCCGGACCCGGTGTGGTGGCGGTGGTCGCCGGCGACGGGCTGGCGCGCGTCTTCGCCGAGTGGGGGGTCGAGGTGGTTCACGGCGGCCAGTCGGCCAACCCGAGCACCGGCGAGCTGCTGGAGGTCTGCCGGCGGGTGCGGGCGCGAGAGATCATCCTGTTGCCGAACAACCCGAACGTCTGTCTCGCGGCCCAGCAGGCGGCGCGGGTCTGCCGTGAAAAGCGGATCGTGGTGGTCCCGACCCGCAACGCGGCGGAGGGCCACGCCGCGCTGCTGAAGCTGGACCTGAAGCGCGATGCCGAGGCCAACCTGGCCCCCATGCTGGCCGCGGCCCGGGCCGTGCAGACCGTCCAGGTGACCCGGGCCGTGCGTGACGCACGCGTGGACGGACGCCTCGTGCGCAGGGGCCAGACGATCGCGCTCGGACCGGACGACGGCCTCCTCGCGGCCGGGGACGACGTCACGGAGACGATCCTGCGGACGGTCGAGGGGTTGCGTCCGGGCTACGAGCTGCTGGCGCTCTACTACGGCGAGGGTGCCGACCTCGACGAAGCGGAGGAACTGGCGCGCCGGCTGGGCGAGGCGCACCGGGGCGTCGAGATCGAGGTGGTTCACGGCGGCCAGCCGCACTACCGCTACCTGATCTCGGCGGAGTAGGGGCCCGGGCGACGGCCACGCCGCGCACGCTGCCGCCGGGCGACTCGTTCGCCGAGCCGCTCGTCCGCCTGGGGCTCGGCCCGCTCCGCTCGGTCCGGCGGCTCGAGCGGCTGGGGATCCGTACGGTGCGCGACCTTCTCTTCACCTTCCCCCGGCGCTACGACGACTTCAGCGCCATCACCACGATCCGCCAGCTGCCCGCCGACCAGCCCGGGACGGCGGTCGTGGAGGTGATCGGCGTGCGTGTCGAGCAGACGTTCCGGCGGCGCGTCCAGCGTACGACCGCGTACCTGCGCGACGAGACCGGCGAGGCCGAGGCGACCTGGTTCGGGCGGCGGTTCATCGAGAAGCGCCTGCGCACGG
Source organism: Chloroflexi bacterium GWC2_73_18 (assembly GCA_001794945.1). Lineage (GTDB taxonomy): Bacteria > Chloroflexota > Limnocylindria > Limnocylindrales > CSP1-4 > GWC2-73-18. The sequence goes on from MGMJ01000042.1 coordinate 23,702, forward strand.
GAGATCGGGTCGTCATGAGCGGCCGGGTCGTCTGGCGGGGCTTCCTGCCGCGCTTCGAGAATCCGGCCTTCGAGCCGGTCGGGGCTCGCGAGCTGGTCCACACCGGGCGAATCGTGCCCGTCTACCGGCTCACCGCCGGGATCACCAACCCGTGGCTCCGCTCGGCGATCCATCGGGTCCTGGAGCGGTTCGCCGCCGCCTACCCGGACTACCTCCCCGCCGCCGTGCGCGAGAAGCACGGGCTGGTGCCGCTCGGGCGGGCGCTCTTCGCGGTCCACTTCCCGGAGGCGTTCGCCGCCCGCGATGCCGCGCTGCATCGCTTCGCCTTCGACGAGCTGCTGGCGCTCCAGACCGGGATGGTCTCCCGGGCGCGCCGCCGGCGCGCCGAGCTGGCGACGTCGATCGGGACGACGGAGGCGCGCTTCGCGGCGATCGTCGCCTCGCTGCAGGCGACACTCGCGGAGACGATCCGTCGCCGGCGCACCGCGGCGGCGGCCGGTACGGGATCGTCGGCCGCGCCAGCCGGGCCGGCCGAGCCGACCGAGCCTGCCCGGGCGGAGCTGACGCGCGACCAGCGGGCGGCGCTGGCAGCGATCCGCGCCGACCTGGCCGCCCGGCGGCCGATGCTCCGCCTGCTGCAGGGCGACGTCGGCTCGGGCAAGACGGCGGTGGCCGCGGCCGCCCTGGCGATGGTCGCCGACGCGGGCCGGCAGGGCGCGCTGCTGGCGCCGACCGACCTGCTGGCGCGCCAGCACGCCGCCACGCTTACGGCCTTCCTGGAGCCGCTGGGGCACCGCGTGACGCTGCTCGTCGGCTCGCTGCCGGCGGCCCGGCGGCACGAGGCGCTCGAGCTGCTCGCCGCGCCGCCCGCCGAGCTCGACCCCGAGGGACGTTCCCTCGGGCGCGTCGTGGTGGGAACGCACGCCCTCGTGCAGGAGGCGGTCGCCTTCGCCGAACTCTCGCTGGTCGTGGTCGACGAGCAGCACCGCTTCGGCGTCGCCGAGCGCGAACGGCTGGTGGCCAAGGGCACCTACCCGCATGTGCTGCTGATGACGGCGACGCCGATCCCGCGGACGCTCGGCCAGGTCTTCCACGCCGACCTCGACGTGACCGACCTCCGGACGCCGCCGGCGGGTCGGCTGCGTGTGCGGACCGGGGTCCGCCGGCCGGACGAGCTGATGGAGCGCGACGGTGACCCGAAGAAGGGGACCTTCCCGCTCCTCGCCCGGGAAGTCGCCGCCGGCCGCCGTGCCTTCGTCGTCGTGCCGCTGGTGGAGGAGGACCCCGAGAGCGGGGCGATCGCCACCGAGGCGGCGGCGACGCTCCTCACCGGGCGCCTCCCCGAGGCCGCGCGGCGGATCGGGCTCTCCGGGGAGCCCCGCTTCGAGATCGCCATCGTCCACGGCCAGATGAAGGCGCGCGAGCGCGATGCCGCGATGGACCGTTTCCGCGCCGGCGAGGTCAACGTGCTCGTCGGCACCACCGTGGTCGAGGTCGGCGTCGACGTGCCGGAGGCGACCGTCATGCTGATCCTCGACGCCGACCGCTTCGGCGTCGCGCAGCTCCATCAGCTGCGTGGGCGGGTCGGTCGGGGCGAGGATCGCTCCTACTGCGTCCTGGTCAGCTCGAGCGAGGACGGGACGGCGCGGGAACGCCTCAAGGCCCTGGAGGAGAACCACGACGGCTTCAAGCTCGCCGAGATGGACTTCGAGCTGCGACGTGAGGGCGACGTGCTGGGGATCGACCAGAGCGGCCTGCCTCGCCTCCGCGTCGCCTCGCTGCAGCGCGCCGGCGACCGCGACCTCTCGGTCGCCGCGCGGACGGTCGCCGAGACGATGGTGGACGCCGCCGGACGCCTGCGTGACGACCCGGGCTGGCTCGCCTTCCGGCGCGAGCTCGAGGCCGGCTGGCTGGCGCAGGTCGGCTCCGGCGAGGCGTCCGCGGATGCCTGACGCCGGTCGCGTCGTCGCCGGCCGGGCGGGCGGCATCCGGCTCGCTGCTCCGGGACCCGGCACGCGACCGCTGGCCGACCGCGTCAAGCAGGCGCTCTTCGGAGCGCTCGAGCCACGCATCGTCGGCGCCCGCGTCGCCGACCTCTTCGCCGGCAGCGGGGCGGCCGGGATCGAGGCGCTCAGCCGCGGCGCCGCCTCCTGCGACTTCGTGGAGCGCGACGCCGGAGCGGCCGCCGCCATCGTCGAGAACCTGCGCCGCACCGGCCTGGGCGGGGCCTCCGCCCGTATCCATCGCGCCGACGTGCTTCGCTTCCTGGCCGGCTCCTCGCCGGGGAGCGCCCCGTGGGGGATCGTCATCGTCGATCCGCCCTACGGGGACCCTGCTATGCTCGCCGCGCTGGAGCGGCTGGCCCGCGGCCCGCTCCTGGCGCCGGAGGCGATCGTGGTGGCCAAGCACTTCTGGAAGCAGGGTCCGCCGGCCGTCATCGGGCGCCTGCGCCAGGTGCGGACCCGGCGCTTCGGGGAGACCGCGATCACCTTCTTCGAGGTGGTCGACGGGGAGGCGGCCCGGGCATGAGTGTCGCCCTCTACCCCGGCAGCTTCGACCCGGTCACCTACGGCCACCTCGACATCATCGAGCGGGCCGCCCGCGTCTTCGACCGAGTCGTGGTCGCCGTCCTGGGCAACCCGCGCAAGGCGCCACTCTTCGGAGAGGAGGAGCGCGTGGCGGCCATCCGTGAGGCGGTCGCCACCGAGTGCGCTCCCATCGCCGACCGCGTCGAGGTCGCCACCTTCGACGGCCTGACCGTGGAGTTCGCGCGCCGCCGCGGCGCCGACTTCATCGTCCGGGGGTTGCGGGCGGTCAGCGACTTCGAGAGCGAGCTGCAGATGGCCCATACCAATCGCAAGATGGGGCCGGACGTCGACACCGTCTTCTTCATGACCGCGCTCGAGCACAGCTACCTCTCCTCGAGCCTGGTCAAGGAGATCGCGCAGCTCGGTGGCGATGTGACCGGGATGGTGCCCGCCGCGGTGGAGCGGCGGCTGGCCGCCCGGGCGCGCTCGGTATAATGGCCCGCCAGGGCGACGGCCCCTGATCGCGGAGGGCGACTCCCATCGACATCATCTTCCTCGTCGAGCGCCTCGACTCCCTGATCGCCAACGGCAAGAAGCTGCCGATGACGAACAGCGTCGTGATCGACCAGGCCGGCGCGCTCGACCTGATCGACCAGCTGCGCGTCGCCGTGCCCGACGAGGTCCGCCAGGCCAAACGGATCAACCAGGAGCGAGACCGGATCCTGGAGCGGGCGCAGGAGGAAGCCGACCAGGCGATGGCACGGTCGCAGGAGCAGGCGGCCTTCCTGATCGGGGAGCGCGGCCTGACGGTCGAGGCTCAGCGCCGTTCCGCCGAGATCGTCGCGGCGGCGGAGATGCAGGGCGGGGAGATCCGGCGGGGTGCCGACGAGTACGCCGCCAGCGTCCTGATCAAGCTCGAGGGCGAGTGCGTCAAGGCGCTGCAGAGCATCAAGCGCGGGCTGGCCATGCTCGACGCTCGCCGGACGAGCGCGGCCGGCGATGTCGCGGCCGAGGATGACGGGGCCCATGGTCCCGCCGACGAGGACGCGGCTCTCCGTGCTCCGCGTTAACGTCGCCGGGCTGCTCCGCTCGACACCCGGCGCGCTCCGCACGTATCCTGTCGCCGGCGAGCGCCTCGACCTGGGGGCCGGGCTGCGTCAGGCGGCGCCGCTCGCGGGCACGGTCCGCCTGGCACGCACCAACCGCGGGATCCTCGTGGAGGCGCACCTGACCACGGCGCTGGCCGAGATGTGCAGCCGGTGCCTGGGGGCGACGGCGGTGCCGATCGCGGTCGATATCCTGGAAGAGGCGCTTCCCTCCGTCGACCTCGAGACGGGCGGGCCGCTCGACCTGGAGGCGGAGCCGGACGTGCTCCGCCTCGACGATCATCACGAGCTCGACCTGGAGGTGCCGGTGCGCGAGGCGGTCAGCCTGGCCGAGCCGCTGGCGCCGGTCTGCCGTGCCGCGTGCGCGGGGCTCTGCCCCGAGTGCGGGCGCGACCTGAACGACGAGCCACATGCGCATCCGGAACTCGAGGGCGATCCGCGGCTGGCGCCGCTGGCGCGCCTCCTGGCAGACGAGAAGGAGTGATCACGTGGGAGTCCCCAAGCGGAGAGTGTCACACGCCCGCCAGGGCGACCGGCGCAGCCAGCAGGCGCTGGCCGTCCCCGACCTCGAGGAGTGCCCGCACTGCCACGAGCCGAAGCGGATCCATCATGTCTGTCCGAACTGCGGCTGGTACGGCGGTCGGCAGGCGATCGAGGTGCGTACGCGGACGCGCACCGAGCCCCCCAGGTCCTAGCGCCCGCGGTCGGGGACGATGGACCTCTCCGCCGTCCGCCCTGAGGCCGTCGCGGGCGGCGACGCCTCGCGCCGCATCCGGGTCGCGGTGGACGCCATGGGCGGCGACTACGGCGCGGAAGAGGTCGTGGCCGGCGCCCTCGAATACGCCCGCGAGGACCCCTCCAGCGAGCTGATCCTGGTCGGCGACGAGGCGCGCATCGCGCGCTGCATCAGCGGGCCGCTGCCCGACCACGTCTCGCTGGTGGCGGCGAGCCAGGTGATCGAGATGGATGACCAGCCCGCCCTCGCGCTCCGTGAGAAGCGCGACAGCTCCATCACCGTGGCGACCGACCTGGTGCGCGAGGGTCGCGCCGACGCGGTCGTCTCGGCCGGCCACACCGGCGCGGCGATGGCGGCGGGGGTCCTCCGGCTCGGCCGCCTCCCCGGCGTCGACCGGCCGGCCCTGGCGGTGCAGCTGCTGACCGAGCGCGAGCAGCCGCTCGTGCTGCTCGACATCGGTGCCAACCCCGACTCGACGGGCCAGAACCTCTACCAGTACGCCCACATGGGTGCCGTCTTCGCCGAGCAGGTGATGGGCGTGGTCCGACCGCGCGTGGCGCTCCTCTCCATCGGGGAAGAGAAGGGGAAGGGCGATGCCCGTATCGTCGACGCGACGGCGCGGCTCGATCACAGCACGCTCGACTTCATCGGCAACGTCGAGGGCAAGGACCTGACCCGCGGCCTCGCCGACGTCGTCGTCTGCGACGCCGTGATCGGCAACGTCGTCATCAAGTTCTTCGAGGGGCTCTCGGGTTTCATCGTCGACCAGTTCCGCGCAGAGTTCCGGCGGCCGCCCTTCGGGCCGCTCGCCGCGTTCCTGCTGCGGCCCGGCATCGCCCGCATCCGCCGCCGCCTCGACTGGGAGCGGCTCGGCGGCGCACCGTTGCTGGGCGTCGGGGGGACGGTCATCATCACCCACGGCCGGGCGCGCCGGCGGATGATCCGCTACGCCGTCGGCGTCGGCGCGGCCGCGGCCCGGGCGCGCATCCCGGAGCGGATCGCGCGGGCGCTGGCGCCCGGGCAGACGGGCGCGAGGCTCTCCGGCGAGCCGTCGGCGGCGGAGGCTGGCCGGCCGGCCGAGGCGCGGGCGTGAGGCCGGCGATCGGGCGCGCACCGGGTGCCACCGGCCACGAGGGGCTCCTCGTGCGGCGTGGCGTCATCGGGGAGATGGCGCGCGTGGCGGCACTCGAGGTGGAGGGGGTGGTGCGCGTTGGGCGTGGGGGCGGCCCCTGGCGCCGGTGGCTCGCCGGTGTGCCCGTGGGCGCCGTCATCCGCGATGGTCGCGTCGCCGTCCGCCTCGTCCTGGTGGCGCGGCCGGGCCTGCCGCTCGGCCCGCTCGCCGGGCGCGTGCGCCATGCCGTGGCGGCGACGGTCGAGCGGCTCCTGGGGCTCGAGCTGGCCGATGTCACGGTCGTCGTCGACGGCATCGCGGGCTGACGGCCCGAACGGGCGTTCGGTCCGGGCCGGCCCCGGGCGACGCCGGGCGAGCCCGCGAGAGGCGCGGCGGGCGGCGCTGGAGGCGCTCTTCGAGGCCGACTTCGGGCTCCGCATGGCGGGGGCGGTGCTGGAGCGCAGGATCGCGGAGGAGGTAGAGGAGGTGCCCTGGACAGGATTGGCACGCGCCATCGTGGCCGCGGCCGTCGGCCATCGCGAGGCCATCGACGCGCGGATCGAGGCAGCCGCTCCGGCCTACCCGGTCGTCCATCTCGCGCGGATCGACCGGGCGTTGTTGCGTTCGGCGCTGGGCGAGCTGCTACACTGCCCCACGACCCCGACCCGGGTCGCCATCTCCGAGTGGGTCGAGCTGGCGCGCATCTACAGCGGTGAGCCGGCCCGGCGGCTGCTCAACGGCGTGCTCGGCCGGGTCGCCATCGAGACGGCGGGCGTCGAGCGGGGGGATGAAGCATCCGATCGCCAGGAGGCCCGGCCACGGAGGGCCGCCCACGGTAAGGAGGGAGCAGCGTGACCGCTTCGACCTACGAGCGCCTCAAGAAGATCGTCGTCGAACAGCTCGGCGTCGAGGAGGACGAGGTCAAGCCGGATGCGTCGTTCGTCGACGACCTCAACGCCGACTCGCTCGACCTGGTCGAGCTGATCATGAGCCTTGAGGAGGAATTCGGGACGGAGATCTCCGACGAGGACGCCGAAAAGATCCGCACCGTCCAGGACGCCGTCGACTACATCGACGAGCACACCGCGCAGTAGGTCCACGCCCTCACGCGTGAAGCCGGCCGCGGAACTCGCCCGCCGGATCGGCCTCCCCATCCCCGACCTGACGCTGCTGGAGCAGGCGCTCGTCCACGGCAGCTTTCCCAATGAGCGGCCGGCGGCCGCCATCGCCTCCAACGAGCGCCTCGAGTTCCTCGGCGACGTCGTCGTCGGCCTCGTCGTCTCGGAGGTGCTCTACGCGCGCCATCCCGACGACGACGAGGGCGGACTCACCGCCCGCCGCGCCGCCATCGTCAGCACACACGGGCTGGCACGCCTGGCGCGGCGGCTCGGCCTGGAGGAGCTGCTGCGCGTCGGCCAGGGCGCCGATCGGAGTGGCGCGCGGCGACGCCCCTCGGTCCTGGCCGCAGCGTTCGAGGCGATCGTCGGGGCGCTCTACCTGACCGCCGGCCTCGAGGCGACGCGCGACTGGCTCGTCCAGTTCGCGGCGGCGGAGCTGGCCAGCGAGACGCCCGTGGCGGCCCTGAAGAGCCCCAAGAACCGGCTCCAGGAGGCGGCCTACGCGCTGAGCGGTCACCCGCCCTCCTACCGGGTCGTCTCGGCGGAGGGCCCGCAGCACGCCAAGCACTTCGTGGTCGAGCTGACCGTCGGCGAGATGGGCCCGTGGCGCGGCGAGGGCGAGAGCCGTCGGGCGGCCGAGACGGAGGCGGCGCTGCGGGCGCTGGGGGAACTCCTCCCCGACACGGCCGTGAGCGGGGAAGGGACGCGCCGGTGAGCGCGCCGGCCCGCCTGCTCGGAGTCCGCCTGCAGGGCTTCAAGTCGTTCGCCGGCCGCACCATCGTCGAGTTCGGCCCCGGGATCTCTGCCGTCGTCGGTCCCAACGGCTCGGGCAAGAGCAACCTGGCCGATGCGCTCCGCTGGGCGCTGGGGGAGCAGGGACGCGCGTTGCGCAGCCGCCGGTCCGAGGACGTCATCTTCGCCGGCTCGGACGGCCGAGCCGCGCTCGGCATGGCAGACGTCACGATCGTCCTCGACAACGGCGACGGGCTCCTGCCGGTGGAGTACCGTGTCGTCGAGCTCGGGCGGCGGCTCTACCGCTCCGGCGAGAACGAGTACCTGCTCAACCGGACTCGCGTCCGATTGAAGGACCTGGTCGACCTGCTCGACGCCGCCCATCTCGCCGACAACGCCTTCCTCTTCATCGGCCAGGGGATGGTCGACCAGGCGCTCGCTCTCCGTCCCGAGGAGCGCCGGCCTCTCCTCGAGGAGGTGGCGGGCGTCCGCCGCCACGAGCGCCGCAAGCGTGCCGCGGAGGGGCGGCTCGTCGAGGCCGAGGTGAACCTGGCCCGTGTGCGCGACATCCTGGCCGAACTGCGCCCCCAGGCGCGGCGCCTGGCCGCCCAGGCGGAGCAGCAGGCGGCCCGGGCGGACGCCGGGTCCGAGCTGGCGCGGGCGCTCGTCGCCTCGGCGCGCTTCCGCTGGAACGAGGCCGGCGGGCGGAGCGCGGCCGCCGCGGCGGCGCTGCGCCAGGCACGAACGGAGGCCGACGGCGCGCTCGCCGCGCTTCGCGCCGCCGAGGAAGGCGCGCTCGCCCTTACCCGGGACCTCGAGGGTCGCGCCGGCCGCGAGCGCGATCTGCGGGCCGACCTCGAGGCCGTGCGCGCCGACCTGATGACGGCCCGATTGACCGATGCCCGGCTGCGCGCGGAGGAGGCCGCCCGGATCCGGGAGGGAGAGCGGCTCGCCGCGAACCGGACGGCCGCCGAAGGGCGGCTGGCAGCGGTCCGTCGCGCCCTGGCCGCGCCCGCGCCGGAGACCGGGGGAGCGGCGATCGGTGACCTGGAGGCGCTCGACCGTGCCCTCGTCGAGACGTCGGCCGAGATCGCCCGGCTGCGCGCGACGGGCCGCGGGGAAGCGCCGCTGGCCGCCCAGCGTCGCCGGGCGGCGCTGGAGACGGACCGGGGGCGGGCGGAGCGCGCGTCGACCGAAGCGGAGATCCGCCTCGAGGAGGAGCGCGCGTTGTGCGTGCGTGCTCGTGCGGAGGGCGCCGCCGCGGGGGCCGAACTGGCGCGGGTCCGGGAGACGACGGCCACGGCCCGTCGCGCCGGCGAGGACGTCCAGGCGACCCTGGAGGCGGCACGCGCCGCCATCGGTCTGGCGGACGGGCGTGAGGCCGCCCGCGCCGGCGCCGTGGCGGCGGCGCGGGCGGCGGCCGCCGAGCTCGAGGTTCGTCTGGCCGCGCTCGACGCCCGGCTGGCGGAGGAGGAGGAGGGGGCGGTGGGGCTGGCACGTCGGCGGGGAGGACGGGCCCTGCTCGACGGGGTCGAGGTGGAGCGGGACCTGCAGCGCGCGATCGAGGCGGTGCTGGGCAGCGCGGTCCGCGCAGCCGTGATCCGCGGCGCCGACCTGCCCGCCATCGGCGGGGCCCGCGGCACGCTGGTGCTGGCCGACGCCCCGCCCCGCCCGGCCCCGGCGACCGAGGCGCGGGAGCTGCTCGAGGGCGCCGTCGCTGCCGGCGGGGGAAGGCTCGCCGAGGCGGTCCGCCGTGATCCCGACGGAACTCTCCGCCGCCTCCTGGAGCGCGCGGTCTGGGTCCCCACCCTGGCCGACGCCATGCGGCTCCTGCCCGCCCTCGCCACCGGCTGGTCGATCGCCACGACACGGGGCGACCTTCTGCGTTTCTCCGGCATCCTCGAGCTGGCCGCGCCGGCATCGCTCCTGGAGCGCCGCGCAGAGCGGGACCGTCTGGCCGTCGCCATGGGCGGCGCGGACGAGGCGGTCGAGGCGGCCGCAGCGGCGCTGGCGATGGCCCGTGAGGATGCGGCTTCGGCGAAGGCCGCGCTCGCCCGGGCGAACCAGGCCGCGCAGGCGGGCGAGGCCGAGCGGCGGCGCACCGAGGAGGTCGAGCGGGCCGCGGCCCGACGCGATGAGCTGGCCGCTCGGGAGCTGGTCTGGCACGAGGCGCAGGTGGCCCGGCTCGAGGCGGAGGCGGCGCGGGCGGCGTCGACCGTGGAGGGGTTCGACCGGGAGATCGCGTCGCTCCCCGGCGCCGTCGCCGAGGGAGCGGAGAGGCCCGCGGTCGCAGCCCAGCTGGCGAGCTTGCTGGACCGTGAACGCGACCTGCGCGCGCGGCGCGCGGCGGCGGCCGAGCGGGCGCGGACGGCCGACGCAGCGCGCCGCCGCTTCGAAGGGGAGCGGCAGCGCCTGGAGGCGACGCTGACCCTCGACGAGGCCCGTCTCCTCGAGATCGCCGCGGACGAGGCGCGCCTGACGGCGGCGGAGGTGGAGGCCGCCTCCGAGGGCAACGCCGTGGCCGCCACGCTCGGAGAGCTGGGCGAGCGGGAAGCCGCCGTCGCGGCCGTGGTCGAGCGACTGGTCGGGGAGGGGCTCGAGGGGCGTGGCCGGCTGCTGGAGGCCGAGACCGCCGCACGAGGGGCGCGCGAGCGCGTGCGTGCGGCCGAGATCCGCACCCGCACCACCGAGGTCGAGGAGCTCGAGGCGCGGCTGGCGCTCGACGCGATCCGCGAGCATCTGCTTGTCGAGCTGGCCGCCCTCGGCGGTGACGGGCTCGCTGCGTTGCTGGCGGAAGCGACCGGCTCCGGGGAGGTCGAGCCGTCCGTCCTGGCGATCCCCGACGCCGATGACCCGGCCGCCTACGAGGCGGCGCTGGACGCGGCCGTCCCGCGCTGGGTCACCGAGGCGCCGTCCGGGGAGCCGCCGGCGCCCGGCCGCCTCGCCGCGCTGCGGCGGCGCTACCACGACCTCGGCGCCGCCAACCCGTTCGCGGCGCAGGAGCATGCCGAGGTGCGGGCCCGCCTCGATGCGCTGGAAGAGCAGCGCGAGGACCTGGAGCGCGCCATCGGGTCGACGCGTGCGCTCATCGCCGAGCTGGACCAGCTGATCACCGATCGCTTCCTCACCACCTTCCGTGCGCTCGAGGACGCCTTCGCCAGACGCTTCACGCAGCTCTTCGGCGGCGGATCCGCCCGCCTTGCCCTCACCGATCCGGCCGATCTTGCCGGCACCGGGGTGGAGATCGTGGCCCGGCCGCCCGGGAAGAAGGCGCAGGCCCTGGCCATGCTCTCCGGCGGCGAGCGGGCGCTCACCGCCGTCGCCCTGCTTTTCGCCATGCTGGAGGTGCGGCCCGTCCCGTTCTGCGTCCTCGACGAGGTCGACGCCGCCCTTGACGAGACGAACATCGGGAGGTTCGCCGAATCGCTCCGGGAACTCGCCGAACGGACCCAGTTCATCGTCATCACCCACAACCGCGGCACCATCGAGCGAGCCGACGCCCTCTACGGGATCACCATCGGCGACGATGCGATCAGTCGCGTCGTCTCGCTCCGCCTCGACGAGGCGGCCGCGCTCGTGACCGAGCGGCGCGATGGCGGGTCGACCGGCGAGCCGGTCGCCTTCGATGTCGGCGGCTAGACCGGACCGCGCGGACGAGCCCGCCCTCGAAGCCGGGCTCGAGCGGAGCCGCGGCGGCTTCATGGCCCGCCTGCACCGGCTCCTGGGGCGCGACACCCTCGACGAGGCGACCTGGGAGGAGATCGAGGAGGCGCTGATCGCCGGCGACGTGGGCGCGGCCCTGGCCGCCCGGGTCGTGGCCGCGGCGCGGCGACGGCGCGATGGGTTGCCGCCCGAGGCAGCCGTGCGGGCCGAGCTGCGCGCGCTCCTGGCGCCCCGCGAGGCGGACTGGGAGCCGTCGTCGGCCGTCGCCGGCCAGCCGCTCCCCGTGCTCGTCGTCGGCGTCAACGGAACCGGCAAGACGACCTCGATCGCCAAGCTCACCGCCCGCCTGGAGGGTCGCGGCCGCCGCGTCCTCCTCGCTGCGGCGGACACCTTCCGCGCCGCCGCCACCGAGCAGCTGCGCGCCTGGGCCGAGCGCCTCGACGTTCCGGTCGTCGCTCACCATCCCGGTGCCGACCCCGCGGCGGTCGTTTACGACGCGCTCGACGCGGCGAGCGCCCGTGGCCTCGACGTCGTCATCGTCGACACGGCGGGCCGGCTTCACACCAAGGTCAACCTGATGGACGAGCTGGCCAAGATGCGCCGGGTCATCGACCGGCGGCTTCCCGGCGCTCGCCCCGAGGTCCTGCTCGTGCTCGACGCCACGACCGGCCAGAACGGGCTCCACCAGGCGCGCGCTTTCCACCGCGCGGTCGAGCTGACCGGGGTCGTCCTGGCCAAGCTCGACTCGACCGCGAAGGGCGGCATCGTCTTCGCCGTCGAGGACGAGCTGAAGGTGCCGGTCCGTTTCGTCGGGGTCGGGGAGCGGCTGGGCGACCTCGTCCCCTTCGACCCGGACGCCTTCATCGAGGCGCTCTTCGCCCCCGGGGAGGCGGCGCGCTAGAATGGCACGCCGGCCGCCGGCCGGTCCCGCCGCGGTACGTCAGAACCCGCGTGCCAGCCGCGCCCGGGATGGGCGCTCCAGCGAGGACGAGCCTCCACCCGATGTTCGACGCCCTCTCGACCCGTCTGCGCGAGACGCTCGCCCGCCTCACCGGCCGCGGCCGCGTCGCCGAGGCGGACGTCGAGGCCGCCATGCGCGAGGTCCGTCTCGCCCTCCTCGAGGCGGATGTCAACTACCGCGTCGCCAAGGAGTTCGTGGCGCGCGTCCGTGAGCGTGCCGTCGGCGCCGAGGTTCTCGGGTCGCTGACCGCCGGCCAGCAGGTCGTCAAGATCGTCCACGAGGAGCTGACCGCGCTCCTGTCGGCCGGCGATCGGACGCTCCACCTGAGCGGCTCGCCGGCGGTCGTCGCCCTCCTCGGCCTGCAGGGGAGCGGCAAGACGACCTCGGCGGCCAAGCTGGCGCGCCATCTCGTCCACCAGGGGCGCCGTCCGATGCTGGTGGCGGCCGACCCGTACCGCCCGGCCGCCGTCGAGCAGCTGGTGACGCTCGGGCGACAGCTCGACGTGCCGGTCCACCGCGCCCCGCCCGGCACGGGGGTGCTGGAGACGGCCCGCGGCGGCATTCATGTCGCACGCGAGCAGGGGCGCGACGTCGTCATCCTCGACACCGCGGGGCGCCACACCGTCGATCCGGTGCTCATGGAGGAGATCGCCACCCTGGTGGCCGCCACCAGGCCGGCCGAGACGCTCCTCGTGCTCGACGCCATGACCGGTCAGGAGGCAGTCAACGTCGCCGAGGCGTTCCGTGCCGCGGTGCCGCTCACCGGCCTGCTCCTGACCAAGATCGACGGCGACGCCCGGGGTGGCGCGGCCCTCTCCATCTCGGCCGTCACCGGCCTGCCCGTGAAGCTGATGGGGACCGGCGAGAAGACCGACGCCCTCGAGCTGTTCCACCCCGACCGCTTAGCCGGGCGGATCCTCGGCATGGGCGACGTCCTGACCCTGGTCGAGCGGGCCCAGGAGGCGTACGACGAGAAGCAGGCGGCGAAGGTCGCTGAGAAGCTGCGACGCAGCACCTTCGGCCTCGACGACTTCCTCGACCAGCTCCAGCAGGTCAAGAAGATGGGGCCGTTGGGGCAACTCCTCGAGATGCTGCCGGGCATGGGCGGCCTGGCGAAGGAGGCCCAGGCGTCGGTCGACCGCGGCGAGCTGAAGCGGATCGAGGCGATCATCAGTTCGATGACCCGCGAGGAACGGGGCGACCCGGGTATCCTGAACGCGTCGCGACGGCGGCGGATCGCCGCCGGCTCCGGGACGACGCTTACCGACGTCAATCGCCTGGTGAAACAGTTCGGGGAGATGCAGAAGCTGATGCGGCGATTCGGGGGGAGTGGGGGTCGCGGCGCCGTTCCCTTCGGCCGCCAGGGAGGAGCACGTCGATGAGCGAGCCGTTCGACCGCGAGGTGCCGCTCGAGCCCACGGCCGAGGCCGTCCCGGCCGAGCCGGCCTCGACCGAACCGGACGTCCCGGCCGGTGATTCGGCCGTCGCCCCGTCCGAACCGGTCTCCGCCCCGAGCGAGCCGGTGATCCCTCCTCCGCAGGCGCTCGCGCCGCGCGCCGGTCGCGGCGTCCTGCGCTGGGCGATCGCCGCCTTCCTCACCGTGGCCGTCGCGGGGGTGGCGGTGGGGGGCTACCTGGCTCTGCAGGCAGCGGGACAGAAGCCGGCCGCGGCAGCCTTCCTGCCGGCTGACACCCTCCTCTACGTCCAGGTGACGGCAGAGCCGACCGGGGACCAGCACGACAAGCTGCTCGCCCTGCTCAAGAGGTTCCCCGGCTTCGAGGACCAGTCGAAGCTCGAGCAGAAGATCGACGAGACACTCGATCGCTTGCTGCGCCAGGCGAACGTCGACTACCTGAACGACGTCAAGCCGTGGCTCGGATCGACGGCCGCGCTCGCGGCGCGCTGGCCGGGGGGGAGCGACCCGCAGGCGGTGCAGGTCGCGTTCCTCGTCGCCAGCATCGACGACGCCAGGCTGCGCCAGCTGATCGCGGACCGCGCCGAGAAGGCCCGCGCCGAGGGCCGCGAGGTCGCCACGGAGACCTACCGCGACGTCCTGATCACCACGGTCCCGACCCGGGAGGGACGCACCGTGGCGGCGGCCATCCTGGACGGCCAGCTCGTGGCGGCCAGCGACGTCGCCCTCGCGAAGCAGATCATCGACGTGCGGGAGGCCGCCGCCGGCACGGCGGCGTCGCTTGCCGAGACGAAGCTCTTCAAGGACGCCCTGGCGAGGGTGCCGGCCGATCGGATGGGCACCCTCTACGTCGACACCGGGCGCTTCCTCGCCGCGGCGCTGGAGCAGGCGAAGAGCCAGCCGAACGCCAGCGCGCTCCCGCCCTTCGAGATCAGCGGCGAGGGAGCCCTCATCGGCTACCTGCGGGCCGAGGACGACGGCGTGCTCCTCGACTTCTCGAGCGTCGGCACCCTCGAGGTCACGGCGAGCGGCTCGCCGCTGCCGATTCCCAGCCCGCCGGCCGAGCTCGGGAAGGACCGCGCCAGCCGGCTCGACAAGGCGATCCCGGCCGGCGCGCTGCTCAGTCTCGACATCCACGACCTGGGGCCCGCCCTGCGGTACGCCATCCAGGCGGCGAAGGAGAGCCAACCCGAGCTCGAGGAGAGCCTGAAGCAGATCGAGCAGGGACTGGGCCTGATGGGGACCAGTATGGATGGGCTCCTCGGCCTCTTCGGCGACGCCGCGCTCGTCGTGGCGCCGCACGGCACGAACCCGGACGGCGGTCTCCTCGTGAACCCGGACGGCGGTCTCCTCGTGGAGGTGACCGACGCGGCGGCCGCCGAGCGGCTGATCGCCCAGATCGATGCCCTCCTCGCCATGGGCGGCGTTGGAGGGGTGAAGACCGAGGAATACAGGGGCGTGACGCTCCACCAGATCGACCTGTCAGCCATCGGCATGGAGGGGCTGCCGGCGGTCACCCCCACCTACGGCGTGAGCGGCGGGCTCCTCATCGTCAGCCTGGACACGGGCTTCGCGCACGCCGTCGTCGACGTGCAGAACGGGGCCGACGCGCTGGCTGCCCAGGAGAGCTACAAGGCCGTGCTGGCACGCGTCGGCGCCGAGAACAGCGGGGCGATCTTCGTCGACATCCAGGGCCTCATCGGCTTCATCAGGGCGAGCGGCGCCCAGATCCCGGACGACGTCGCCGCCTACCTCGAACCGGTCTCCGCGTTCGGCTTCGCGGCGAGCGGCGGCGGTGACCCGGCCAAGGCCCACGCCCGTTTCTTCGTCCTCGTCAAGTAGTCGCGGCCCGGCCGCACAGGAGGTTTCGAACCGCACCATGGCAGTCAGGATCCGTCTCACCCGCGTCGGTGCCACCCGGCAGCCGACCTACCGGCTCGTCGTCGCTGACAGCCGCGGCGCCCGCGACGGTCGGCCGATCGACACGATCGGCCACTACGATCC
>MGMJ01000042.1:39094-47153 GCA_001794945.1 Chloroflexi bacterium GWC2_73_18
GGTGGCCCGCCTGCTGCGCCAGGCCGGCATCGAGCCGGACGCGAAGTAGGGGAGCGGAGATGTCGGCACCGGAGCTGGTCGAGTTCGTGGCGCGCTCGCTCGTGGATGACCCCGACGCGGTCCGCGTCAAGGTCCATCGGGAGGGCGACACGACGGTCATCGAGCTGCACGTCGCCGAGGACGACATGGGCAAGGTGATCGGACGCAACGGGAGCGTCGCCAAGGCCCTGCGGACGCTCCTCAAGGTGATCGCGGCCCGCGAAGGCGAGCCGCTCTCGCTGGAGATCGGCTGAGCGTGACCGCCCGCCCCGGCCAGGCCGGGGAGCGCCTGGTCGTCGGCCTCGTGCGCGGCGTCCACGGCCTGCGGGGCGCGGTGCGCGTCGAGGTGCTCACGGAGGAGCCCGGGCGCTTCGACGTGGGCCGGCGTCTCTACCGCGAGGGCGGCGAGGCGCCGCTCACCGTCGTCTGGGTCCAGCCCGACGAGCAGGGGCTTCTCGTCCGCTTCGCCGAGGCCTCCGACCGGGACGCCGCGGGGCGGCTGCGCGACGCGTACCTCGAGACCGTCCGCGCCCCGGAGGAGCGCCTGCCGCGGGGTCGCTACTGGTGGCACGAGGTGATCGGCGCGCGCGTCCGTGATCGGGCGGGTCGCGAGCTCGGCACGGTGGCCGAGCTGTTCCACGCCGGGGGCGCCGAGGTCGCCGTCGTGCGGGGCGAGCGGGGCGAGGTCCTCGTGCCGCTGGTGCGGGCCTTCGTGCCGCGCTTCGCCCCCCGTCGCGGCGAGATCGTCGTCGACACGGACGCGCTCGGCTACGTCGAGCCGGCGCCGCGCCGGCCGCGGGGACGCCGCTCGAGCCGCCGGCCGTGACCCTCGAGATCGACGTCCTTACGCTCTTCCCGGCGATGCTCGAGGCGCCGCTCGGCGAGAGTATCCCGGGCCGCGTGCAGGCCCGCGGCCTGGCGGCGGTGCGGTCCCACGACCTGCGCCGCTGGGGCCTCGGCCGTCACCGGAGCGTGGACGACTACACCTACGGGGGCGGCGCTGGTATGGTCCTGCGGCCGGAGCCGATCGCGGCGGCGCTGCGGGAGCTGCGCCGGCCCGACTCGACCGTCATCCTGCTCGACCCGGCCGGCGAGCGCTTGGACCAGGCGCTGGCGCGCGAGCTGGCGGCGCGATCGCACCTCGTCATCGTGTGCGGCCGCTACGAGGGGGTGGACGAGCGGATCCGCTCCCTCGTCGATCGCGAGCTGTCGATCGGCGACGTCGTCCTCTCCGGTGGCGAGCCGGCGGCGATCGTCGTGATCGACGCGGTCCTCCGCCTGCTGCCGGGCGCCATCGAGGCCGATTCGACCGTCGATGAGTCGTTCGGCCACGGGCTGCTCGAATACCCGCAGTACACCCGGCCGGCCGAGTTCGAAGGGAGGCGCGTGCCGGACACCCTGGTCTCCGGGGACCACGCGGCGGTCCGCCGCTGGCGGCTGCGCGAAGCGCTGCGGCGGACGCGCGCCCGCCGTCCCGACCTGCTGGCCGGACGTGCCCTCAGCGACGATGAGCTCGAGCTGCTCGCCGAGATCGAGTCTGAGGAGGCAGAGGGCGGGAGCCGCGCCTGACGCCAGGCGCCGCGTGGCCGCGCCAGGCGGTCGTGCTATACTCCCGCGTCGTTCCCCGCCGATCGCACCGCCGCGGTCCGCGCCGAGGAGATCCATCCGCCCGTGAACGTCATCGACCAGCTCGACCGGGAGCAGCTCCGCGACGACCTGCCGGAGCTCGCCGCGGGCGATACCGTCCGCGTCGCCGCCAGGGTCGTCGAGGGCAACCGGGAGCGCATCCAGGTCTTCGAGGGCACCGTCATGCGGCTGCACGGAGGCGGACCGCAGCGCTCGATCACCGTCCGCCGGATCGCCAGTGGCGTCGGCGTCGAGCGGACTTTCAAGGTCAACTCGCCGCGGATCGACCGGATCGAGGTCGTCCGCCACGGCGTCGCCCGGCGCGCCCAGCTCTACTTCCTGCGCAAGCGGGTCGGCAAGGCCGCCTCGTTGCGCGAGCGCCGACCCGGCTGACCGGGGGACGGGAGGGCGATGCGCACGTCCGTCCCGCCGGCGAGAAACCATGACCCCGCCGACCCCGAGGCCGCTCGGGGCCAACGGCGGGGCCTTTCGTTCGCGGCGCTCTGCGCGCCGGGCGGTCGCGCCTCCGTCCCCCGCGGCGTTCGCCTCCGGCTCGACCCGGACCTGGTGGAGGAGCGCGTCCTGTGGGCGCGCGGCCACCGCTTCGTGGCCGGGATCGACGAGGTCGGGCGCGGCTGCCTGGCCGGGCCGGTCGTGGCGGCGGCGGTGATCCTGCCGCGCGATTGGATCCCCAGCGGAGTGCGCGACTCCAAGCTCCTCGATCCCGAGGCTCGCGAACGGGTCGCGGCCGAGATCCGTGCCCGGGCCGTGGCCTGGGCGATCGCCGCGGTCGAGGCAGAGCTGATCGACCGGATCAACATCCTCCAGGCGACGATCCTGGCCTCGACGCTCGCCGCCGCGCGGCTCAGCGTCCGCCCCGACGCGCTCCTGCTGGACGCCCTGCCGCTGCCGGGGATCGGGCTCCCCCAGCGCGTCCTGGTGGACGCCGACCGCCTCTGCGTCTCCGTCGCCGCGGCCTCGGTCGTCGCCAAGGTCGCCCGCGACCGTTTCATGGTCGCCATGGACGCGCGCTACCCGGGCTATGGGTTCGCCGGCCACAAGGGCTACGCCTCCCCGGAGCACCGCGACGCGCTCGTGGTCCTCGGCGCCTCGCCGCTCCATCGCCGCTCCTTTGCTTCGCTCGCCGACCTTCCGCCGGCCGACCAGCTCGACCTGTGGGAAGCCGGCGACGGTGGCTGAGCGCGCGCCGGGACGTCGCACCGCGCGCCAGCGTGTCGGGGCGCGCGCCGAGGCGCTCGTCGCGAGCGCGCTTGAACGGTGCGGCTGGCGGATCCTGGCGCGCAATGTGCGCGTCGGCCGCGCCGAGCTCGACCTGGTCGCTCTCGACCCCGGCCCGCCGCCCCGCCTGGTGGTGGTCGAGGTGCGCAGCCGGAGCCAGTCGCGCTTCGGGACCCCCGCCGAGAGCATCGACCGCGCCAAGGTCACCCGGCTCTACGGTGCCGTGGCGGCGCTGCGAGCGAGCGGCCGGCTGCCGGACGGGACACCGTTGCCGCGACTTCGCTGGCGGGTCGACCTGGCGGCGGTCGACCTGGCGCCCAGCCTCGGGGACGGCGCCGGCGGTGCGCGCCTCGAGCTGATCCGGGAGATCGGTGCCTGATCGAGGGCCGGGTGGGCGCCCGGGCCTGTGGTAGACTGCGCCGGCTGCCCGACCGGCAGCCGACCGAGCGCGCCGCCGAGGCGCATCGGATCACACACGCGTGCCGCTCCCCGCTAGGGTGCCAGACGGCGCGGCCGGATGGTCTGCGGGGGCCGGAGCGACACGCGGCGGAATAACCCGACAAGGAGGTCGCCGACCCCATGCCAGCCGTCACCATGCGCCAGCTGCTCGAGGCCGGCGTCCACTTCGGACACCAGACGCGGCGCTGGAACCCGAAGATGCGGCCGTTCATCTTCGCAGAGCGCAACGGCATCCATATCATCGACCTGGCCCAGACGGTCGTACGCCTGGAGACGGCGCTCGAGTTCGTGCGGCGGACCGTCGCCGCCGGCGAGCAGGTCCTTTTCGTGGGCACCAAGAAGCAGGCCCAGGAGCCGGTCGCCGAGGAGGCGGGGCGCGCCGGCATGCCGTACATCAACCAGCGCTGGCTGGGCGGGATGCTGACCAACTTCGTCACGATCAAGAAACGGCTCGCTCTGCTCGAGCAGCTCGAGGCGCGCCAGGCGGCAGGCGATCTTGACTGGCTCCCCAAGAAGGAGGCGTCGCGCCTTCGCGACGAGATGGCGCGCCTGCAGCGGACCCTCGGCGGCGTGCGCCGGATGCGACGCCTGCCCGGCGCCGTCTTCGTCATCGACCCCCAGCGCGAACGGATCGGCGTCACCGAGGCGCGCAAGCTGGAGATCCCGGTCATCGGCACCGGCGACACCAACGTCGATCCCGACCAGCTCGACTACGTCATCCCGGCAAACGACGACGCGATCCGCGCCATCCGGCTCCTCTGCCGGCTGCTCGCCGACGCTGCCATCGAGGGTGTCGGCGAACGTGCCGCGCGACCGGAGGTGGCGCCCGAGGTCGAGCGCGAGGCGGAGCCCGGCGAGGAGGCGAGCGACGAGCTCGTCGCGGCGCTCGCCGCCGGCGAGGGCTTCATCTTCGAGCCGGGGCCCGAAGAGGAAGAGGAGGAGCTCCTGCCCGCCCTGCCGAGCCGCACGCGCGGCGTGCGCTTCGCCGGGCCCGAACCGGCCGACGAAGCGAGCCCGGGCGCGGAGCCTGCCGGCTGACCGCGGGCGCCCCACACCGGCGGATGCCGATGGCGACCCGTGGATCGCCGAGCCAGCAGAGGAGACCCCGAGCGAGATGACCATCAGTGCCGCAACGGTCAAGGAGCTGCGCGAGCGGACCGGCGCCGGGTTCATGGACTGCAAGCGGGCCCTCGAGGAGAGCGACGGCGACCTGGAGAAGGCGGCGGCGGTCCTGCGGGAGCGTGGCCTGGCGGCGGCCGCGCGCAAGTCCGGGCGCGAGGCCCGCGAGGGGTTGATCACCAGCTACATCCACCCCGGCGGTCGCCTGGGAGCCCTCGTGGAGGTCAACTGCGAGACCGACTTCGTCGCCCGCAACGAGGAGTTCCAGCGCCTCAGCCGCGACCTGGCGATGCAGGTCGCCGGGCTCGCCCCGCAGTACGTCAGCGTCGCATCGATCCCGGCCGAGATCACCGCGGCCAGGCGGGCCGAGTTCCTGGCCGACGAGGCGGTCGCCCGCAAGCCCGAGCACGTGCGAGAGCAGATCGTGGCCGGCCAGCTGGCCAAGTGGCACCGCCAGGTGGTGCTGGTCGAGCAACCGTTCCGCGACACCGAGATGACGGTGCGCGAGTTGATCAACGAGAGGATCGCGCTGCTGGGCGAGAATGTCGTGGTGCGACGCTTCGTCCGCTACGCCCTCGGGGAGGACCTGTGAGCGGGACCACCCCGGCGCCGGCCTCGGCGCCGGCCGTCACGGACGGGGTCCGCTATCGGCGGATCCTCCTCAAGCTCTCCGGCGAGGCGCTGCTGGGAGAGCGCCAGTACGGTGTCGACCCGGCCTTCTGCACCTTCATCGCGCGCCAGGTCGGCCAGGTCCGCAGGCTCGGGGTCGAGGTGGCCATCGTCGTCGGTGGCGGCAACATCTTCCGCGGCCTCGCCGCGGCGGCACGCGGCATGGATCGGGCGACCGGCGACTACATCGGGATGCTGGCCACCGTCATGAACGGGCTCGCGCTGCAGGACGCCCTGGAGAAGGAGGGGCTGCAGACGCGCGTCATGACCGCCATCGCCATGAACGAGATCGCCGAGCCCTACATCAGGCGCCGGGCGGTGCGCCACCTGGAGAAGGGCCGGGTCGTCATCTTCGTGGCCGGGACCGGCAACCCGTACTTCACCACGGACACCGCGGCTGCCCTGCGCGCCGTCGAGATCGGGGCGGACGTGATCCTCAAGGCGACCAAGGTGGACGGCATCTACGACGCCGATCCACTGGAGCATCCCGAGGCCCGTCGATACGGGCGCCTCACCTTCGTGGAGGTGCTTGCGCGTCGTCTGAAGGTGCTCGATTCGACCGCCGTCAGCCTCTGCATGGAGAACGACCTGCCGATCATCGTCTTCGAGCTCGATCAGCCCGACAACATCCGCAGGGTCGCCCTCGGCGAGCCGGTCGGCACGCTCGTGACGGGAAGCGAGACCGGATGAGCTCGCAGAGCCTGGCCCGCGTCGAACCGAAGATGAAGCGGGCGATCGAGGTGATGGAGCGCGATTTCGCCGGCACTCGCACGGGGCGTGCCTCGACCAGCCTGGTGGAGCGGATCCACGTCGAGTATTACGGCACGCCGACGGCGCTCAACCAGCTCGCCGGCATCAGCGTCCCGGAGCCGCACTCGATCGTCATCCAGCCGTGGGACCGGAGCGTCCTGGGCGCCATCGAGAAGGCGATCCTCAAGAGCGACATCGGCCTCACGCCCAACGTCGACGGCACGGTCGTCCGCCTCAACATCCCGCCGCTCTCGGAGGAGCGTCGCAGGGAGCTCGTGCGCGTCGTCCATAAGCGCATGGAGGAGGCCCGCGTGGAGGTGCGCAATCTCCGGCGCGAGGCAGCCGAGGAGATCCGGGACGAGGAGCGCGAGGGTCTGATCGGCGCCGACGAGGCGCACCGGGAGCACGAGGCGCTGCAGCGCCTCACCGATCGCTGGATCGACGAGATCGAGCGGCTGGGCAAGATCAAGGAACAGGAGATCCTGGAGGTCTAGTGGCCAGCTCGAAGCCGACCCGCACGGCGGAGACCGCTGGCGCCGTCGAGACCCTGGCGGGGACGGGTGGGTCGGATGAGGGCCTGCTCGAGCCCGACCCGCTGCCGAGCCACGTCGCCATCATCATGGACGGCAACCGGCGCTGGGCCCGCGCCCGCGGGCTGCCCGAGCTGGAGGGTCACGCCGCCGGCGTCGAGGCGATCCGGCCCATCGTGCGCCATGCCGTGCGGCGCGGCATCGCCGTCCTCAGCCTCTACGCCTTCAGCCGCGAGAACTGGGGCCGCAGCGAGCACGAGGTCGCTGGCCTCTTCACCCTGCTCGAGCAGGCGATCCGCGACCAGACCGACGAGCTGGCCGCCCAGGGTGCGCGGGTCCGCGTCCTGGGGCGCCTGGATGAGCTGCCGGACGCGACGCGACGGGTCATCGACGAGGCGGTGGAGCGAACGCGGCACGGCGAGCGACTGGTCCTCAACGTCGCCTTCAACTACTCGGGGCGGAGCGAGATCGTCGATGCCGTGCGCCGCCTGGTCGCCTCCGGCCGGCCGGCGGGGTCGATCGACGAGGCGGCCATCGCCGCGGAGCTCTACACCGCCGATCTGCCCGATCCGGACCTGGTGATCCGGACCGGCGGCGACCAGCGTCTCAGCAACTTCCTGATCTGGCAGAGCGCCTACGCGGAGTTCTACTTCTGCTCGCTCCTCTGGCCGGACTTCGATCCCGTGGCGTTCGACGAGGCGCTCCTGGAGTACGCGCGCCGCGCGCGCCGCTTCGGGCGCTGAGGGGCGGAGCGCCCGTTGCTCGCCCGACGCGCCGCGAGCGCGGCCGTGCTGGTGCCGCTCCTCGGCGCGGTCCTGCTGCTGGGGCACGTCGCCATCGCGGTGGCGGTCGTCCTGATCGCGGCGGCGGCCGCGGTGGAGACGTTCCGGCTGCTCCGACAGGCCGGCCACCCGGCACTGGCGGGCCTCGGCACGGCGATCGGCGTCCTCCTCGTCGCGGAGGGGGCACTCCTCCCCGGGGCCGGGCAGGAGGCGCTGGTGGCGATCGCCGCCGGGTTCGTCCTCGCGGCTGTCGGGTCGTTCGGGCGCCACGACCCACGGGACGGGCTCGCGACCTGGCAGTGGACCGTTTTCGGGGGGCTCTACGTCGGGCTCCTCTCGTTCCTGCCGCGGCTCGTCGGGACGGCCCCGCCGCTTCCGGCGACGGCGCCGTTGGCCGCCTTCCTGGACGGCGGACGCTGGTGGTTGGTGCTCTGCGTGCTGACCGTGTGGTCCTACGACACGGGGGCCTACTTCGCCGGGCGCACCATCGGCGGCCCGCGCTTCCTCACGCACATCTCGCCTTCGAAGACCTGGGCCGGCGCCGTCGGCGGGCTGGTCGTTGCCTCCGCCGTGGCGGTCGCGCTGCTGGCCGGGATCGGGGAGCCGCCGGCCGCCGGCCTGCTGCTGGGGCCGCTGATCGCGGCCAGCGCCCAGGCGGGCGACCTCGCCGAGTCGCTCCTCAAGCGGGCAGCCGGCGCCAAGGACTCCGGCGAGCTGATCCCCGGACACGGAGGCATCCTCGATCGGCTCGATTCCTTCCTCTTCGCGGCACCCGCCGTCTACTTCTATGTCCTTGCCCTCGTCCGCTGAGGCGCCCCGCTCGATCGCCGTCCTCGGCTCGACCGG
>MGMJ01000042.1:47161-71543 GCA_001794945.1 Chloroflexi bacterium GWC2_73_18
GCCGGTCGCGACGGGGCGCTGCTCGCCGAGCAGGCCCGCCGTTTCCGCCCGCGGGCGGTCGCCCTCGGCGGCGGGGCGGCGCTGGGAGCGCTCGATCTGCCTTCCGGGGTCGAGCGGGTCGGCGGTGCCGACGCGCTCGTCAGGCTGGCGACTCGCGACGACGTCGAGATGGTGGTCGTGGCGACCGGCGGCGTGGTCAGCCTGGCGCCCATCCTCGCCGCACTGGGCGCCGGCAAGGTGGTGGCCACCGCCAACAAGGAGACGCTCGTCGCCGCCGGACACCTGGTCATGCCGCTGGCCCGCGCCCTGGCGGGGCGGTCGGGCGGGGGAGGGCAGGCCGCGTCGCCGGTCGGCGCCCTCGAATGGCTGCGCCCCATCGACTCCGAGCACTCGGCGATCTGGCAGTGCCTCGTCGGCGAGCCGCCCGGGTCGGTCGGGCGCCTCATCCTGACCGGCTCGGGGGGCCCGTTCCGGACCTGGGAACCGGTGGCGCTGGCTGCCGCGCGGCCCGAGGACGCCCTGGCGCACCCGACCTGGCGGATGGGCGCCAAGATCACGGTCGACTCGGCGACGCTCATGAACAAGGGCCTGGAGGTGATCGAGGCGCACTGGCTGTACGCTATCGACTACGACCGGATCAGCGTCGTCATCCACCCCCAGAGCATCATCCACTCGGCCGTCGAGTTCGTCGACGGCTCGCTGAAGGCGCAGCTCGGTCTCCCGGACATGAGGCTCCCGATACAGTACGCCCTCACGTTTCCCGACCGTCTCCCCTCGCTGGCGCCGCGGCTCGATCTTGCCGCCGCCGGCCCGCTCGAGTTCGCCACGCCCGATGAGGCGCGCTTCCCGGCCCTGCCGCTGGCGCGCGGTGCGGCCGCAACCGGCGCGCGCGCCACGGCCGCCCTGATCGCCGCCGACGAGGTCGCGGTGGCGCGCTTCCTGGAGGGCTCGCTCCGTTTCGGCGGCATCGTGCCGCTGATCGAGGGGGCGGTGGCGCGCTACGGCACCAGGGATCGAACCGAGCCCGACCTCGAGGAGCTGCTCGCTCTCGACGCCGAGGTGCGTGCCTTCTGTCACGCGGCTCGCGACGCGGAGCGGTCGTGAGCCTCGCCGACCTGGCGACGGGCGCGCTCACGCTCGTCGTCTTCCTCACCACCCTGGTCGTGCTCGTCCTGGTCCACGAGCTGGGCCACTTCATCGTGGCGCGCCGCTTTGGCGTCCGCATCCACGAGTTCGGCATCGGCTTCCCGCCACGGGCGCGAGTCCTTGGCAGCGACGGGGAGACGATCTACACGCTGAACTGGCTGCCGCTGGGAGGCTTCGTGCGACTGGAGGGAGAGGACGGCGGGGACCGGAGCGACCCGCGGAGCTTCGCTGCCCAACCGCTCTGGAAGCGGACGGTCATCCTGGCCGCCGGGGTCGTCATGAACCTGCTCCTGGCGGTGGCGATCATGGGCGGCATCGCCGCCTTCGGGGATCCCACCAGTGCGGTCCGTGTCAACGGCGCGGAGCCCGGCTCCTTCGCAGCCGCGATCGGCCTGCGGCCGGGCGAGGCGATCGAGGCCGTCGACGGGCGCCGCTTCCTCTACTTCGAGGGCGAGGAGGCGATCTCCTACCTGCACGAGCGGCTCGGCCGCGAGGTGACCCTCACCGTGCGGCGCACCGACCGCACGACCGAGGAGCGGCAGGTCCAGGTCCCCCTCGGGGGCCTGCTGCTGGGTGAGGTCCAGGCCGACTCGCCGGCCGCTTCGATCGGCCTGCGCCGAGGCGACCTGATCGAGGCGATCGACGGCCGCCGTTTCCGCTTCTTCGACTCGCCCGACGCGTCCGCCTACCTGCGGGCGCGGCCGGGCCGGGAGGTGACGCTCACCGTGCGGCGCGCCGACGGCTCGGTGGAGGAGCTGCGCGTCCGGCTGCGCCCTGCCGACCGGATCGACGCGACGCATGGCCCCCTGGGCGTCACCTGGACGGTGGGTGAGCTGGCGATCGTGCCCGGCGCCACGACGGTGGGGCACGACCCGGTCTCCGCGCTGCGGCTCGGCCTCGACCGGACCTGGCGCGCCCTGGGGCTCATCGTCGGCGCCCTCGATACGTTCGCGCGCTCGGTCATCGCCGACCCGACCGCGCCGCCGCCGGTCGCCGGGCCGGTCGGCATCGCCGCCCAGTTCGCCGACGTGATCCGCGATTACCCGGCCGTCTTCATCTTCTGGCTGGCCGGGCTCCTCTCCGCCAACCTGGCGCTGGTCAACGTCCTGCCGCTGCCGCCGCTCGACGGCGGACGGATCGCGGTCGGGCTGCTGCAGGCGGCGGTGGGCGGCCGCATCAGCGTCTCCGCCGAGCGCCTCACCTACTTCATCGGCTTCGTGCTGCTGATGGGCTTCCTGCTCTGGGTCACCATCTTCGACGTGCTGCGCGCCGCGGGGGCGGGTCCGTGAACGCCTCGGCGGCCGAGACGTCCGTAGAGGGCGGCGCCGACCTCCCCGGCCGGCGCCCGACCCCGACCGTCCTCGTCGGCGGCGTGCCGATCGGCAGTCGCCACCCGGTCGCCGTCCAGTCGATGACCAACACCGACACGGCCGACGCCGACGCGACCGCGCTCCAGGTCGTGGCCCTCGCCCACGCCGGCAGCGAGCTGGTGCGGATCACCGTCAACAACGACGCGGCCGCCGCGGCCGTCCCCGAGATCGTGCGCAAGGTGCGCGGTCTCGGCGTCGGCGTGCCGATCGTCGGGGATTTCCACTACAACGGCCACAGGCTCCTGACGGAGCACCCGGCGATGGCGCGCGCTCTCGACAAGTACCGCATCAACCCGGGGAACGTCGGCACGAAGCGCCGCGACGCCAACTTCGGGACGATCGCGCGAGTCGCCATCGAGGAAGGGAAGCCGATCCGCATCGGCGTCAACTGGGGCTCGCTCGACCAGGATCTCCTCACCCGGCTGATGGACGAGAACGCCCGGTCGCTCGAGCCGCACGACGCGCGCGAGGTGATGATCTCGGCCATGCTCGAATCGGCGGTCCGTTCGGCCGAGCTGGCCGAGGAGACCGGCCTGCCGCACGACCGGATCATCCTGTCGGCCAAGGTGTCGGGCGTGCAGGACCTGGTCGACGTCTACCGCCGGCTGGCCGCCCGCTGCGATCACCCGCTCCACCTCGGGCTCACCGAGGCGGGGATGGGCACCCGGGGGATCGTCGCCTCGGCGGCGGCGCTGGCGATCCTGCTCCAGGAGGGGATCGGGGACACGATCCGCGTCTCGCTGACGCCGCGCCCCGGCGGCGAGCGGACCGAGGAGGTCCGCGTGGCGCAGGAGATCCTCCAGTCACTCGGGCTGCGCGCCTTCGCCCCGCAGGTCTCCGCCTGCCCGGGCTGCGGACGGACCACCTCGACCTTTTTCCAGCGGATGGCAGAGGAGATCGCCACGTACCTGGCCGACCGGATGCCGGAATGGCGGGAGCGCTATCCGGGCGTCGAGGAGCTGCGCGTGGCGGTGATGGGTTGCGTCGTCAACGGTCCGGGCGAATCACGCCACGCGGACATCGGGATCAGTCTGCCGGGCACGTTCGAGGAGCCGGTCGCCCCGGTCTACGTCGACGGCGCGCTGCGCACCACGCTGCGCGGGGAAGGGCTCGTCGGCGAGTTCGTCGGCATCCTCGAGGAGTACGTGGCGGCACGGTACGGCGTCGCACGCCAAGGCATGGGATAGGACGCCGGCGCACCTCGACGCGCGCCTGGTGCGCGCGGCGCTGGTGGCCGATCCGCCGGCGGCGACCAGCGCGGACCGTCGCCGCTGGGCAGCGCGGCCTGGCTCATGCTCCTCGGGGGCGGCCACGGCACTCCCGTTCCCTGTCATGGTCGGCGCGCCGGGCGCTACAATCGGCGCCCGTGGGCGCCCGGCCGGTAAGCGGACGCGCGCATCGCAGCGCCCGGTCGGAGGTCACGTGTCCCAGGAGCGCTTCGTCACCAGCATCACGCGCCAGAGCGAGGACTTCTCGGCCTGGTACACCGACGTGGTGCGGAAGGCCGAGCTGGCCGACTACTCGCCGGTGCGCGGCTGCATGGTGATCCGGCCCTACGGGTACGCCCTCTGGGAGCACACTCGCGACGCGCTCGACGGGATGATCAAGGAGACGGGGCACTCCAACGTCTACTTCCCGCTCTTCATCCCCAAGAGCCTCCTCGACAAGGAGGCCGAACACGTCGAGGGCTTCAACCCCCAGGTCGCCTGGGTGACCCACGCCGGCGGCAAGGAGCTTGACGAGCCGCTCGCCGTGCGCCCCACCTCCGAGGCGATCATCGCGGCCACGGTCCGCGACTGGATCCACTCCTACCGCGACCTGCCGCTCCTCATGAACCTGTGGAACAACGTCGTCCGCTGGGAGATGCGGACGCGCCTCTTCCTGCGCACGACCGAGTTCCTCTGGCAGGAGGGGCACACCTTCCACGCCACCGAGCAGGAGGCGCTCGAAGAGACCGACCGGATGCTGGATGTCTACCGCCGTCTCTGCGATGAGTGGCTGGCCATCCCCGTGACCAGCGGCCGCAAGACCGAGAGCGAGAAGTTCCCCGGCGCCGTCACGACCCTCGCCATCGAGGCGATGATGCGCGACCGGAGGGCGCTCCAGTCGGGGACGAGCCACCATCTCGGGCAGAACTTCACCCGCGCCGAGGGAATCGAGTTCCTCGACCGCGACAACCTGCGCAAGAACCCTTGGGGCACATCGTGGGGTCTCTCGACCCGCATCGTGGGCGCCACGATCATGGCCCACGGCGATGACGACGGGCTGGTCCTGCCGCCGCGCGTGGCGCCCTACCAGGTCGTGGTGGTGCCGATCTGGCGGCGGGAAGAGGATCGTGTCGCCGTCGCCGGTGCGGTCGAGACGGTGCTGGCGGCGCTACGGTCGACGCCGGACGGCCGCGCCGTGCGGGTCCACGTCGACTGGCGCGACGACGTCTCGCCGGGCTTCAAGTACAGCCATTGGGAGCTCCGCGGCGTGCCGCTTCGGATCGAGATCGGGCCGCGCGACGTCGCCGCCGGACAGGCGGTCGTCGTGCGCCGGGTCGACCGGGTCAAGGAGGCGGCCCCGCTGGCGGCCTTGCCGGCGGAGATCCCGGCCCGGCTCGAGCGCTACCAGGCCGACCTCTTCGAGCGGGCCGCCCGCTTCCGGGCGGCCAACACCCACGCGGCCGACGACTACGACACCTTCAGGCGTGTCATCGAGGAGGAGGGCGGTTTCGTGATGGCCCACTGGTGCGGGGCGGCCGCCTGCGAGAAGAGGATCAACGAGGAGACCGGCGCCACGATCCGGGTGATCCCCTTCGACGCGCCGGCCGACCCGGGCCGCTGCCTGATCGACGGCGGCGCGGCGACCGACCGGGTCCTCTTCGCCCGCGCCTACTAGGCCGGGCCCCGCGCGCTGGCGGCCGCGTCGCGTTGCGCCGCCGGGGAGCCGGTGTATACTTCCGGCCGACGATCCGTTACACCGGCCGCCTCGGAACGTGGGTGACCCCCACGTTTCGTGCTGATGGGGGACGATGGACGCAGGGGTGACGGCGGACCGACGATGACGACGAGGAGGCGCACCCGTGAGCCGTGACTTCATCGGCGCCCTCCTGCAGCTCAACGCCGAGAAGGGCGTCCCAAAGGAGACCCTCATCGAGACGGTGGAGCAGGCGATCCAGTCCGCTTACCGTCGGATCGCGGCCGGCAACGAGAACATCAACGTCCGGATCGACGCGGAGACCGGCAAGATCCGTATCTTCCGCGAGAAGCAGGTCGTCGAGGAGGTCGAGGATCGCACTCTGCAGATGACGCCCGAGGAGGCGCGCGCCTTCAGGGCCGACGCGGTGCCCGGCGATTTCGTCGAGGTGGAGCAGGTCGCCCCCGAGCACTTCGGGCGGATCGCCGCCCAGACCGCCAAGCAGGTCGTGCTGCAGCGGCTCCGCGAGGCCGAGCGGGAGGTCGTCTTCGGCCAATACGCCGACCGCGAGAACGACCTCATCACGGGGACGGTCAGCCGGGTCGAGCCGCGGGCCATCATCCTCGACGTCGGCAAGGCCGAGGCGATCCTGGCGACGACCGAGCAGTCGGCGACCGAGCACTACCGGATCGGACAACACGTCAAGGCCTTCGTCCTGGAGGTGCGGCGCACGACCAAGGGGCCGCAGATCTACGTCAGCCGCAGCCACAAGAACTTCCTGCGCCGCCTTTTCGAGATGGAGGTGCCCGAGATCCACAGCGGCCTCGTCGAGATCAAGGCGATCGCCCGCGAGGCAGGGAGCCGCTCCAAGGTCGGCGTGACCAGCCGCCAGGCGGGACTCGATCCGGTCGGCGCGACGGTCGGCCAGCGCGGGGCCCGGGTCCAGGCGGTCGTCGCCGAGCTGGGTGGTGAGAAGATCGACGTCCTCGCCTGGTCCGAGGACCCGGCTGTCTTCGTCGCCAACGCCCTCAGCCCGGCCCAGGTGGTGCGCGTCGAGATCGACGAGACCAACCGGATCGCCACCGTCATCGTGCCGGAGCGGATGCTCTCGCTGGCGATCGGCCGCGAGGGGCAGAACGCCCGGCTCGCCGCCAAGCTGACGGGCTGGCGGATCGACATCCGCAGCGAACAGGCGCATCCTGCCACGGCCGCCAGGCCCGCCACGCTCGAGGCGCCGGCGCGGACCGCCGAGGATACCGCCCCGGCCCCGGAAGCCGCCGCCGAACCGGCCGCAGCCGTCGAGGCGGTCGCGTCCGAACCGGCCGCCGCCGAACCGGCCGCCGTCGAGCCGGTCCCCGCCGAACCGGCCGCCGCGGATCCCGCACCCGCGAAGCGGTCGCGCGTGCGGAAAGCCCGCCAGGAGGTGACGCCGTAGGCCGCCGCGGCCCGCCAGGGACTCGCCGCTTCCCGGCGCGGACCTGCGTCGCCTGCCGCACCGAGCGCCAGAAGCGGGAGCTGGTCCGGTTCGTGCGTGCGCCGAGCGGCGAGGTGAGCGTCGACCCCACGGGCCGCGCCGCCGGGCGCGGCGCCTACCTCTGCGCCGACGGTGCCTGCTGGTCGAAGGCGCTCCGGACGCGCGCCCTCGAGCGCGCGCTCGAGCTCGGTCCCTCCGAGGCGCTCGCCACCATCCTCGCCGGCGGGCCGCCGCCGCTCACGACGGGAGGTTTCCATGGCGCGTAGCAGGAGCGGCACGCGGGGGCGACGGGGTCCGCGCAAGCCTCAGCGCCGGCCGGAGACGCTGGCCCAGGGGCCGGTGCAGGTCGCCGAGCCGCGCGAGCGTGCGCCGGTCGAGATCCCCGCTGCTCTCACCGTGAAGGAGCTCGCCGACCTGCTCGGCGTGAACCCGGCGGACGTCATCCGCGAGCTGATCAAGAGCGGCATCTTCGCCAACATCAACCAGGCGATCGACCGCGATACCGCGGCTCTCGTGACCGGCGAGCTCGGCTTCGAGATCGCCGAACCGAGCCCGGCCGAGGCCGGCGAGGAGACCGGCGAGGTCGCTCCGGCGGAGGCGGCGAAGGAGCGGCTGTGGGAGGAGGAGGACCCCTCCAAGCTGCAGCCGCGGGCGCCCATCGTGACCGTCATGGGCCACGTCGACCACGGCAAGACGAGCCTCCTCGACGCGATCCGCACGACCGAGGTCGCCGCCGGCGAGCGCGGTGGCATCACGCAGCACATCGGCGCCAGCGAGATCGTCAAGGACGACCGGCGGGTCGTCTTCCTTGACACGCCGGGCCACGAGGCGTTCACCGCGATGCGGGCGCGCGGCGCCAGGGTGACGGACATCGCCGTCCTCGTGGTGGCGGCGGACGACGGCGTCATGCCGCAGACGGTCGAGGCGATCGATCACGCACGGGCGGCACGGGTCCCCATCGTGGTCGCCCTCAACAAGATCGACAAGGCGAACGCCAACCCCGACCGCGTGAAGACCGAGCTCTCCGAGCACGGCCTGGTCATCGAGGAGTACGGCGGCGAGACGCCGCTCGTCGAGGTGAGCGCCAAGCAGCGGATCGGCATCGACGACCTGCTCGAGATGATCCTCCTGGTGGCCGACCTGCAGGAGCTGAAGGCGAACCCGAAGCGGCTGGCGATCGGCACCGTCGTCGAGGCCGAGCTGGACAAGGAACGCGGCCCGGTCGCCACGGTGCTGGTGCAGACCGGCACGCTGCGCGTCGGGGACGCGGTCGCGGCGGGCGGGACGAGCGGCCGTGTGCGGGCCATGGAGAACTCGCGCGGCGAGCGGGTCGGCCGAGCGGGCCCCTCCTCGGCGGTCGTGGTGATCGGGCTATCCGACGCCCCCGCCGCGGGTGACATCGTGCGTGTCGTGGCGGACGAGAAGGCGGCGCGCGTCGCCGCCGAGGCGGTCCGATCCGCCGCCTCGCGGCCCGAGACGGCCCGCCGGGCCACGCTCGAGGACCTTTACCGGCAGATCCAGGCGGGCCGCACCAGGGAGTTGCGCATCATCCTCAAGTCCGATGTGCAGGGCTCGATCGAGCCGATCAAGCACGCGCTCGAGCGCCTCTCCACCGAGGAGGTGCGCATCAAGATCATCCACGAGGGGGCGGGCGCCATCACCGACAATGACATCCTGCTCGCCTCCGCCTCCGAGGCGATCATCGTCGGCTTCAACACCGCCGTCGATCCGCAGGCGCGCCGCACCGTCGAGGCCGAGGGCGTGGACGTGCGGCTCTACGACATCATCTACAAGCTGACCGACGACATCGAGGCCGCGCTCAAGGGGATGCTGGAGCCCGAGGTGATCGAGGTGGTCGAGGGTCGTGCCGAGGTTCGCCAGATCTTCCGGGTCGGCCGCGGACCGGCGATCGCCGGCAGCTATGTGACCGACGGCCGGATCGTGCGCGGTGGCGGGCTGCGTCTCTACCGCGGTGGGAAGGTCGTGGCCACCGACCGGATCGAGTCGCTGCGGCGTTTCCGCGAGGACGTGCGCGAGGTGGCGGCCGGCTTCGAGTGCGGGATCGGCCTGGCCGGCGGTCCCGAGCTGGCCATCGGCGACATCATCGAGTGCACCTCGCAACAGACCGTCTCGCGCGCGACCGCCTGAGCCGATCGCGGAGCGGGCGAGGGCCGCGATGACCGCCCGGACCGACCGGATCGACGCGCTCCTGCGCGCGGAGATCAGCGAGCTCCTGGCGCGCGAGGTGCACGACCCGGGTGTCGGCTTCGCCACCGTGACCCGGGTCGAGACGACCCCTGACCTGCGGCACGCGCGCGTCTGGATCGGCGTGATCGGCGACGCGGCGGCGCGGGGCGAGACGCTCAGGGCGCTCGAGCGGGCGATGCCCTTCGTGCGCCGGCAGCTCGGCCTCCGCCTGCGCCTCAAGCGGATCCCCGAGCTGCACGTCCGCCCCGACGAGACGGCCGAGCACGGCACGCGGGTGCTGCGGATCCTGCACGAGCTGGAGGAGGGACGCGTACCCGAGGACGGCCCGCAGGTGACCGCGCTGCCGGAACCGAGCGCCGGGCGAGGGGCCCCGGGCGAGGCCGCCGCACCGGAGCCGCGACGGAGGTGGAGCCGTGGGCGCCGATAGGGCCGCGCCGGAGGCGGTCGGCGAGCCGGAGGCGGTCCCGGCCGCCGTGCGCGAGCGGATCGGCGCCGCCGGACGCGTCCTCACCGTCTGCCACGAGCGCCCCGAGGCCGATGCGCTCGGTGCGGCGCTGGCCCTGGCGCTGCTGGTCGAGGCGCGCGGCGGGGCGGCGACGCCGGTCTGCGCCGACCCGGTCCCGGCGATGTATGCGTTCATGCCGGCGGTCGAACGCTTTCGCCCCGACCCCGACGGCGAGGACTACGACCTGATCGTGGTGGCCGACTGCGGCGAGCTGGAGCGCATCGGGCCGGTGCTCGAGCGGCACGCGGCGCTCTTCGCGCGGGTCCCCATCGTCAACATCGACCACCACGTCTCGAACAGCGGTTTCGGCACGGTCGACTGGATCGACGCGAAGGCCGCCGCCACCTGCGAGATGGTGACGCTGCTCACCGGGGTGCTCGGCGTGCCGCTGACCGCGGCCGGTGGAGCGCTGGCGGCCGCGCTCCTCGCCGGTGTGGTCATGGACACCGCCAATTTCCAGCATCCCAACGCCACGCCTCGCACGCTGCGCGTGGCGGCCGACCTGGTCGCCGCCGGCGCGCCGCTGGCGGAGATCGCGAGGCGCCTCTACCGGACGAAGCCGAACGAGCAGCTCAAGCTCTTCGGCCTCGTCTTGGCCGGGCTCGAGATGGCCGGCGAGCGGGTCGTCCACGCCACCCTGACGCAGGCCGCGCTGGAGGCCGCCGCCGCCGCCCCGAGCCAGTCGGAGGGACTGATCGACCTCCTCAGCCAGAGCGCTACGGGTGACGTGGCGGTCCTCTTCAAGGAGGAGGAGGGGCGGACCCGGATCAGCGTGCGGACGCGTCCCGGCGGCGTCGACGCGACGCTTCTGGTCCGGCCCTTCGGCGGGGGCGGGCACGCCCGGGCCGCCGGGGCCATGATCGAGCTGCCGCTGGCGGAGGCGCGCCCCCTGGTGCTGGCCGAGGCGCGGCGGCTGGTCGGTGACGCCTAGCGTGTCCGGGCCCGGAGCGGCGACGCCGGACGGGATCCTGGTCGTCGACAAGCCGGTGGGCCCGACCTCGCACGACGTGGTCGCCCTGGTGCGACGCCTCAGCGGGGTGCGGCGCGTGGGCCACGGCGGCACGCTCGACCCGTTCGCCCGCGGCGTCCTGCCGGTCTTCATCGGGCGGGCCACGCGGCTCGTGGAGTACCACCAGGCCGACGCCAAGGGCTACCGCGCGACGGTCGTCTTCGGGGCCGCCTCGACCACCGACGACCTCGAGGGGGAGCTGATCCCCGGGTCCGCGCCGGCGCCCGACCGGGCCGCGCTCGAGGCGGCCCTCGGCGGGTTCTCCGGTGAGATCGACCAGCGTCCGCCGGCCTTCAGCGCGGTGAAGGTGGCGGGCCGGCGCGCCTACCGGGCGGCCCGCGCCGGGGAGCCGCTCGAGCTACCGGAGCGGCGCGTCACGATCGAGCACCTGGAGCTCCTCGAGTGGGATGCCGCCGAGCTGGGGCGCCCGGTCGCAGTGCTCGCGATCGGCTGCTCGGCCGGCACCTACGTCCGCTCGCTGGCGCGGGACCTCGGCGAGCGGCTGGGCTGCGGCGGTTACCTGGCAGCGCTGACACGGACCGCCAGCGGCCCGTTCACCCTGGGGGGCGCCTCGCCGCTCGAGGAGGTGCGCGCGCGGTTCGCGGCAGGGGAGGGGAGTACGCTCCTGCTCCCGCCAGACGCCGGCCTGGAGCGGTTCCCCAGGCTCGCGCTCACCGCGGCGGAGGTCGCTGCGGTCGCCCGTGGACAGGTCATCCGCGCGGCCGCCACCCTGCCCCGCGGACCGCACGAGCGGCTCCGGCTGACCGACGGCGAGCGGCTGGTGGCGATCGCGCGCGTCGCGGGCGGCCGGCTCCACCCCGAGAAGGTCCTGGTCGAGACGGCCTGAGATGCGGCTCCTCCGCTCGCTCGACCAGCTCGATCGGGCCCGTCCGCGTACCGTCACGGTCGGCGCCTTCGACGGCCTCCACCGCGGCCACCTGGTCCTCCTGCGGACCCTCGTCCGGGTCGCGGCGGCAGCCGGCGCCGTCCCGACCGTCGTCGCCTTCGACCCGCACCCCGACGCCGTGTTGCGCGGTGCGTCGCCGGCGCTCCTCTGCGACCCCGAGGAGCGGCTCGAGCGGCTCGCCACTACCGGCGTCGGGGAGACCGTGCTGGAGCCCTTCGATCGCGCCCTCGCGGCAACGCCGGCGGCGCGCTTCCTCGAGCGGCTGGGCGCCGGCGCCGGGCTGCTGGCGGTCGTCATGACACCGGAGTCGGCGTTCGGCCGGGGTCGCGAGGGGACGCCCGAGACGGTCGCGAGGATCGGACGGGAGCTCGGCTTCCGGGTCGTGCCGGTGCCGCCGCTGCGAAGCGGCGGTGCGCCGATCTCGAGCGGTCGCATCCGGGCGGCCATCGCGGCCGGGAAGCTGGCCGAGGCGCGCCGGTGGCTGGGCCGGCCGGCGGCAGTGACCGGCCTGGTCGTGGCCGGTGCCAACCGTGGTCGGTCGCTCGGCTTCCCCACCGCCAACCTCGCCTTCGACGCGCCGGTCTGCCTGCCGCCCGACGGCATCTACGCCGTGGGAGCGGCGTGGCGGGACGCGAGCGGTGCGCCGCGTTACGCCGGTGGTGTCGCCTCGCTGGGCGTGCGTCCGACCTTCGGGCCCGGCGAGCGCACTCTCGAGGTCCACCTCTTCGAGGTCGATGAGCCGCTCTACGGGACGCGGCTGCGCGTCGAGTTCCTGCGCCGGCAGCGCGGCGAGCGGCGCTTCGGCGATCCGGCGGCCCTCGTCCGCCAGATGGAGCGGGACGCGGCCCGGGCGCGCGTCATCGTGGCGGCGGTGCGCTGAGGGGCGCCGCGGGCAATCCGAACAGGCGTTTGCCGAACCGCGACCCGCCTGCTAGACTCCCGCAGGTTGTAGATAGGAATATCGCCTCGGAGGATCGAGTGCCGCTCACGCGGGAGACGAAGGACGCGGTCACGACCGCGAACGCCATCCATGACGGGGACACCGGATCGCCGGAAGTCCAGATCGCGCTCCTCACGGAGCGGATCCGCGGGCTCGACGGCCATCTCAAGCAGTTCCCCAGGGACAACCACTCCCGCCGCGGCCTCCTCAAGCTCGTAGGGCATCGACGCCGGCTCCTCGCCTACCTCGTCCACAGGGACGACACCCGCTACCGGGCCGTGATCACACGGCTCGGCCTGCGCCGCTAGGCGCGGACCACCCGAGATCGGCCCGGGGTCACGCGACCCCGGGTCCGCCGTGTCGGGGCCGCGCGTCGCGCCCCAACGTTCGACAGGTCCGTCCTCCCGCGACTAGGAGGGCTGCATGTCAGTCATTCTCGAAACCGAGCTCGGTGGTCGGATGCTGACCATCGAGACGGGCAGACTCGCCCTGCTCGCCGGTGGGTCGGTGACCCTCCGCTACGGCGACTCCGTCGTGCTGGGGACCGCCAACCGCGCGGACCCGCGGCCGGGGCTCGACTTCTTCCCGCTCACCGTCGACTTCGAGGAGCGGATGTACGCGGCCGGCAAGATCCCCGGCGGCTTCATCAAGCGCGAGAGCCGCCCGTCCGAGGCTGCGATCCTGGCCGCGCGCCTCACCGACCGGCCGATCCGGCCGCTCTTCCCGGCGGGCTACAAGGACGACGTCCACGTCGTGATCACGGTCCTCTCGACCGACCAGGAGAACGACCCGGACATCCTCGGCACGATCGCCGGCTCGGCCGCGCTGACGATCAGCGAGATCCCCTTCCTGGGGCCGGTGGCGGCCGTCCGGGTCGGGCGCATCGACGGCCAATTCGTCGTCAATCCCACCATCAGCCAGCTCGACGAGTCGGAGCTCGACCTCGTCGTCTCGGGCACCCGCGAGGCGATCATGATGGTCGAGGCGGGCGCGAAGCTCCTGCCCGAGGCCGTCATGGCCGAGGCGATCCTCTTCGCCCACCGCGCCCTCCTCCCCGTGATCGAGCTGCAGGAACGGCTCCGTGAGCAAGCGGGCAAGCCCAAGCAGATCCCCTTCCTCGAGCCCGGCATCGAGTCGATCGGCGAGTTCGTGGCGCAGGTGAGCTCCGACCGCGAGTTCGTGGTGGTGGACACCGAGACGACGGGTCGCGACCCGAAGATGGCCGACCTGCTGGAGATCGCCGCCGTGCGCGTTCGTGGCGGGGCGATCGTCGATCGCTGGTCGACGCTGGTCGACCCGGGCCGCTCGATCGTGGGGAACCAGATGCACGGCATCACGGACACTGACGTACACGGCAAGCCATCCCCGCGCGAGGCGGCGCAGCAGTTCCTCGCCTTCGCCGGCGACGCGACGATCGTCGGCCACAACGTCGGCTTCGACCTCGGCTTCCTCGAGATGGCGCTGGGCGACGGCTACCGGTTCGCCCGCGAGCGCTACCTCGACACCTGGATCCTCGCCCGGGAGACGTACCCGGAACACGAGTCGTTCAAGCTGGGCGACCTGGCCCGCTTCCTGGGGACCGAGACGGAGCCCGCGCACCGGGCGCTGGCGGACGCGGAGGCGACGGCCCAGGTGCTGATGCGCTTCGCCGCCGAGCTGCCGGGTCGCGTCGAGCGGCTGCGTGAGGGGCTCCGGACTTCCATCCGCGCCGCACGCTCGGACAGGGCCGCCTCGGAGCCGCTCCTCGAGGCCGCCCGGCGCGAGGCCCGCGTCTCGAGGCATCTCTTCACATATCTTCACAAGCAGATCGTGCGGGAGATGATCCTCTCGGAGGGGATCCGGATGGACGGCCGCGGCCTCGACGAGATCCGCCCGATCTCGGTGGAGGTCGGCGTCCTTCCGCGCGCCCACGGCTCGGGCCTCTTCACCCGTGGCCAGACGCAGGCGCTCACGGTCGCCACGCTCGGCCCCTCGTCGGACGTGCAGCGGATCGACACGATCAGCCCCGAGGAATCGAAACGCTACCTCCACCACTACAACATGCCGCCGTACTCGACCGGCGAGAACAAGCCGATGCGCGGCCCCGGCCGTCGCGAGATCGGCCACGGGGCGCTCGCCGAGCGGGCACTCCTGCCGGTCCTCCCGGCCCCGGAGGAGTTCCCCTACGTCATCCGGCTCGTCTCCGAGTGCGTCACCTCCAACGGCTCGACCTCGATGGCCTCGACCTGCGGCTCGACGCTCGCCCTGATGGATGCCGGCGTGCCGATCAAGGCGCCGGTCGCGGGTGCCGCCATGGGCCTCGTCACCGGGCCGGATGGGCGCTTCGCCGTCCTGACCGACATCCTCGGCAAGGAGGATGCCTTCGGCGACATGGACTTCAAGGTGACGGGCACGGCCGAGGGCGTGACCGCCCTGCAGATGGACATCAAGGTGGGCGGCATCAGCGAGGCGATCATCCGCGACGGCCTCGAGCGTGCGCGCACCGCCCGCCTCTTCATCCTCGGCAAGATGCTCGAGGTGATCCCGGCCAGCCGGGCCGAGATGAGCGAGTTCGCGCCGCGCATCATCACCATCAAGATCAACCCCGAGAAGATTCGCGACATCATCGGCAAGGGCGGCTCGATGATCCGCAAGATCCAAGAGGAGACCGGCACCGAGATCAACGTCGAGGACGACGGGACGGTCGAGATCGCCGCGGTCAAGGGCGAGAACTCGCGCAAGGCGATCCAGTGGATCGAGAGCCTCACGCGCGAGGTCGAGGTCGGTTCGCTCTACCTGGGCAAGGTGACCCGGATCATGGGTTTCGGCGCCTTCGTGGAGATCCTGCCCGGCAAGGAAGGGCTGGTGCGCATCAGCGAGCTGGCCGACTACCACGTGCCGAGCGTCGAGGACGTCGTCTCGATCGGTGACGAGATCATGGTCGTGGTGACCGAGATCGACCGCCAGGGCCGCGTCAACCTGTCGCGCAAGGCCGCCATGCAGCGGCACCTGGCCAAGGAGCCCGCGTCGCATCACTGAGACGGAGCGGCGGCACCACGAGGGAGCCGCCGACCCGTTCCGTATAATCGTCGCTGTGCCCCGACGGCCCGCGCTGGGAGCGCCACCATGCCCGGATCATCGACATATCCCGAGGGCGAGGGCCTGACCGTCGCCGTCGTCGGCGCCACCGGTGCCGTCGGACGCACGATGGTGCAGGTCCTCCTCGAGCGAGCCCTGCCGGCCCGCGAGCTTCGCCTCCTCGCCTCGGCGCGCTCGGCCGGCCGGGAGCTGACGGTGGACGGCCGGAGCTGGACGGTGCAGGAGGCGCTCCCGGACGCGTTCGACGGCGTCGACATCGCCCTCTTCTCAGCCGGGGGAGAGGCCTCGCGCCGCCTGGCCCCGGAGGCGGTCGCCCGTGGCGCCACCGTCATCGACAACTCCTCGGCCTGGCGGATGGAGGCCGACGTCCCGCTCGTCGTCGTCGAGGTCAATCCCGAGGACGCCGCCGGGCACGGCGGCATCATCGCGAACCCGAACTGTTCGACGATGCAGCTGGCGCCGCCCCTGATGGCGCTGCGCGACGCGGTCGGCCTCGAGCGGGTCGTCGTCGACACGTACCAGGCGGTGGCGGGGACCGGTGACCGGGCGGTGGCCGAGCTGGAGCAACAGGTACGCGCGCACGCCGATGGGCTTCCCAAGGAGGTGTCCGTCTACCCGCACCCGATCGCCTTCAACGCCATCCCCGAGATCGACGTCTTTCGCGACGACGGCTACTCGAAGGAGGAGTGGAAGGTGATCGTGGAGAGCCGCAAGATCCTCCACCTGCCCGACCTGCGCCTCTCCTGCACGGCCGTGCGCGTCCCCGTCTTCGTCGGCCACTCCGAGGCGGTCCACGTGGAGACGACGCGGGCGGTCAGCGCCGACGAGGCGCGCGCGCTCTTCGCCGCCACGCCGGGCGTGGAGGTGATCGACGTGCCGCGCGAGCATCGCTACCCGCTCGCGACCCTGGCGGCCGGCAGCGACCTGATCTACGTCGGGCGTGTCCGCCAGGATGTCTCGATCCCCGACGGCCGTGGCCTCGCCTTCTGGGTCGTCAGCGACAACGTGCGCAAGGGCGCCGCCACGAACGCGGTGCAGATCGCCCAGCTGCTCCTCCGGCGTGGCTGGATCGCCCCCGCCGCGCGGCGGCACGCGGCGTGAACGACGCGGAGCGGGCCGCCGCACTGGAGGCGATCGCCGCCGAGATCCGCGGCTGCGCCCGCTGCCGGCTCCACGCGGGGCGGACCCAGGCGGTGCCGGGGGAGGGGAGCCCGGGGACCGAGGTCGTCCTCGTCGGCGAGGGACCCGGCTTCAACGAGGACCAGCAGGGTCGGCCCTTCGTCGGTGCCGCGGGAGCGCTCCTGGAAGAGCTCCTGGGTACACTCGGCTGGCGGCGGGCCGACGTCTTCATCACCAACGTGGTGAAGTGCCGGCCGCCCGGCAACCGCGACCCCGAGGCCGACGAGATCGCCGCCTGCGCGCCCTACCTGCGCCGGCAGCTGGCCGTCCTCGACCCCGCGCTGGTGGTGACCCTCGGGCGTTACTCCATGGCGACCTTCCTGCCGGGGACCAGGATCGGCGGGGTCCACGGTACCGTCCACCCTGTCGATCCGGCGAGCGGGGCCCGAGACGCCCTCTGCCTGGCCATGTATCATCCGGCCGCCGCACTGCGGGCCACGGCGCTGCGTGAGACCCTCTTCGCCGACATGGCCGCCGTGCCGCCGGCCCTGCAACGCTCGCGGGAGCGACGCGCGGTGCACGCCGGAGTGGAGGCTGCGACCGCGGAAGAGACCGCGACGCTCGCGCC
The DNA here is from genome assembly GCA_001794945.1 of Chloroflexi bacterium GWC2_73_18. Lineage (GTDB taxonomy): Bacteria > Chloroflexota > Limnocylindria > Limnocylindrales > CSP1-4 > GWC2-73-18. Next base: position 64,447 of record MGMJ01000042.1, read on the forward strand.
GCCGCCCGCCGGCGATGGCGAGCCGCCGCCGCCCGCCGAGCAGATGAGCCTCTTCTGATGGCCAGGACCGGGGCCGGCCGGCGCGCGGCCGGGGCGGATGCGGTGCTGCGGATCATCCCCCTCGGCGGGGTGGGGGAGATCGGCAAGAACATGTACGTCTTCGAGTACGGCGACGAGATCATCGTCATCGACTGCGGGCTGATGTTCCCCGAGGAGGAGATGTTCGGGATCGACCTGGTCATCCCGGACATCTCGTATCTGCGCGAGCGGCGCGAGCGCGTGCGTGCCTTCCTCATCACCCACGCCCACGAGGACCACGTCGGCGGGCTGGCATACGTGCTGCCCGAGTTCCCCGGCGTGCCGATCTATGCGTCGAAGCTGGCGCGCGGTCTCCTTGCCAACAAGCTCAGAGAACACAAACTCGTCGGGGCGAACCCCATGCTGGCGATGGAGCCCGGCGACGAGATCGTGCTGGGCGCCTTCACCGCGATGCCCTTCCGCATCGGCCACTCGATCCCTGACGCGATGGGCATCGGCCTGCGCACCCCGGTCGGCCTGGTGGTGCACACCGGCGACTTCAAGTTCGATCACACGCCGGTGGACGGCAAGCTCTCCGACTTCTCGCTCCTCGGCCGGTTCGGGGAGGAGGGCGTGCTCTGTCTCCTTTCGGACTCCACGCGCGCGGAGAACCCCGGCTACACGCCCTCCGAGCGGACCGTCGGCGAGGCGTTCCGCGAGATCATGGCGACCGCACCGGGACGGGTCATCGTGGCCACCTTCGCCTCGAACATCGCTCGCGTCCAGCAGGTCTTCGCCGCCGCCGCCGTCTTCGATCGGCGCGTCGCCGTGATCGGGCGCTCGATGGAGCAGAACGCGGCGATCGCCACCGAGCTCGGCTACCTCGAGTACCCGCCCGGCCAGTTGGTGCGCAAGGACGAGCTGGCGCGCGTTCCACACGAGCGGCTGGTGATCGCCACGACCGGCGCCCAGGGCGAGCCGATGGCGGGCCTGGCGCGGATGGCCAACCGCGACCACCGCTACGTCGAGATCGTCTCCGGCGACACCGTCATCGTCAGCGCCAGCCCGATCCCCGGGAACGAGGAGTACGTGGCGCGCACCATCGACAACCTCTTCAAGAACGGCGCCAACGTCTACTACCACACCATCAAGCGCGCGCACGTTTCCGGGCACGCCAGCCAGGAGGAGCTCAAGCTGATGCTCGGGCTCACGAAGCCGCGCCACTTCATCCCGATCCACGGCGAGTTCCGCATGCTCGTGCAGCACGGCCGCCTGGCTGCCGAGACCGGGGTCGAGCCCCAGAACATCTTCATCATCGAGAACGGCCAGCCGATCGAGTTGGCGACGGACGGCTCGGCCCGGCGCGGCCAGCCGGTCTCCGCCGGCTACGTCTTCGTCGACGGCCTCTCGGTCGGTGACGTCGGCCAGCTCGTGTTGCGCGACCGGCGCGCCCTCGCCTCGGACGGGATGGTGATCGTGGTGGTCACCGTCGACAAGCAGACCGGCAACCCGATCGGCGAACCCGAGATCGTGACGCGCGGCTTCGTCATGGGCAACGAGCAGGACCCCATCATCGCGGAGGCGCGGAGGCGGGTCCTCGAGTCGATCGCCAACCCGGGCGACCACACCGCCGAGGTGGCGCTCCTCAAGTCGCAGGTCAAGGACGGGCTCTCGCGGTACCTCTACGAGCAGACGAAACGGCGACCCATGGTGCTGCCGGTGGTCGTGGAGATCTGATGGCGAGCGGCCGGCGGCGCCGCACCGGCGGCACGGGGCGCTCGGCCCGGCGGGGGGGTGTCCGCCTGGGTTTCGCCGTGCCGCGCGACGTGGCCCGCTCGATCGTCGGCGTCGTGCTCCTCGTGGCCGGGGCGGTGACGCTCATCGCGCTGCTGTTGCCGGGCGACGGTCTGCTTACCGGGTTCGTCGCCGACGTCCTGCGCCCGGGCTTCGGGATCGGCGCCTTCCTGCTGCCGGTCATCCTCATCGCGGCCGGCGTCCTGGTGGAGCGGACGAGCGGCCGGGCCGGCGCATGGCGCGTCGCCGTCGTCGGTGGCGTCGCCACCTACCTGGGCGCGCTCGGCCTGATCCACCTCTGGCAGAAGGGCGAGAGGCACGGTGAAGCGGCGCTGCGCGAGGGTGGCGGCGCGGTCGGCTACGAGCTGAGCCACTGGATGACCGGGCTGCTCGGTCCACCTGCGACCTTCGTCGTCCTCGCCGGCCTGACCGTCGCCGGCGTGCTCCTGCTGTTGAACCTGCCGCTGCGGAGCCTCGTCCACCCGGTCGCCGCCGCCGGGCGGGGGTTCCTCGAGCTGATGCGCCTGCCCCTCGAGGAGCGCGAAGAGCCGCGGGCAGGGGCGGCCGGCCGGGGCCGCACCGCCGAGCAGCTGCCGCTGCCACCGCCCGGGCCGGTGAGTGCCTGGGGACGCCCGGATGACACCGCGACGGCGCGCCCGATCCCGCCGCCGGCCGGCTCCCCGGCGCCGCTTTCGGCCACGTTCAGCACGGTCCCCATCGGCCCGACGGCCGCCGTGGTGCCGGTCGCGACGTCACCTGAGCGGTCGCCACGGCCGGCCCGCGACGTGACCGATGATCACGACGCGTCGTCGCGCGAGCCGCGCCAGTACCGCCTGCCACCCCTCCCGCTCCTCGACGACATCGCGCCCGCCGAGGGCAAGGGGCAGATGGACCATGAGCGGAACGCCGCGATCATCGTGGCCAAGCTCGCCGCCTTCGATATCCCGGCGCGCGTCACGCGCTGGAACGCGGGGCCGGTGGTGACCCAGTACGAGGTCGAGCCCGACCCGTCGATCAAGGTCTCCCGGATCGAGGCGGCCGCGGACGACCTGGCGATGGCGCTCGCCGCTCGGACGATCCGGATCGAGGCGCCGATCCCGGGGAAGAGCGTCGTCGGCCTGGAGATCCCCAACGCAGACTTCAACGTCGTGGCGCTGCGCCGAATGATGGAGGAGGCGCGCATCCTCGAGGCGCCATCTCGCCTCACCTTCGCGCTCGGGCGCGATGTGGCCGGGCACGCCCGGGCGGCCGACCTGGGGCGGATGCCGCACCTGCTGATCGCGGGGGCGACGGGCTCCGGCAAGAGCGTCATGGTCAACGCCCTCATCGTCAGCTTCCTGATGGCGGCCACGCCCGACGAGTTGCGCTTCATCCTGATGGACCTCAAACGCGTCGAGCTGGCCGCCTACAACGGCCTGCCGCACCTGATGGTCCCGGTGATCACCGAGCCGGAACGGGCCAAGGCCGCCCTCCGCTGGGTCGTCACCGAGATGGAGAACCGCTACCGGCGCTTCGCCGGCGCCGGCGTCCGCAACGTCACCGCCTTCAACGAGAGCCGCGCCGACCCGGCCGACCGGCTCCCCTTCCTGGTCATCGTCGTCGACGAGCTGGCCGACCTGATGATGCGCGAGGGCCGCGCCGTGGAGGACCCCATCGTGCGGCTGGCCCAGAAGGCGCGGGCGGTCGGCGTCCACATGGTGCTGGCGACGCAGCGTCCCTCGGTCAACGTCGTGACCGGGCTGATCAAGGCGAACTTCCCGAGCCGGATCGCCTTTGCCATGGCCTCGCAGATCGACTCGCGCACGATCCTCGACACGCCGGGCGCGGAGGACCTGATCGGCCGCGGCGACATGCTCTACCAGCCGTCCGACCTGCCCCGGCCGATGCGGCTGCAGGGCGTCTTCGTCTCCGATCGCGAGATCGCCCGGGTCACCGAACACTGGCGCGCCGAGGCCGAGGCGCACTACGACATGGCGATCGTGGAGACCGAGGAGGAACCGGGCGGTCTCCAGGAGGCCGAGGACAGCGAGGCGGACCGCCTGCTTCCCGACGCGATCGCGGTGATCCAGGAGTACGACCGAGCCTCCGCCTCGCTCCTTCAGCGGCGCCTCAGGATCGGCTATGCGCGGGCCGCCCGGATCGTCGACCAGCTCGAGGCGCGCGGTTTCGTGGGGCCCTTCGACGGCTCCAATGCGCGGGCGGTCCTGCGCCGCCCGGAGCGCCCGATGCTGGCCTCTCGCGACGAGGGGTACGATGGCAGCGACCAGGACGCATGAGCGCCAGCGACACGCCTCCGCGCCGGCCCTTCGAGCTCCTCCGTGAGCGCGACGGTGCCCGCCTGCGCCCCGACGAGACGGCGAGCCGTCGCCCGGAGGGCGGTGACGGCCGGACCGGACTCCCCAGGCGGGGCGTCTCCGAGCCGACGATGGCCCCGCGGCCAGGCGCGCCCGAGGGGGTGCGCCGATGGGAGTCCGAGCAGGACCGGGCGCCTGCCGGGACCGCCGTCGAGGGCCCGAACCTGGGGCAGATCCTGCTCGCCGCGCGGATGCGCCGCGGCGTCGACCTCGAGCGTGCCCAGCGCGACACGAAGATCCGTGCCAGGTACCTGGCGGCCCTGGAGGCTGGCGACTTCCGCGAACTGCCCGGGACCGTCTACACGAAGGGCTTCCTGCGCAACTACGCGCAGTACCTGGACCTCGATCCGGACGCCGTCGTCGAGCTGTACCGCGGCGAGCTGGGAAGCCGGGCCAGCGAGCCGGTCACCGTGGTGCCGCGCGCGCTCGAGGCGCCCCGGCGCCGCTTCACCTTCACCTCGGGGCTGATCATCGCCGGCGTCCTGGTCATCATCGTGCTCGCCTTCGCCGCCTACATCGGCGTGCAGCTCTTCCGCTTCGCCAAGCCGCCGGAACTGGTCGTCACCAGCCCGCCGCAGGCGAACCTCGAGATCGACGCGGAGACACTGGTCATGGCCGGGACGGCGTCGCCCGGGGCGACCGTCAGTATCACCGGGCCGGACGGGCAGCCGGTCCGCATCACGGCCGCCGCCGACGGGGCATGGTCGCGCGAGGTGGCCCTGCGCAAGGGTCGCAACGAGTTCCTGCTCCTGGCCACCGACCCCGCCACCTCGAAGTCGAGCGAAGCGGTGACGCTGATCATCACCGTCCCGATCCCGGTCATCGAGGCGCCGACGCTCTCGCTCTCCAGCCCCAACGACGGCACCAGCTTCACCAACGGGGCGATCCCCATGCAGGGCACGACGAGCGGCGACGCTGTCGTGGTCAGCGCGGAGTACCTGGGGCCGGCCGTGCCGGTCCCCGACGGCCAGCCGACGCCGGCACCCCCCCCGGTGCCGCCCGCCCGTGAGCTGGAGGTCTCCGGCGACGGCTCTTTCAGCGGCGCCTACGATCTGACCGCCGGCACCTGGCGCCTCACCGTGACGGCGACGGGGCAGGAGAACAAGCAGACGACCGAGACGCGCTCGGTCACGGTCGCCTACACGGGCGTCAACCTGGTCGTCGAGATCCGCGGCGGCAACGCCTGGCTGGTCGTCCGCGTCGACGGCGTCGACGACCCCAAGACGAACGGCGGCGCCGGTCGCACCTTCCGCGACGGATCGACGATCATCTTCGCCGGCCAGGAGCAGATCGAGATCCGGACGGGGGCGGCGAGCGTCACCTACGTGACCGTGAACGGGACGCCCTACGGGCCGCTCGGCGAACGTGCTAACCCTGGCACCTGGGTGATCGGGCCCAGCGGCCCGCCGCAGCCGGTGTCCTGAGGCGATGGAGGACGAGCCGGAGGGGCCGGCGCTCGAGACGCTGACCGCCCGCCTGCTGGAGGCCTGTGCCGAGCGCGGCGCGACGGTGGCGACGGCGGAGTCCTGCACCGGCGGGCTGGTCGCCCACGCCATCACCGAGGTCGCCGGGGCCAGCGCCTGCCTGCTCGGCGGCGTCGTCGCCTACAGCGACGAAGTGAAGGTCACGCTCCTCGACGTGCCTCGGGACGTGCTCGCCAACCACGGCGCCGTCTCGGCCCAGGTGGCGATGGCGATGGCCCAGGGCGTGCGGCGGCGCTTCGGCAGCGACCTGGCGGTCGCCGTCACCGGGATCGCCGGGCCGAGCGGCGGCACGGCGGCCAAGCCCGTCGGCCTCACCTACGTCGCCGTGGCCGATGCCGAGGGCGCGACGGTCCGTCGCCACCTCTGGCATGGCGACCGCCACGTCAACAAGCGCGCCAGCGCCGGCGCCGCGTTGGTCATGCTGCTCGAGCGGCTCGGCGAGCCCCGACGGTGACGCGCAGCGCCGGCGAGGTCGGGGCCGGGCTCGCACGCGCGCGTCCGCCCCGCCCGATCCGGGCCGGCGAGCGGATCCACATCATCGGGATCGCCGGGGCGGGGGCGTCGGCCGCGGGCCTCCTGGCCGCGCGGGCCGGGGCGCGCGTCAGCGGCTGCGATGCGGGCGGACCGTCGCCCTACACACCGGCCCTCGAGGCGGCCGGGGTGCCGCTCGCCTGGGCGCACGACGCCGCGCACGTCAACAGCGGTCGGCCCGAGCGCCTGGCCGTGACGAAGGCGCTCACCGCCCACGCGCCCGACCATCCCGAGCTGGTGGCCGGACGTGCCGCCCGGATGGCGGCCGAGCCGTGGCAGCAGGTCGTGGCGGACGTGGCGGCGACGACCGGGCAGCGCCTCGTCGCGGTGGCGGGGACGCACGGCAAGTCGACGACGGCGAGCTGGCTCGTCCACCTCCTCGTCGGGGCCGGGCGCGACCCTTCCGCGTTCGTGGGGGCCCTGCTCCCGGCGGAAGTGACGGGTGGACCGCCGGCGACGGCGCGGTGGGGGCGAGGAGACGCCTTCGTCGTGGAGGCCGACGAGTACGCCGGGAACTTCGACGCCTTCCGGCCCGCCGTTGCGGTCCTCGTCTCGGCCGAGTGGGATCACCCGGACGTCTTCGCGGACGAGGCGGCGGTCGTCGAGGCGTTCGCCACCTGGCTGCGCATGGCGGCCGAGACGGGGGAGGGGAGCGGCGCGCCGCCCGTCCTCGTTGCCAACGTGGGCGACCACGGCGTGGGCCGCGTCCTGGCGCGCCTGGGGCGCTGGCCCGGCCCACTCGTGGCGGTCCGTCTCGGCGACGACGTCGATGCCGGAGCCCTGGCCGCCCGGTACCGCGACGGCGCCGCCTCGGTGCGGGCGATCGCCGGGCGGGTCACCGCGACCGACCCGGCCGGGACGGCGCTCGAGGTCGAGGGGATCGGTGTGGGCGGGGCGGCCGTGGCGGTGTGGCTCG
>MGMJ01000042.1:71560-73793 GCA_001794945.1 Chloroflexi bacterium GWC2_73_18
GTGCCGCCCGCCGCGATCGTGGCCGGGCTGGACAGCTTCCGGGGCGCCTGGCGGCGCCTCGAGCTGAAGGGCGAGGCCGGTGACGTCGCCGTCCTCGACGATTACGGCCACCATCCGACCGCCGTCGCGGCGACCCTCGCCGCGGCCCGGCAGCGCTACCCGGGACGCCGTCTCTGGGCGGTCTACGAGCCGCTCACCTACCACCGCACCGCGGCGATGCTCGAGGCCTTCGCCGACGCCCTGGCCGGCGCCGACGCGGTCGCCGTGGCGCGGATCTGGGCCGGGCGCGACCTCGACACCACGATCACCTCGGCGGAGGCGCTGGCGGCGGCGGTCGACCGGCGGCGCCCGGGCCTGGCCGCCGCGTCCGGCACGATCGAGGAGACGGCGGCGTACCTTGCCGGTGCCGTCCGTCCCGGCGACGTCGTCGTGGTGATGGGCGGTGGGCGGAGCTACCGGATCGCCGAGCTCCTCCTCGAATGGCTCCGCGCGCGGGAGGGCGTACCCCGCTGACCGGGAGCCGGCCGCCCGGGAGGAGCGTGTCCGCCACCCGTCGCCTCTCAGCGGCGGTCCCGGACCTGGCAGGCCCAGGCGACGGTCGAGCGCCTACACTTGGGGTCATGCAGACCGGTGAGCCGCTCGAGCAGGGGGGTGCCGCGTGGCCGGTGAGGTGAGCTTCGACGTGGTCAGCGACTTCGACCGCCAGGAGCTGGTCAATGCACTCGACCAGGTGCGCCGCGAGATCGCCACCCGCTTCGACTTCAAGCATGCCCACGTCGAGCTCGAGCTCGGCCGCGAGACGATCGCGCTCCTCGCCGACGACGAGTACCGCGTTCGTTCGGTGCGCGACCTGATCGAGTCGAAGGCTGTCCGCCGCGGCCTGTCGTTGAAGATCTTCGACTGGGGCGACCCGAAGCCGGCCGGCGGGGGGCGGCTCCGCCAGGAGATCGGCCTGCGTCGGGGACTCTCGGAGGAGCTGGCCAGGACGATCCAGAAGCTGATCCGCGACGAGTTCCCCAGGGTCCGCTCACAGATCCAGGGCGATGCGGTGCGTGTCTCCGCGAAGAGCAAGGACGAGCTGCAGAAGGTGATCGTTCGGCTGCGTGGCGAGACCGAACGATATCCTGTGCCGCTGCAGTTCGAGAACTACCGCTAGAGGTGCCGATGTCCCCCCTCGAGGCGAAGCTCGCGTGGGCCCTGCTGATGGGCGGCGGCCTCGTCCTCTTCGCCGCCACGGTGGCGATCGCCGTCCTCGGCCTCACCGCGCTCCTGCGCGGTTGAGCGCGCGGGCCGAAGAGGCGCGCCGATGCCCGGTGCCCGGCTGGCGCGCGTGGTCATGGCGCTCGTCGTGATCGTCGTGGTCGTCTCGCTCGTCCTTGGCAGCATGCGCTTCTGAGTGATGGTCGAGCCGTTCGCCGTCTCGCCCGTCGCCGCCCTCCGGCTCCCGCCCGAGCGGCTGCGTCGCCACTGCGATCCCGCCCTCTTCGCCTTCGCCTCCACCGCGGAGGTGGAGCCCCTGGCCGGCACGATCGGCCAGGCGCGCGCGCTCGAGGCGATCCGCTTCGGCCTGGAGATCGAGACGCGCGGTTACAACATCTTCGTCACCGGCCAGACCGGCACCGGGCGGCGGACGACCCTGCGCACCTACCTGGAGCGCTACGCGGCGAAACGACCGACGCCGGGCGACCTGGTCTACCTCTACGACTTCGACCGGGAACAGCGGCCGATCGCCGTCTCGATCCCTGCCGGCCGTGGCGGCCAGCTGGCGGGGGAGATGGCCAGGCTGATCGAGGAGGCCCGGCGCGACGTGCCGCGCGCCTTCGAGAGCGAGAACTACCAGCGCAATCGCCGCGCCGTCCTCGAGGAGCTCGACCGGCAGCGCGAAGAGGACCTGGGCGCGCTGCGCGAGTACGCGCGCGGGCGCGGCCTCGGGTTGGAGGTGACGCCGTCGGGGGTCATGACCGTCCTGCTGATCGACGGCAAGCCGGCCACCCGCGAGCAGTTCGAGGCGCTCGCGGATGAGCAGAAGGAGCGGTTCCGCGGGCGCCTCAAGGAGATCGAGCAGCGCCTCGCCGACGTGACCAACCGGCTGCGCACGCTCGAGCGCGAGACCCGCGACCGCGTGCGGCAGCTCGACCGCGACGTCGCTCTCTTCGCCGTCGGCCACCTCGTCGATGAGCTGAAGGCGCGCTACCTCGAGCTGCCGCGGCTGCTGGAGTGGCTCGACCGGGTG
>MGMJ01000042.1:73814-75902 GCA_001794945.1 Chloroflexi bacterium GWC2_73_18
CTCATCGAGGCGCTGATGGGCGGCGCCCAGCGGCGCAGCCGCGAGGACTTCTTCGGGCGCTACGAGGTGAACGTCCTGGTCGGGCGCGACGATACGAAGGGCGCGCCGGTCGTCATCGAGACGAACCCGACCTACTACAACCTCTTCGGCCGGATCGAGTACCGGGCCACGCTCGGCGCCGTCACCACCGACCACCGCTACATCCGGCCCGGGGCGATCCACCGGGCCAATGGCGGATACCTGATGGTCGAGGCGCTCGACCTGCTGACCCAGCCGTTCGCCTGGGACCGCCTCAAGCAGGTCCTCCGCACCGGGCGCGTGCAGGTCGAGAACATCGGCGCCCAGTACACGCTCTTCCCCACGGTGACCCTGACACCCGAGCCGATCGAGCTCGACATCAAGGTGGTGCTCATCGGGCCGGCCCACCTCTACCAGCTCCTCTACGCGCTCGATGACGAGGTGCGCGAACTCTTCCGCGTCCGCGCCGACTTCGATATCGAGCTGCCCTGGGGCGATGAGCAGGTTCAGCAGTACGCCGCCTTCGTCAGCCGCCAGGTCCGCGAGCAGGGGCTCCGTCACTTCGAGCCCGCGGCGGTGGGGCGGGTGGTGGAGCATTCGGCCCGGATCCGCGAGCACCAGCAGAAGCTCTCGGCGCGGTTCATCGACATCGTCGATCTCTTGGCCGAGGCGAGCCACTGGGCCGGCGGCGCGGGGCGCGAACTGGTGAGCGCCGAGGACGTCGAGCACGCCATCGAGGCGAAGGTCTACCGCTCCAACCTGGTCGAGGAGAAGATCCGCGAGCTGATCGCCGAGCGGACCTTCCTGATCGATACCGAGGGCGCCAGCGCCGGCCAGGTGAACGGCCTGTCGGTGGCGCTGCTGGGCGACTACGAGTTCGGCCGCCCGACGCGGATCACCGCGGCCATCGCGGTGGGGGAGGGGGACGTCGTCAACATCGACCGCGAGACGAAGCTGAGCGGCCCGATCCACGACAAGGGCTTCCTGATCCTGGGCGGCTTCCTGCGTGACCGCTTCGGGCGCGAGCGGCCGCTCTCGCTGCGCGCCAGCATGGTCTTCGAGCAGTCGTACGAGGAGATCGAGGGCGATTCGGCATCCTCGGCCGAGCTCTACGCGCTCCTCTCCGCGCTCGGTGACGCGCCAATCGAGCAGGGGATCGCGGTGACCGGCTCGGTCGACCAGCGCGGCGAGGTGCAGGCGATCGGCGGTGTCAACGAGAAGATCGAGGGCTTCTTCGCGGTCTGCCGCGCCCGCGGCCTGACCGGCCGCCAGGGCGTCGTCATCCCGGCCGCCAACGTCCGCAACCTGATGCTCCGCTCGGAGGTGGTCGAGGCGGTCCGCGAGGGGCACTTCTCCATCTGGGCGGTGGAAACGGTCGACCAGGGGGTCGAGATCCTGACCGGTCTCCCCGCCGGCGCGCGGGGTCCGGATGGGACGTACCCCGACGGGTCCCTTCACCGGCGCGTGGAGGATCGCCTGGTGCGGATGGCGGAGATCGCTCGCGAGTTCGGCGGCGCGCACGGCGGCGGGAACGGCGACGGAGCGGCCGAGAGGGAGGAAGAAGGGGAGAGCCCGGAGCCCGAGGCATAGGCCAGGGCTGGCCGGCGATCGACGGTCTCCGTGGATGCCCGCACGCCTGCCAGCACAGGTGATGTCCGCCACCGAGTCGGGCGACGAGAGCCCGTCAGCCGAGGGTGGGAGAAGATGGACGAGCGGATCCGGCAGGAGATCGTGGCGCCGCGGCGGTGCGCCAGGCGCACGGGCGGCGGCCATCGCCCCGCGCTCGTCGCCGGCCTCGTGGCGGGGGCTCCTCGCCGCCACGCTGACCGGCGCCACGGCGCTGGCGAGCACCACGTCCCGGGGCGAAGGGATCCGGGTCCCAGCCGCGAAGTGCTGGGGCTACGACGTCTTCGGCCAGCTTGGCGACGGGACGACGACCAACCGGCACACCCGGTGACCGTCTTGGGCCTCTTAGGCCGAAGTTCCAGCCGGCCGGCGAGTTCAGCTGAGCACGGCCGGAGGGGTCGGGTTCTGCCTACACGCTGACGGGCGTGAGGTCCAGCAGCGAGA
>MGMJ01000043.1:0-24323 GCA_001794945.1 Chloroflexi bacterium GWC2_73_18
CGTCACCACTGTGGGTGGCAGAACCCCAGGCGAGCACGCTTGCAGCGCGGCGCGGAGCGCACTTCGGCGGACCGGCCACGAGGGAAAGGGGCCGCGGCTACCACTGGCAGTGGTAGGCGCCCTTCGGCGGCGGGGCGGTGGGGAGGGCCGCCCGCTCAGGGGCAGGAGAGGGGCTCGGCCGTGCCCTCGTGGCGCCGAAGCGTCACGACGACCCCGGAGTCCGTTTGGAACTCCGCCGTCTCCGCGTCGAGGAGCGTGATCGTCCCGCTCGCCGCGCCGAGGAGAAGGAACGTCTGCCGCACGAATCCCTGTCCCGGCCCGAACAAGCCGCCGTCCCCGCCGCGTGCTGCCATGACCCTCCACGAACTGCCGTCGAAGAGGATCGGCCCGAAGAGACCGCAGCGCTCGAGCTGGTACGGGTACGGGACGCCGAAGGTGGCGCTGATGGGAGCCCGGGGTGCCTCGTCCGGGACGATGTTCTCGAGGATCGCCCGGAAGTCGAGGAGCGCCTGGTCGGTGACCCACTGGCCCCACTCGGCCGGGGCCGGGTAGTGCAGGATCGCGAGGTAGGTTCGAGAGGCGGTGCCGAAGACCAGGAACTCCGCGCGGTCATCGCCGCGCGAGACGGTGGACGCCGCCGGGAGCGAGCCGATCTGCGCGGCCAGCAGCGGCTGGATCGCCACGGCCCGGGAGAACTCCGGCGTCAGCGGCGTGCCGGCCGGCGGCTCGTCGCCGGGCGTACCGGGGAGCCCCTCTTCCGAGACGCGCAGCTCGAGCGAGTAGGCCGCTCCTCCCCTCCGCGCGATGTCGGTTGCGAGTAGCCAACCACCTTCGTCGCCCTCGTTGGTCGCGAGCCACCAGCCGGTCGGGACCGGGACCCGCAGACGGCCGAGCTGCTGAAGGCGGTGGGAGGGCGGCTGCGGGTGCGGGACCTGGGCCCGGAAGGCCAGGTCGTCGATGACGAAGACCGACTCGCAGCGGGGGACGTCGCTGCACGCCGCCGCTCGCTGGTCGTGGAAGTGTCCCCTGAAGACGCCCGCCCCGTAGATCATCCCCAGGCCGACGCTCCGCTGGTTGAAGGCGGGGTCCCAGCGGAAGGGGATCGCGGAGCCGCCCTCGACGCCACCTTCCGAGACGGTCCCCGCGGTCAGCGTCTCCCATCGCGGACTGGTGGCGCGGCCGGCGATCCAGCTCGCCTCGCAGCTCTCCAGGAACGAGCGGTTCCCCGTCTGCATCGTACAAAAGGGGACGAACGTCCACGCGAACCCCGCGACCAGGATGGTGCGCCCGGCGGCCGGGCCCGACTCGCGCTCGACGGCGAGCGCCCGCTCGACCGTGAGGACCGGCTCTCCACCGATCTTGGCCGGGAAGTGGATCCCGCTGATGACCAGGTCGCCGGTGGTGCCGGGGCTCGGCGTTGCGCCGCCGGACGGCGAAGCCGGCGGCCTCGGCGACCCGGGCGGCGGGCCGCTCTCGCCGATCCGCCAGTTGCCGAGGTAGACGGCGATGAGCGCCCCGCCGACGACGAGGACCGCCAGGCCCGGCAGGGCGCGGCCGCCACGTCGCCCGCCTCGCCCGCGATCCCGGAGCGGCGGGCCGCCGGCGAGCAGCGGCTCGCGGAGGCGCAGGGCCGCGCGCAGCTCCCGGCCGAGCTCCTCGTCGCGCGGCTCGTCCATCACCGGACCACCCCGCATCACCGGATCCCCTCGCCCTCGTCGAGGTCGCGCCGCAACCGCCCGAGCCCCGCCTTGACCCGCGACCGCATCGTCTCGAGCGGGACGCCGGCGATGCCGGCCGCCTCCGCCACGGTCAGTCCGGCGTAGTAGTGGAGCGCGAGCGCCGTCCGCTGGTCGATCGGCAGCCGGTCGAAGGCCGCCAGCAGATCGAGCCGGCGCTCCAGGTCCTGGTCGACCGGGATCGGCCGGACGAGCGCCTCGACCGGGGGCGACCCGAGGCGGACGAACCGGTGCCAGCGGCGGCGGACGGAGAGCGCCTCGCGCACCGCGATCGAGAGGAGCCAGGAGCGAGCGGCGTCCGGCTGGCGCAGGTCACCGAACCGGCGGAGCGCTCGCTCGCAGGCGACCTGGGTCACGTCCTCCGCCTCGTCGGCATCATGGAGGATCGCGTAAACGACACGTCGCACCTCGTCGCGGTGGTCGGAGACGAGCCGTTCGACCGCCGAGCGGGGATCGTCCGGGGACGCCGTCGCGCCGGTGCGGAGCGGCTCGGCGGACCCGGCCCGTCCCTCCACGCCAATGAGACGCTCGAGGGGCCCGTTTCGGGTGACGCCGCTCGCCGGGCCCGGATCGGCGACCATGCCGTCCCGGCGGTGCGACCTACTCGTGGACCGCGGCGGCGGCCGCGTAGCGCTGGTCGTCGCGGCGGATCGGGTCGGGGTTGGTGCCCCGTGCCAGGGCGAGGCGGTAGGCGAGGAGCTGGAGTGGGACCGCGGTCCCCACGAGCGTCGCGACCGGGGCGGGGAGCGCGGGCGCGTCGGGGATGACCAGACGGCCGGCAGGGGTCAGCTCGGGCGGCAGCGCCCCGGACGCCGCCTCGCTGACGATCGCGGCGCGGCGCAGCTCGACGACGCCGGCCGCGCGCAGCATCTGCCGTGCCCGCTCGAGGCGCGGCTCACGGCGGTGGCGGTCGGCGGCGATGAAGACGAGGCCGGTCGTATCGTCGGTCGCCGGCAGGTGCCCGTGGAGGAGCGTCTCGAGGTCCCGGGTCGTGGTCGGCAGCCAGGCGGCCTCCTCGATCTTGAGGGTCAGCTCGTGGGCGGCCGGCCGGTCCGACCCGCCGGCCGTCACCAGCAGCCTCGCCACGGCGGACAGCTCGCCCGCCACCACCGTGGCGGTCGCGTCGAGCGCGAGGCCGGCGGCGACCAGGTCGCGCAGGGCGGCGGGATCGAGCGTCCCGCCGGTGAGCGCCGCCCCGATCGCGGCGGCGGCGACGACCGGCGACAGGTAGCCGACGGTGTGGCACCAGGAACGGTCGATGAACGGGGTGGCCAGCACGGTATCGGCGAGCTTCGCCAGCGGGCTGTTGGCGCCCGCGGTGATTAGCGCCACGCTCGCGCCCGCCTCGCGCGCCGCGCGCATCGCCTCACCGGTCGCCCAGGTGCCGCCCTCGTGCGAGACGCCGATGACGACGCCACCCGGCCAGGGGTCGAGCGCCGCCTCGAAGGCCTGGCGCGGGATAGGCCCGACGCCCGGCAGGCCGGCGCGCCGCCACGCCTCGCCGAGGATCGCGGCGGCGGCCATCGCCCCGTGCTCGCTGGTGCCGCAGCCGGTGATGGCGACCGGCGTGCCGGGCCTCGTAGCCGCGTCGCCCAGCAGGCGAGCCACGGCGACGGCGCTCCCGTCGCGGCCGGCCGACTCGACGATGGCGGCCGCGAGCGCCGGCTGGAGTCGGATCATGTCGAGCATCAGGTAGGGGTCGCCGAGGCGTTCGGCCGGGCGGTGCATGGGCTCCCAGGGCGCGTTCGGGTCGGTCGACGGTCCGGGGAGCGGCGGCGGCCAGGCAGCGAAGGGGTCCACGTCGTGATGATAGGCGGCGGCGGGGCGGCGCGGCGGCGCGGCGGCGGGGGGCGGCGCGGCTAGTCGGCTGCCACTGCTGGTGGTAGAAGGACGGCCCCGCGCTCGGCGTCGGATCGCGGAACGGAGACTTCGCACGTGCCGCCACGCGTGCTCCGTGCCCGCCTCGCCACTGTGAGTGGTAGCGCCCTCGCCGCGCCCTCGCCGCGCGTCAGCGGACCGGCCCGGCGCGGCGCGGCGGCCAGTAGCGGAACCACGGCCGGCCGACGATCGCCGACGTCGGCAGCGGTCCGGCGCCGTGGGCGTGACCAGGCTCGTCCGGCGCATCGCCGGCGAGGAGGAAGCGGCCGTCCGGGTCGACCCGCGCGACGCGCTTCACGCGCAGCCGGCCGGTCTCCTCGGTGGGGGGGAGCTCCGCCACGATGAGGTCGCCGGCCCGGATCGGCCGTCGCCGGTAGGCGTCCGGGTCGACCAGGAGCCAGTCGCCCTCGAGGAGCGCCGGCGCCATCGAGTGGCCGGCGACGGCGATGCGCGCCCGCCAGGAGCGGGCCAGACGGCGCGCCGGCGCAACCGACGCGACCACGAGCCCGGCGAGCAGGAGGCCCCGGCCGAAGCCGGTCAGGAGCCGCTCGAACGGGCTCCCGTCGGGGGCGGGCCCGCTCACCGATCGCCGGCCGTCCGGGTCGGGCATCGACCGGTCGCGCGGTCGGCCGCCGTTCGGATCGGCCCTCCTACGCCGGCTTCTTCGTCGCCCAGAAGATCTCGGCGAACTCCTTGACCGCCGCCTCCAGGTCGGCCGCCGCCTGGGCGTCGACGGTCTGCTTGTTCCGCCCGGCCAGCTTGAGGATGTTCCAGACCGTCGCGTGGAGGTCCGGGTAGCGCTCCAGGTGCTCGGGCCTGAAGTAATCGCTCCAGATGACCTGAACTTCGCGCTTGACCAGCTCGGCGTGCTGCTCCTTGACGGTCACGCAGCGGATGAACTTCTGCCGGTCGGCATCGGCGCTCGAGCCGGCCGGAAGCTGGCCGATCAGCTCGACCATGCGGGCGACGGTGCGGGCGGCGAGCTCGGCGCCGTGCGGGTCGTAGATGCCACAGGGGATGTCACAGTGCGCCGAGGCGACCCGGCGGGGTGCCAGCAGGCCGGCGAGGCGCGCGGTCAGGTGAGGCGCGAGGGCGGGCACGCGTGTCTCCTTTCTGGTGAGGTGGCTCGGGCCGTCGCTCCTGGCGGCCCGAAGGTTGGACGGGGATGGCTGGAGTGTAGAGCCGGGGAGCCCGGAGCGCCCGTGGCGAGGTTCGGCCGGAGCCTGGCGCGTGCTACCCTGCGGGCGTCCGATGACCAGCGAACGGGCATCCCTCCACGACCGCCCCGGCGCCTGCCCCTTCGTCGCGTACGAGGACGACCGCGACCTTCGCAGCCCGGTCCCCGACCATCGCCACCGCTGCTTCGCCGAGGTGCGGCCGGCGCCGCGGGCCCTCGCCCACCAGGAGGCCTACTGCCTCGCCTCGGCGTTCCCGGCCTGCCCCACCTTCCAGGACTGGGCGCGGCGGGAGGCGGCTCGCGCGCTGCCGGCGGAGCGACCCGAGGCGGCACGCGTGGAGGAGGCGCCACCGGCTCCGCCGGGGCGGGACTGGACCGCCCCGCCGCCGTGGCTGGCGCGCGAATCCTCGTCGGAAGGGCTCTGGGCGGGTGCGGAGGCGGAGACCGGACGACCCGGCGGGACGCCGCCGGGGCCGCCCGCCGAACCGCCCTCGCCGGTCGCACCGGCGAGCGAGACCGCCGAGGAGGACGAGGATCAGGGCGAGCTCCCGCCGTTCCTGGCCGGGCGCGAGGACGATGAGGAGGGACTCGATCCCTACGCGCCGCGCCACGGCGACCTGGCGCGCAGTGGCCGCCGCCCCGTCGCCGGCGGGAGGGGCGCTGCGCAGTTTGCGCGCCCCGACGGCGCGCCGCCGTGGGAACGACCGCGCCGTTACGAGAGCTACCCGAGCCTGCGCTCCCGGGTCGGGCTCCCCGCCATCCCGCACCTGGCGATCTACGCGGCGGCGCTGGTCATCGCCGCGGTCGCGCTCTTCTTCCTGCCGACCTTCTTCTCCGACTTCGTGAGCGGCGACCGACCGACCCCCAGCCCGACGCCGCTCCCCTCCGCCTCGGCCTCCCAGCGGCCCACGCCGACGTCCGCCCCGACGGCGGCGGTCTACGTCGTCAAGGCCGGTGACACGCTCTCCGGGATCGCCGACACGCTCGGTGTCACGCTGCAGCAGCTCCTCGCCGCCAATCCCCAGATCTCGGACCCCGACAAGATCAAGATCGGCGACAAGATCTACATCCCGGGAACGGGGCCGGTGCCGGTGCCGAGCCCCTCGCCGGGCGAGGGATCGCCCGGACCGAGCGCATCACCGCCGGCGGAGACGCCGCTGCCGTAGCGACGGCCGGATGACCCGCAGCGGATCGAGTGGGCCGCCGACCGCTACCGTGGCGTCAGGTTGATGGCGGTGATCTTCCCGGCCTCGACCCGGAAGGTGGCGTCGAGGTAATGGGACGGCGCCCCGGGACGCAGCACCAGGATGTCGCAGGTGAGCGTGGCGCCCATGTCGCGGACCTCGCCGGGGATCATCCGGAGGCCCTTGTCGGCGCGCAGGAACCAGCCGCCGATCGATTCGCTGCCTCGCAACTGGCGCGGCTCGCCGCCGGCGTAGACGCCCATCACGGCGCGCTCGTCGATGAGCGCCACGGCGCCCTCGCGGTCGCCCGCGTTGAGGCGCTCGAAGAAGATCTCCATCGTGTCGCCGGCACCCATGGCCGCAGTCTACGTCAGTACGTCAGCGCCGACCGACGGGCGGCGGGACCCGGCAGGTCCGGCCGGCTCAGAAGCGGCCGCCGCCTCCGCCACCACCAGAGCTTCCGCCTCCGCCGAAGCTGCCGCCCCCGCCTCCACCGCCTCCGCCGGAGCTGGGCGGCGGGCTCCCGATCGTGCCGATGGCGGCGACCATGCCGCCGAAGTCGGGGAGCGGCGAGCCGGAACCCCAGTGCCCGGCCGGGCCGTAGCTCGGCCCGCCGGCGGTGCCGCCGGTGAGGCCGCCCGAGCCCGCGTACCAGGCCGGGAACCAGCCGCGGCCGGCCGTCTGCGCGCCCTGCTCGGCCGGCTCCATCCCCGCCCTGAGCGCGTCGGCGACCTCGCGGTGGAGGCCCAGGGCGATTCCCCAGACGAGCGCGTCGTCCGGCGTCTTGAGGAAGGCGAGCCGCGGATCGCCCTGCGCGATCACGCCCGGAAGCGTCTTGCCGAGTTCGATCGTCTTCGCCAGCGTCCGCCGGAACGCCTTCAGCATCGCCTCCACCCGGGCGCCGCCGAGCGTGCGCGCCGACATCGTCCCGGCGAGCACCAGCGTCACGACCCCCGTCGCGATCAGCGCCCCGGCGACGAGCAGGATCCCCGACCAGCCGCCGCCGAAGGCGAGCCAGCCGGCGATGAAGCCGGGGACGAGCTCGAGAGCGCCGATCCGCCGCCAGCGCCCGATCGCCCGGCCCGGCCGCTCGCGGTACCAGCCGCTCGCGACGGTCTGCTCCTCGGCCGTCTCGACGAACTCGTTCAGCGTCACCGCGATCTCCTGGAGCTTCTCGGGCTCGATCCGGTCGCCCCACCCCGCTGCGCCGGCGAGCGTCCGGGCGAGAGACGCCTCGGCCGGGCCGGGATCGTCGGTGCCCTGGCTCTTCGTCGCCGCCTCGCGGATCGACTCCGCCGTGCCGGTGATCTCGATCGCCACGCTGGGGCGCTGGTCGGGCTCGTCGGTGAAGCGGAGGAAGCCGTGGCGGCCCAGGTCGAGGAGCGCCGTGGTGAGCGCCTCGCGGGTGCCCGAGCCAGCTCGCATCACGACCGCCGTCGCCGGCGTGAGGCCGAGCGGCGGGCCGGCCATCAGGACCGAGTCGTCGTCGGCGTAGGTGGGATCGCGCCCGGTCCGGCGCCAGGAGAAATAGAACCAGCCGAGACCGACGACCAGGATGAGCGGCGCGCCGACGAGCCCGAGCGCCGCGTTCAGCTGGCGGACCTGCTGCAGCTCATCCGCCCGCCCGGACGTCACGTTCGGCTCGACCGCGTCGAGGGCGGCGAGCACCGCGCCGTCCAGGTCGGCCTGCGATAGGAAGGGGACCATCCGCTCGTCGTAGACGCGCTGCAGGTCGTCCGGGCTCATGTACGACTCGTTGAAGCCGCGGGCGCCGTAGAGGAAGACGCCGCCGTGGTCGAGGCCGGGCTCGAGGTCGAACATCATGACCAGGCCATCGTCGAAGCCCTGGCGGCCGATCCCCCACTGGTCGATCAGCGCGATCGCGTCGGCTTTCGCGTCCTCCGCGTACATCCCCGACTTGACCTGGGTGTAGACGACGACCTGGGCGCCGGTCCGGTCCTCGATGCCGCGGATGCGCCGCTCGAGCTCGGCGATCGTCGACGGGCGGAAGGCCCCGGCGTAGTCGTAGACACGCTGGCCAGTGACGGGGTCGGGGTAGGGCGGTCCGGCCGGGACGCGGTCGCCAGCGAGGGCGACGCTGGCCGCGAGCAGGACCGCCGAGCCGAGGCTGGCGGCGGCCGCCAGGCGGAAGCTGACCCGCATGCCGGCAGTCTAGCGGCCGGGGTCGGCTCCGGTTCGCGCCCCCCGCGCCGTCCCCGCACCTGCCCGGTCGGCGGTCCGCAGCCGGCGGACCAGCTCGGCGGCGAGCTGGTAGCGCCCGAAGCTGGGCATGATGTAGGTCCCCTGGACCTCGCCGCGCACCTCGGCGAGAAGGGCCATCGCCATCTCCAGGCCCACCTCGGCGCCGCGCTCGCCGGCGGCGTGCATCGCCGCGCGGACCTCGTCGGGGATGGTGATGCCGGGCACCTCGTGGTGGAGGAACTCGGCGTGCCGCGCGGTGTGGAGGGGCAGGATCCCGAGCAGCACCGGGACCGGCAGGCGCGGCGATCCCCACCGGCGCCCTACGCTCTCCAGCAGCCGCTCGAGCTGGGCGCGGTGGTAGATCGGCTGGGTCATCACCAGGTGGGCGCCGGCGTCGAGCTTGCGCGCCAGGCGCTCGAGCTCGCCGTCGAGGTCGTCGGCGGTCGGGTCGAGCGCGCAGGCGATGGTGAAGCCGGCCGGCTGACCGATGGGTGAGCCCGCCCGGTCTTCTCCCCGGTTGAGCCGCGCCAGGATCTCGATGAAGCCGATCGAGTCGACGTCCCAGACGCCGGTGCCGGTCGGGTAGTCGCCGACCCGCGGCGGGTCGCCGGTGAGGCAGAGGACGTTGCGGACGCCCAGCGCGTGGGCGCCGAGCACCTCCGACTCGAGCGCCATCAGGTTGCGGTCGCGGGTGGTGAAGTGGACGAGCGTCTCGAGGCCGACGTCGCGCTGTACGGCGAAGGCGACGGCGAGACAGCCCATCCTCACGCGCGCCATGGCCGAGTCGCTGATGTTGACGAGGTCGACGCCGGCCGACCGGAGGAGGCGGGCGGCCTCCAGCGTCCGGTCGAGGCGGATCGAGCGCGGCGGGTCGATCTCGACGCTGACCACGAATCGGCCGTCGCGGAGCTTCCGGAGGAGGTCGGTGGGGGGCGGCGGTTCGACGACCCCCGGCTCGCTGGCGGCGGTGCGGGGCGCCTCGATCGCGGCGGGCGCGGCGGTGACCTCGGCGGGCGCCGGGGCGCGCGGACCCGCTCCGAGCCGCGCGCCGAGCCGCGTGTCGAGCGCGGTGCGCATGGCGGCCGTGTGCTCGGGCGTCGTGCCGCAGCAGCCCCCGATCAGGAGCGCGCCGGCGTCGAGCATCATCGCCACGGTCTCGCCGAAGTACCCGGGGTCGGCGGCGTAGACGAAGCGGCCCTCGGTGCGCTGGGGGAGGCCGGCGTTCGGCATGATCGAGAGCGCCACGCCGCCGCTCGGGCGACCGAGCCGTGCGAGCGCATCGAGGCAGGCGACCGGACCGGTGCTGCAGTTGACGCCGATGGCGTCGACTCCCGCCGCGACGAGGGCAACGGCAGCCGCCTCGGGAGTCGTCCCGTCGATGGCCACGATCTCCTGGCCGAAGGCCATCTCGGCGACGATCGGCAGGTCGGAGAGGCGCCGCGCCTCGTCGAGCGCGGCCAGCAGCTCGTCGAGGACGTTGTGGGTCTCGAAGAGGAGGAGGTCGACGCCACCCTCGAGGAGCCCCTCGATCGCCTCGCGGAAGGCGGCGCGCACCTCGCCCTCCGGACGATGCTCGAGGCCCCGCAGCGGGGCGCCGAGCGGGCCGATCGAGCCCGCCACCAGGGCCTCCCGGGCGGCCACGTCGCGCGCTTCTCGGGCGAGCTGGGCGGCGCGGCGGTTGAGACGGGCCGCCTGGTCGGCGATGCCGTAGGGGGCGAGGCGGGAGCGGTTCGCCCCGAAGGCGGCCGTCGTGATCGCCTCGGCGCCGGCCTCGAGGTACTCGCGATGGATCGCGCCGATCAGCTCGGGACGCGAGAGGACCAGCTCGTCGAGGCAGGCGCGCTGGGGGATGCCGCGGCTGTAGAGGAGCGTCCCCATCGCCCCGTCGAAGAGGATCGGGGCGCGGGCGAGCCGCTCATGGAAGGCGCGTCGGGCGGAGCTGGTCGGGAGATCCATCGGTGGCGCCTAGGGTAGCGGGCCCAGCGGAGGAGGTCGTAGAGCAGGCTCGCGTGGGTGGGGCTGCATCTGCGGGATGCCAGTGACCGATCGAACCGCGCGGGTGAGTCTCTCTCGGATGGCGCCGGGCAGGGAAGCGAGGTCGCTCCCCTCGAAGTAGGCAAGCGCCTTGAGCGCCAGCAGGCCGATGAAACGGGCCCGTGTACCGCCGCGGCCCAGCCGACGATGTCGGCGAGCTCCACCCCGCTCTCGAGCATGGCCGCCCGCGGTAGTCCCGAGATCCGGCGCGATCGAGGATCGCCTTCAGCTTGGTCGCGGCGAGGTCCGGCGGCGAAGCGACGAGCAGACCGTTGTCGGGCGCGATCTCCGGGCGTTCGACGGCAGCGAGCGAGAGGCCGCCGAGGAAGAGACCTTGACCCCC
The DNA here is from genome assembly GCA_001794945.1 of Chloroflexi bacterium GWC2_73_18. Classification (GTDB taxonomy): domain Bacteria; phylum Chloroflexota; class Limnocylindria; order Limnocylindrales; family CSP1-4; genus GWC2-73-18. The sequence continues at coordinate 10,555 of MGMJ01000043.1, forward strand.
TCGACGAACAGGGTCAACGTGTCCATCTCCGACTGGAGGGTCTCCGCCGGGCGCGCGAACGGGAGGGCCCGCGCCAGCTCGCCCGGGCTGAACGATCCCGGCGAGAAGAGGTCGAGGTCGACGGATGAGCGATGACCGAGGCGCATCGCGAGGCCGGTTCCTCCGTAGAGGACGAAGTCGAGCGGGATCTCCGTCAGCCGCCCCCAGATGCGCCGCTGGGCCGGCGGGAGGACGTCGATCCTCGGCTCGACCCGAGGTGGATCGACGTACGCGGCGATCCGCCCTTGGGGCGTCACCCGAAGCGCCGCGGCAGTGGCAGCGCGTGCTCGAAGCCGAACCGCACGTGCCAGTAGGACCAGGACCGAGCGTCGAAGACGCCCGGCGGTGGCGAGGCGAGGACGGCACGCATCGCGTCCTCCCCGCAGGCTTCGCGGACCAGCTCCACGTCCGTCCAGGTCCCGAGCGTCATGACCTGGGCGATGAGGCGCCCCGGTTGGGCCAGCGAGGTCTCGGGATCCTGCCACCAGACCAGCTGTCGCGCGACTTCTCTGAGCTCGCCTTCGCGATGGCTCGTGCCCGTCGTCATATCGGGCTCCGGGTACTCTCTGAAGCATAGGCCCGCGCGCGTCTTGGTCAAGCGAAGGTCGCCCGGTCCGCTCGACCCTGGGGCCGGTGCCGTTGGGCTCTGGCCGGCCGGGGGAGAATCGGCGACGGTTGCGGGCGATGATCGAGCTCGAGCGGGTGGCGCGGCACTACCGCCTCGGCGCGATGACGGTGAAGGCGCTCGACGGCGTCGACCTCCGCGTCGCTCCCGGCGAGTTCGTCGTCGTCCTCGGCCCCTCGGGGAGCGGCAAGACGACGCTCCTCAACCTGATCGGCGCGCTGGACACGCCCAGCGACGGGCGGATCCGGGTCGCCGGACGGGAGCTGACCGGCGCCTCGCGCGGCGAGCTGGCCCGCTTCCGCCGCGGCACGGTCAGCTTCATCTTCCAGACGTTCAACCTCTTCCCCGGCTTGACCGCCCTCGAGAACGTCCAGTTCGGGGCCGACGTGACCGGCAAGCGGCGCGCCCGCGAGCTGGCGGCCGAGGTCCTCGAGCAGGTCGGCCTCGGGCTGCGGATGGGCCACTTCCCGAACGCGCTCTCCGGCGGCGAGCAGCAGCGCGTGGCGATCGCCCGGGCGCTGGCGACCAGGAACCCGGTCCTCCTCGCCGACGAGCCGACCGGTGAGCTCGACTTCCGGACCGGCGTGGCGATCCTCGAGCTGCTCCGCACGCAGGCGGATGGCGAGCGGACCGTGCTCGTGGTGACCCACAACCGCGAGATCTCGCGGGCGGCCGACCGGGTCGTCGAGCTCTCCAGCGGGCGGGTCGTCGCCGACGGGCCGCCGCGCGCCGGGCGCGCCCCGATCGCAGAGCTCCACTGGTAGATGGCCGCCCGCTTCTGGCTCCGCTGGTCGTGGCGCGACCTGCGTGAGCGATGGCTCCAGGTCGTGGTGATCGCCCTGACGATCGGCCTCGGCACGGGTACGTACGCGGGTCTCGGCAGCACCTCGGTCTGGCGACGCGACGCCAACGACGCGTCCTACGCGGCGCTCCACATGTTCGACCTCCGCGTTCGCCTCGCGCCCGGCGCCTTCGCCGCGGCCGGCCGGCTGGCCGACCTGGTCGGCCGGGTCGATCACGCCGGCGCGATCGAGTCGGCCGAGGAACGCCTCATCCTGCCGACGGGGGTCGACGCCTCCGGTGCCTCGAGCGACGCGCTCACGATCCTCGTGCCGGGGCGGATCGTCGGCGTCCCGGTGGGGAACGGGCTCCCGCGGGTCGGCGCCTTCGACGTCCGCGCCGGACACGGGCTCACCGGCGCCGACGCGGGCGAAGCGGTCGGCCTCCTCGAGTACCACTTCGCCGAGCACTACGGCCTGCCGCCGGAGGGGGCGATCCGGCTCAGCGGGGGCGCCCGGCTCGACTACGTTGGGCAGGCGCTGACGCCCGAGTACTTCCTGGTGACGACCGAGCGCGGTGGCCTCATGGCCGAGGCGAACTTCGCCGCCGTCTTCGTCCCGCTCGAGACGGCCCAGGCGCTCTCCGGGCACGCCCGCCAGGTGAACGACCTGGTGCTCACCCTGGGGGGCGACGCCGACCGATCGCTCGTCCAGGGGGAGATCGAACGCGCGCTGGCGACCGAGGCGCCCGGGCTCGGCGCCACGGTGGAGACCCGCGAGGACGACCAGGCCTACCACGTCCTCTACCAGGACATCGAGGGCGACCAGCAGTTCTGGAACCTCTTCGCCGCGCTGATCCTGGCCGGAGCGACGCTCGCCGCCTTCAACCTGACGAGCCGGATCGTGGAGGCGCAGCGGCGCGAGATCGGGATCGCCATGGGGCTCGGCCTGCCCGGGACGGCGATCGCCGTCCGGCCGCTCCTCGTCGGCGCCCAGATCGCCCTCCTCGGGATCGTCTTCGGGGTGGCGGTCGGGCTCCTCATCGGCGAGGCGATGCGGCGGCTCCTGGAGGAGCTGGTGCCGCTGCCGGCCTGGTCGGCGCCGTTCCAGCCGCGCGTCTTCGCCGAGGGGGCGGCGCTGGGGTTCTTCCTTCCGTTCGCCGCCACGATCTACCCGGTCTGGCGGGCGTTGCGGGTCGCCCCGGTCGAAGCGATCCGGACCGGCTACCTCGCGGCTCGCGGAGGCGGCCTCGCGTCGGTGGCGCGGCGCTGGCGGCTCCCCGGCAACACCTTCGGGCGGATGCCGTTCCGCAACGTGCTCCGCACCCCCCGGCGGACGCTCCTCACCGCCCTGGGGATCGCCGCCGCGGCGACGGTGCTGGTGGGGACGGCAGGGATGCTCGACTCGTTCTTCGTCACCATCGACCGGGGCGAGGCCGAGGTGCTGCGCGGGGCGCCCGACCGGCTGACGGTCGACCTCGACGGCTTCGCGCCGGCCGAGCGGGCGGTCGCCCTGGTGCGCGAGCCGGGCGTCGTCGACGAGGTCGAGCCGGCGCTCCGCGTCGGCGGGACGCTCGTCTCGGGCGGGACCGAGCTCGACGTCTCGATCGAGCTGCTCGACCTGGCCGGCGGCTTCTGGCGCCCGACCGTGACGCAGGGCGACGCGACGGGCGGGTCCGGGGGCATCATCGTCGCCGAGAAGGCGGCGCGCGACCTGGGGGTCCGGGTCGGCGACGAGGTGACCGTCCGCCACCCGCGGCGCGTCGGTGAGGCCGGCTTCGAGACGGTCGAGGACCGGCTCGTCGTCGCCGGGCTCCACGCCAACCCGCTCCGCTTCCTCGCCTTCATGGATCTGGGCTCGGCCGGCCTGATGGGGCTCGCCGGCGCCGCCAACGTCGTCTACGTGACACCCGCCCCGGGCGTCTCGACCGACGAGGTGAAGCGCGCCCTCTTCGCCCAGCCGGGCGTCGCCTCGGTCCAGCCGGTCGGGTCGACGGCCAGGGTCTTCCGCGACCTCATCGACGACTTCCTCGGGATCCTCGGGATCGTGCAGCTCGCCGTCGTCGGGCTGGCGCTGCTGATCGCCTTCAACTCGGCGAGCATCTCCGCCGACGAGCGCGCCCGTGAGAACGCCACCATGTTCGCCTTCGGGGTGCCGGTGCGGACGGTGCTGCGGATGGCGGTGGTGGAGGGCCTGGTGATCGGGTTGATCGGGACGGTCGTGGGGCTGGGGCTGGGGCGGATCGTCCTCCAGTGGCTCGTCGACGTCCTGCTGCCGGGCACCATCCCCGACATCACCGTCAGCATCGCCCTCTCCGCCGAGACGTTCGCCAAGGCGTTCGGCATGGGGGTCGTGGCTGTCGGGCTGGCCCCGCTCCTCACCGCCCGGCGGCTGATGCGGATGGACGTGCCGTCCACCCTGCGGGTCGTCGAGTAGGGGAGAGGCGCCGGGGTCGGGGCGATCCTGGCGCGAACCCGGCGCGTCCTGACGGCTTTGCAGCTCCGTTGAACAGGGCAGGCCGGACGGGCGCCGACTCGGGCACACGAAGCGCGTCCGCGACACCCGCGCCCCTCGGCCGCGCGTTCCCAGCCCGTGACCCAGGCGGACGTCGAGCGTGACGAACGCTCACCGGCCCCATCGCGGCCCTCGTCGTCACGGATCGAGGCCGGTCCTGTTCAGTCCAGCTGGAAAGCCGACGGGTGCACGGCCGTCGGAGTGGGCCAAGCCTGCCCGCGGACCGGCTCGTGGAGCGGGGTCAGCCCGGCTCCCCGTAGCGGCGCTGGAGCTCGGCGTCGGAGAGCCACGTCTCCGCCGAGCGGAGCGGGTTGTGGCCGCGCTCGAGGCGCGCCCGGCCGCGGAGCCCCCAGCGTGCCATCAGGCCGCGGAAGTGCCAGTCCTCGAGGCGGACCCAGGCGGTGCGGCGCCGCGGCCGCACCTCGAAGCCGGCCCGCCGGGCGAGGGGCCAGAGGATGGTGGCGGCGCGGTAGGCGACCGGGCGCCTGCCCGGCGGCTGCTCGCGCGCCCAGGCGGCGAGCGCACGCAGGTCGGCGCGGGCCTCGCGGAAGCCGGCGGTCAGCCAGTCGTCGGTCGCCAGTCGGGCGACACGGTCGTTCTGGAGATGGACCCATCCGACGAGATCTCCGGGCGCAGCCCGGGTGCCGTCGCCGAGGACGACCTCGGGGCCGCGGTAGCGGATGAGCTCCAGACCGACGATACCGTCGGGGCGGAGCGGCCGGATGGTGCGGCGCCAGCGGTCTATTCGCTCCCAGGCGGCCAGGAACGGGTAGATCAGCGGCGACGGGGAGGGCCGGCGCGGTCGCCGGTGAGCGCGGTACTGCGGGCCGGGGACGAGCGGCGTCGTCACGGCTGCGTCGCCACCGCGGCGCTTGCCGGCTCGCGGACGTGCCGCACGCACCAGGCGCCGACCAGGAACTCGATCGCGGCGAGGACGAAGACGGCCCGGTAGCCCCAGCCGAAGGTGACGCCGTTGACCAGGTCGGCGACCGGGCCGCCGACTGCCACGGCGAGCACCACGGCGCCGGCGGTCACCGTGTTGGAGAGGCCGAGGTAGCGGCCGGCCTCGTGGGGCGGGGCGATGTCGGTGAGGAGCGCCCAGTCGGCCGAGAGGAAGATCCCCAGGGCGAGCCCGAAGGGGACGGCGATGACGAAGAGCGACGCGTAGGAAGGGGCGACGGCGAAGAGCGCCGCCCCGACCGCGCCAAGGAGCGCGCTGGAGGTGACGACCCGGACGCGCCCCCAGCGCGCCGTCATGGCGCCGCCGGGGACCGCCGAGAGGAGCGCCACCAGCACGACCAGCCCGGCGAGCGGCGCCACCGCCGCCCCTGCGCTCGCCCCCAGGCCGATCGAGTCCTCGAGGAAGTAGTAGACGAACGGCTGGAGCGTGCCCGTCGCCATCAGGATCGCCAGGCGCGAGGCGAGGAGCCAGACGTAGTCGCGCCGCTCGAGCACGTCGCGCCCCCAGACCTCGAGGACCATGGCGCGGAACGGTGCGACCCAGCGGCTGGGGTGGACGAGATGGGAGGCCCAGCCGACGACGGCGGCGACCGGCTCGGCTCCGGAGCGCCCCAGCCGCTCGTCGACGCCGGCCACCGTCACCAGCGCACCGACCCCGACCGCCGCGGCGGCGAAGAGGATCGCCACGTCGAGCCTCCCGGCGGCCAGCGCCGCGCCGGCGACGGCGACGCCGATCACCTGGCCGGCCAGCTGGGCTCCGCCCAGGAACCCGGACGCCAGCCCGCGCTCGCCCCGTGGCACCAGGTCGGGGAGGAGCCCCTGGTAGGGGCCCTGGGCCGTGTTCGAGGCGACCTCCATGAGGAGCATGACGCCGAGGACGGCCCAGTACTGGCCGGCGAGGAGGAGCGCGCCGAAGAGGAGGAGCTGGGCCGCGACGCCGGCGACCATCAGCGGCCGCCGCCGCCCCCACGGGGTGACGAACCGGTCGCTGGCGGCACCGGAGATCGGCTGGACGATGATGGCCACGAGCGCCAGGAGTGCGGAGAGGAACGCCAGCGCGCTTGTCTTGATCGCCGGCGGGACCTGCTGCTCGACCAGCCGCGGCAGGACGATCGTGGTGAGGCTCCCCCACACGACCGAGAGCCCCAGCCAGTAGGCGGTGAGCGCGCCGAGCCAGCGGAGGCCGGGACGCGCCTCGTTCACCGGAAGGCGCGGGTTCGCGCGCGCGGGCGCAACACGCGAAGGGCGCCCCTGTCCATCCCCACCTCGGCCGCTCGCGCCCGCCCGTTGTAGGTCGACGACATCGACGAGGCGTACGCCCCCGCCTGGGCGATCGCCACCAGGTCGCCGCGCCGCAGTGGCGGCAGCGGATGGAGGCCGAGCGTGTCGGTCGACTCGCAGATGGGGCCCTCGACGCGGACCTCCCAGGCGCCCGACTCCGATTCGTCGGCCGGCTCGACCTCTCGTCCGAGCGAGGTGAGCGCCACCACCGGGTGGCGCGCGCCGTAGAGGGCGGGGCGGATCAGCTCGGTCATGCCGGCGTCGAGGACGACCTGGCGGATCGCCGTCTCGCGCGGCGGCGCCTCGGAAGCGACCGCCGGCTCGCGGACGACGCGCTCACGGACGTGGAGGACGCGGGCGACGAGCCATCCGGAGCGCGCCACGACCGCCCGGCCCGGCTCGATCGCCAGACGTGCCGGTTGCCGGTCGGGTGGGAGCGCCGACAACGCCTCGGCCGCCTCCCGCGCGAACGACTCGGGCGTCGGCGCCGGGTCGCCGGGCCAGGCGACCGGGAAGCCGCCGCCACAGTCGAGCGTGTCGAAGCCCTCGAGCGTGCCGCCGGTGAGCGCCAGGACGGCGAGGGCGCGCCGGATCGCCGCGCGCCAGGCGTCGACCGCCCCGAGCTGGGAGCCGACGTGGACGTGGAGACCGCGCCAGCGGAGCGGCCCGTCCGGTCTGCCCCCCGCCTCGATGAGATCGGGAAGTTCGTCGGGGAGGACCCCGAACTTCGAGCCGGGCGCGCCGACGGCGAGCGCCGCCGCCGTTTCGGGGGCGACGGCCGGATTGAGGCGGACGAGGACGTCGGGGCGGACGCCGGCGCGCCGCGCCAGCCGCGCCAGGGCGCGCGCCTCGTCGGCCGACTCGAGGGAGACCCACAGGAGCGGCCGCCCGTCGCGCGCGGCCCGCACCGCCGCGGCCAGGTCCCGTTCCGTCTTGCCGATCCCCGAGAGCGCGATCCGGTCCTCGGTGAGCCCCGCCGCGCGGGCCGCGTGCCACTCCCCCAGGGAGACGGCGTTGGTCCCAAAGCTCTCCGCCGCCGCCTCCCGGACGAGCGCCGCCAGGCCGTTCGCCTTGAGCGAATAGAGGCGGAGCCACGGGTCGGGGAAGGCGTCGCGGACCGCCCGCGCGTCGTCGCGGAGCCGTCCCAGGTCGTAGAGGTAGAGGGGCGTCCCGAGGCGCCGCGCCGCCTCCCGCGCCGCGGCGGCCCGCGCCCCGGGATCGGCGGCGTCGGTCAGACGCGCACCCCCAGCACCTTCTTCTGGCCGAGCGCCAGGGCCAGCACCGTCGAGACGAGGCTGATCACCAGCGAGCCGAGGAAGGCCGTCGTCAGGACGTCGATCGAGAAGTCGCCCTTCGGCCAGCCCTCGACCGAGAAGCCGAGCTCGAGCTGATCCGATACGAAGGCAAGCAGCAGGAGCATCCCCGTGTTGATGACGAAGCCGACCAGGCCGAAGGCGATGAAGTTGGCCGGCAGGGAGAGGAGCTTGACGATCGGCTTGATGTAGCTGTTGATGACGCCGAGGATCAGCCCGATCGCGAGCGGCTTCCACCAGTCGGGGCCGAAGTCGAAGGCCATCCCCGGGAGGACGTAGACGGCGGCGAGCACCGCGGCGGTGTTGACCGCCAGCTTGACGATGAAGTCCATGCCCGCACGGTACACCACCGGGCGGGGCCGGCGCGAGAGGGTCGCCGCGGGCGTCGGGCAGCCGAGCCGTACACCGGTCAGCCTGGATCGGCCGCCAGGAGCCGCCGCACCTTCGTCCCGTCGGCCTGGCTCTCGACCGACCGCAGGAACTCCCGCACCTCGGCGTTGAAGCGCTCGGGGGCCTCCGCGTCGACCATGTGACCGACGCCCGGGAAGACCACGAGCTTCGAGGCGGGGATGCTGGCATGGAGCTGCCGGGCCACGGCCAGGGGAGCCCGCACATCCTTGTCGCCGTACAGCAGCAGGGTCGGCACGTCGATCCGCGGGAGGACGTCACGGAGGTCGGCCTCGGCGAAGGCGCGCCCCCAGGTCCGGTACCCGGCCGGGTGGAACTCCGAGAGGATCGCCACGAGCTCGGCGGTCATCTCCGCCGGCGCCGACTCGGCGACGAGCGTGGCGATCCAGGTGCGCGCGAACTCGTCGGGCGGCAGCTCCGATTCCCACCGGCTCCGCCGGAGGCGCTGTTCGACGACCTCGGCGGGAAGCGAACCGGCCCACCCCGCGTACGCCGAGGCCAGGATCAGGCTGCGCGGGACCGTGGGATGCCGGCGGTAGAGTTCGAGGGCCAGTCCGCCGCCGAACGAGAGCCCGGCCACGTGCGGCCGACCCAAGCCGAGCGCATCGATGAAGCCGGCGAGATGGTCGGCGTAGTCCGACAGGCCGAACGTCTCGGGCGGATCCGATGACCGGCCGCAGCCCGGCGTGTCCCAGGCGACGACGGTGAACTCATCGGACAGGTCATCGATCTGGCGGCGCCACTCGCGGCTGTTGAGGGGCCAGCCGTGCAGGAGGACGAGCGGCGGCCCTTCGCCCGCCCGCTCGTAGGCGATGCGGAGCCCCCCGACCCGGACTTCGTCCATGCCCTCCTCTCCCCTGCCAGCGTCCTGGCCGAGCGTAGCACCGTCCATGAAGGAGCGAGCCGGTGCAGGGGGCCGCACGTGCTGAGCGGGGCATCGCAAGGACTCCCTTCACGCTCCGGTCACTACCGCCTCGCGAGCGGCTGGGCGGAAGCCCGCCCGCGGACCCGATCGGCGGCCCGACCGCGGCCCCTGCCGGCTACGACGCGCGATGGACGACGCGACCGCCGACGAGGGCCGGCTCGCCGGATCGTCCGCAAGACCTGAACCTCGAGCGCTCTTGGCAGCCTAGTCGAACCTCAGCCGCCGGCTGGCGATGACAAAGAAGATCACGGCGAAGATGAGCAGGAAGCCGACCTGGGCGAGCACGGTTTCGACCGTGCCCTCTCCGGTCATGACCAGCCGGTAGCCTTCGGCTGCGTGCATGTGCGGGATGTAGTTCCCCATCGTGCCCAGGACGCCGCCCGACAGGTACGCGGGCTGCACGCCGTTCATCGGGAAGATGCCGCTGATGAACGGCAGCACGAACGCCACCAGCGTGCCCAGCGTGTCAGCCTGCTTGCCCGTCCTGGCCAGCACGCCCAGCAGCAGGCCGAACGTGCTGACCACCAGGCCCAGCGCGAGCGACACCACCAGAAGGCCGGGCAGCGAGTCCCCGAGCTTCAGCTTGAACAGGCCGGCCCCGACGCCGAACAGGAACACCACCTGGAGCACCACGACGATCATGTAGGCCACCATCGGCCCGGCCACGATCGACGCCCGGCTGAGCGGTGAGGCGAGCAGGCGCCGGAACGTGCCCTCGTCGCGCTCCTTGTGGAAGGTCTGGCCGATGTGGCCCACGAGGAAGAACGCGAACATCACGGCGAAGGCCGGCATGAACGAGTCGATCAGGTTCAACGGCTCGCTCGGCTCGACCAGGCCCTCGCTGGCGACCGCGATCGGCGGGCGGTTCCGCATCTCCTGGAGCTGGGCCATGATCGCGCCCACGGTCTGGGCCTCCACCGCCCGGACCAGCTCCGGCGGGGCGTCCCGGAGCACGCCGGCCTCGTCGAGGAACGTCCGGGTGCCCTCCAGTAGCTCGCCCTGGATCGAGACCGGCGAGGCCGCGAAGCTGGCCAGGCCGACCACCACGCCGGCGAACCCCTGCTGGACGGGGTCGACCACGACCTTGAGGCTGACCGGCCTGTAGGCATCGATGCCGGCGCTGAAGCCGGCCGGGATGATGATGGCCGCCGTCCGCTCGCCCTCGCCGACGCGCGTGTCGGCCTCCCCGGCCGAGGCCAGCTCCTCGACCTCGAGCACGGTCATCGACTTGAGGGCCTCGGCCACCTGCGCGCCGTAGATCCCGTCGTCCTCGTTGACCACGAACACCTCGACGGTGAGCGCGGTGGCGCCGGTCGCCTCGTCCAGGGCCCCCTGCTGGGACAGGCTGAACAGGGTCGAGAAGATCAGCGGGAGCAGGAACAGGACCGCCAGCAGGCCGCGGTCGCCCAGCGTGACCTGGAGCTCCTTCCAGGTGATCGCCAGCGTGGTCCGGATCAGGTTCATCTCGCCGCCCCTCAATCGAACTCGAAGCGCCAGGCGCCGACGATGAAGAACACGGCCGAGAAGCCGAGCAGGGCGGCCAGCGAATCGACGATCGAGGCCATACCCAGGCCCCGGGTGAGCAGGTCGTAGAAGCCGGTCACCGCCCAGAAGTGGGGCGTGACCTGGCCGATCGTGGCCATGCTCTCGTTGATCAGGAACAGCGGGATGAAGCTGCCGCCCAGGAAGGCCAGCACCCACAGCACGAGGCCGGCGATGCCCCCGATCTGGGCCTCGGTCCGCGCGATGGCGGCGATCAGGATGCCCAGGCAGGTGCAGCACAGGGCCGTGGCCAGCACCAGCAGCACCAGGGCCGCCGGATCGTTGCCCAGCCCGAGGCTGTCGAGGCCGATCAGCGGCAGCACGAACATCCCCGTCGCGAACAGGAACACGGCCTGCAGCAGGACGACCACGAAGTTGGGGATCAGCTTGCCGACCAGCATCGGCCACTTGCCGACGGGTGCCGCGAGCAGCCGCCGGAACGTCCCGGTCTTCTTCTCGTCGTGGATGGAGCGGGCCGTGATCTGGGCGGTCAGGAAGATGAACAGCACCGCGAACCCCGGCACGCCGATCTGGACCCCGGAGATCTCGACATTCTCCTTCTGGCCGAGGGACGCCGGCTGCGCCTGGGTCACGCTCACCAGGGGCCGCCCCTGGGACTCCTGGAACTGGCGCTGGGCGATCGGGATGGCCAGCTCCGCGGACGTCGACGGATCGAACGAGGGGTTGGCCGCCTGCATCCGGGCGAGCGCCTCCAGACTGGCCACGATCTGCCGCTCCAGGGACATGTTGCGGGTGACGCCCTCGACGGCCATGAGGACGGCCTCGCTCCGCCCGCGGTCGAGGGTGTTGGTCTTGAGGACCAGTGTCGTGGTGACGTTTCCTGCGGCCAGGTCCGCCGTGAACCCGGCGGGGATGACCAGGACGTGGGTGACCTCCTGGGCCTCCAGCTTGGCCATCGCCTCGGCTTCGGGGTAGACGGTGATGGCAAGACCGGCGCGCGCCTCGAGGTTGGCCCGCAGGGTAGCCGCGGCGTCCCGGCCGTCGTTGTCGACGACGGCGAGGGGCACCTTCTCCGGGTCGGCGCTCTCGCCGCCCCCGCCGCCGCTCAGGCCGGACACGCCCAGGAACACGATGATGAACACGATCGGCAGCAGGAACGCACCGACCAGGCTGTTGCGATCCTTGAACAGGATCAGGAGGTCCTTCCAGGCGATGCTCAGCATGGAGTGCTCACCTCCCTCCCGCTACTCGCGCAGCTTCTTGCCGGTGAGATGGAGGAAGACACTCTCCAGGTTGGGCTCGAAGATCTCGATCGAGGTGAAGGCGACGTCCCGTTCGTTCAGGCAGCCGATGACCTGGACCAGGGCGTCCTGGCTGCGCTTGCTCTCGATCTTGACCAGGGTGGGCTCCGGGGCCCCGGGTGGGGCAAGCACAGCCGGTCCCTCCTCCGGCGCGGTGGCCGGCGCCGGGGGCGCCACCCTGCTGGCGCCGGTGACGGCCGGCAGGGCACTGATGGCCGCCAGCATCTCGTCGTCGACCCGCTCCAGGCCGATCTGGATCACGCCCCCGCCGAGCATGCCGATCAGGTTCCTGATGGTGTCCATGGCGATGATCCTGCCCTGGTCGACGATCGCCACGCGGTTGCAGAGCAGCTCCACCTCCTCCATGTAGTGGCTGGTGTAGATGATGCTCATGCCCCGGTCGCGGTTGAGCTGCAGGACGCTCTCGAAGATGTGGTTGCGGCTCTGGGGATCGACGCCGACCGTCGGCTCGTCGAGGAACAGGAGGCGGGGCTGGTGCACCAGTCCAGCGGCGATGTTGATTCGGCGCTTCATCCCGCCGGAGTACTTCTCGATGGGATCGTTGGCCCGCTCGGTCAGCGCCACCACCCGGAGCACGTCCTCGACTCGTTCGCTGAGCGCCTTGCCGCGCAGGCCGTAGATGCGCCCGAAGAACTGGAGGTTGGTGCGGGCGCTGAGCGTCGGGTAGAGGGCCAGATCCTGGGGCACTAGGCCGTTGATCTGCTTGACCGCCTTTGGCTCCGTCAGGATGTCGTGGCCGCCGATCCGGGCCGTGCCGGATGTCGGCTCGAGCACCCCGGTCAGCATCGAGATCGTTGTGGTCTTGCCGGCCCCGTTCGGCCCCAGCAGGCCGAAGACCTCGCCCTCCTCCACGTCGAAACTGATCCCGTCGACGGCGGCCAAATCACCGTACTTCTTGACCAGCTTGTCCGCTTCGAGGATGTGAGGCATGGCTTCCCTCCAGAACCACTGAACCCTGGCTAATCCAGCCGGCAGGTTCTCTTCAACGCATGGTGCGAGTCGGTCCCGCCAGTGGCTCGGCGCAGTCCCGGCGGCCGCTCTGCGGGCCGCGCGTCCCAGCCTTTCGCGCGATGTCCAGCAGGGTGGGCCACCCAGGTCGACGACGACTAGGGCCATTCGTCACCAGCCGGCGACCGGGACTTCCGCGAGGGGCCAAGTCGCCACGCGGCCTCGAGGCGCGTTCGGCGGTCCGCCTTGGCGCGGACCGAGGGAAGGACGAGGTTGGGCTCGGGTGCCCGATGATCGGCGGCTGGCGAGGAACCGGCGTGCGACCATCGGCCGTGCTGTCCGTGCATCCGCAGCAAGGCGCGGTGAGTTCTTGCGCCCGGGGCGAGGAGTCGGTGGCTGTGCCCCGGGCTATGCGGTCCGGTGCACGATCCGGCCGCCGGCGACGGTCAGCCGCACCTCCGTGCCCAGGATCGCCGAGCCGCCCTCCGCCAGCAGGTCGCGGTCGAGGACGACGAGATCGGCGACCTTGCCCTCTTCCAGCGTGCCGCGCCAGCCCTCCCCGAAGGCGGCGTAGGCGCTGCCCCAGGTGTAGGCGGCGAGCGCCTGGCTCAGGGGCAGCCGCTGCTCGGGGAGCCAGCCGCCGGGCGGCCGTCCGTCGCGGGTCGTGCGGTTGACCGCCATGTTGAGGTGGATCCGCGGATCGAAGCGGACGACCGGCCAGTCGCTGCCGAAGGCGACCAGGCCGCCGCCGGCGAGGATCGAGCGCCAGACCCAGGCGCGCTCGGCGCGCTTCCCGATGTTGGCCGACCAGACGTCCGCCTGGTTGGGCGAGGGGTCGGCGTGGAACGGCTGCATCGAGGCGACGACGCCCTCCCGGCCGAAGCGGGCGATGTCGGCGGCGTCGATCGTCTCGATGTGCTCCAGGCGGCCGCGCCGGTCGCGGCGGCCGTTCGCCCGTGCCGCCGCGGCATGGGCGTCGAGCGCGGCGCGCCCCCCGCCGTCGCCGATGGCGTGGATCTCCACCTGCCAGCCGCGCCGGTCGGCGCCGACGGTCATGGCGGCGAGCGTCTCCGGCGTCCAGTTGGGGAGCCCACGGCCGGGCGAACCCTGCGCCGGCCCGGCGCCGCCGGCCGGCTCGTAGGGTTCGAGCAT
>MGMJ01000043.1:24345-24468 GCA_001794945.1 Chloroflexi bacterium GWC2_73_18
GCCACGGGTCGTCGCCGCGCCCCGTGACCGCGGCGTCGCAGGCGTCGAGCAACTCCTCCCAGGCGCGGGCGGCGCTTTCCGGGTCGGCCTTCCAGGGCGCTGCGTCGGCGTACATCGCCAGGC
>MGMJ01000044.1:0-1394 GCA_001794945.1 Chloroflexi bacterium GWC2_73_18
GCGCTCGAGGCGACCATCGTGGCCAGCGTGGCGGGGCTGCTCGCCCCGGGAGAGGGCCTGCGCCGGGAGCGGCCGCTCCGTGCGCCGCACCACACCCTCTCGTATGCGGCGATGGTCGGCGGTGGGCCGGGGCTCGCGCCGGGTGAAGTGACGCTTGCCCACCGAGGCGTGCTCTTCCTCGACGAGCTCGGGGAGTTCGCCCGCGACGTCCTCGACGCGCTCCGTCAGCCGCTCGAGGACGGGAGCGTGGCGATCGCGCGGGCCGGCCGAACCGTGCGCTTCCCGGCGCGGTTCCAGCTGCTGGCGGCGACCAACCCGTGCCGCTGCGGGCGCTTCGGTGACCCCGACGAAGCGTGCCGCTGCCGGCCGGGGGAGGCGGAGCGGTACCTGCGCCGGGTGAGCGGGCCGCTGCTCGACCGGATCGACTGCTTCGTGACGATGCCGCGCGTCCGCCCGGGTGAGCTGCTGGGCGGCCCGGAGCCCGAGCCGAGCGCGGCGGTGGCGACGCGGATCGCCGCCGCGCGCCGCCTGGCGCGAGAACGGAACGGCGGTCGCTGCAACGGCGCTCTGGGCGGTCGGGAGATCCGGCGGCTGGCACAACTGGACGAGGCCGGTCTCGGCTTCCTGCAACGGGCGGCCGAGGAGCGGCGCCACTCCGCGCGCGCCGTGCTGCGGCTCCTGCGCGTGGCGCGCACGGTGGCCGATCTGCGCGGCCACGAGCGCGTCGGCCGTGACGAGCTGGCCGCCGCGCTCTCCCTGCGGGAGCCCACCGCCGGTGCGTTCGACGAGGCCACCTGAGGTGGCGAGCGAGCGGTCGTCGACGCGGGTGCGCGCGGGGGTGGGAGCTCCGGCGGAGGAGCGCGAGGCCTGGATCGTCCTGGCGGGCGTCGATGGAGTCGGTCCGGTCACGTTCGGACGGCTGCTCGCGGCCTTCGGGTCGGCCGGGGCGGTCCTCGACGCCGCCCTCGGTGGCCGGCTGGTCCGCCGGTTGCTGGAGCGCGAACGCGGCCGCCCGGCGGGCCTCGACGCCGCCCCACTCCCGCCGCGGTCGGTGGTGGAGGGGATCGCGGTGGCGGCACGCGAGCGCGACGAGTCGATCGAGCGGCTGCGGCGCCTCGGGATCACGGCGCTGACCTGGCTCGACGCGGCCTATCCGCTGCGCCTCCACGGCCTCGAGGCCGAGCCGCCCATCCTCTACCTGCGCGGCGATGCATCCGCTCTGGCGCGACCGCGCGCGGTGGCGGTCGTGGGGACGCGGCGCCCGACGCCGGCCGGGCGACTGCTGGCGGCGTCGATCGGCGGCGCGGTCGCGCGTGCCGGTGCCAGCGTCGTGTCCGGGCTCGCCTTCGGCTGCGACGCCGCTGCCCACAGCGCGGCCGTCGAGGCGGGTGGGG
>MGMJ01000044.1:1414-52093 GCA_001794945.1 Chloroflexi bacterium GWC2_73_18
GATCGAGGCAGCGGGCGGCGCCGTCGTCAGCGAACTGGCGCCCCGGGCGCGCCCGACCCACGGCACCTACCCGCGCCGCAACCGGCTGATCGCGGCCCTCGCCGACCAGGTCGTCGTGGTGGAGGCGCCTCGACGGAGCGGTGCCCTCAACACCGCTCACTGGGCGGCCGAGCAGGGTCGCGACCTCTACGTCGCTCCGGGACGGCCCGGCGACCGTGCCACGGCCGGGTGCCTCTACCTGCTGCACGACCTGCCGGACTGCCGCCCGGTCGTCGGTGTGCAGACGCTGCTCGAGGACCTGGGCCTGGCGGGGGCTGCCGAAGGACAGGTCGTGGCGGGCGCCGGGGCCGGTCTCGCGGTCCTGGTCGGCGCGCTGCCGGCGACCGAGGGCGTTGTCGCCGCCGGGCTGCGGGACGGTCCGACGACGCCGGACCGGCTGGCACGGACCACCGGCCTGCCGATCGAGCAGGTCGTCGCCGCGCTCGGCCTGCTCGAGCTGCGCGGCTATGCCCGGGCGGCTGCGGGGCTCTACCTGCCGGCGGGCGACCTGGTGACCGGTGCCTGAGGTGGGGCCGGAGGCGGTCGGGACGGCCGTGGCGAAACGGGCCGTCGGGCACTACCCGACCCTGCCGCGGCGCCGCAGATTCGGGGCGACGCGCAGGGTGGGCGTGTCACAGGCGGCGCGGCTCCGGCCGCGTCCATCCGGAAGGAGTCCTGACCGTGGCTCACGTGCATACGATGCCGGGCGCCCGGGCGATGCCCGCGGCGCAGCGTACGGCCGAGGTCGAGGCGGCCGCCCGCGTGGCCGATCCCGCTCCCCTGGGGCTGGCGGCCTTCGCCCTCACGACCTTCGTGCTCTCGGTCGCCAACGCCGGCCTGATCGGTGCCAGCTCGATCCAGGTCGTGCTCGGGCTGGCGCTCTTCTACGGCGGCCTCGCCCAGCTCCTGGCGGGGATGTGGGAGTTCCGCAACGGCAACACCTTCGGGGCGACCGCCTTCAGCTCGTACGGCGCCTTCTGGCTCAGCTTCGCCGCGTTCTCCTTCTGGTTCGCGCCGGGGCTCGAGGCGGCGGACAGGGCCGGCGCGACCGGCACGTTCCTGCTCGCCTGGGGGATCTTCACCGCCTACATGTGGATCGCCTCGCTCCGCCATGCCCCGTCGGTGATGATCGTCTTCCTGCTGCTGACGGTCACCTTCTTCGTCCTCTCGGCGAGCGATTTCGCGGCCAGCGAGCCGCTCCGGCGGCTGGGCGGGTACCTGGGCATCGCGACCGCCTTCGCCGCCTGGTACG
Source organism: Chloroflexi bacterium GWC2_73_18 (assembly GCA_001794945.1). GTDB lineage: Bacteria > Chloroflexota > Limnocylindria > Limnocylindrales > CSP1-4 > GWC2-73-18. Next base: position 2,706 of record MGMJ01000044.1, read on the forward strand.
CCTCCGCGGCGGCGGTCATCGACGAGGCGTTCGGCCGGCCGCTGCTGCCCCGCTGAACCTCACGCCGCATCCGCCGGAGCGTCCCCCGGTGGGCTGCCGGTCCGCGCTCCGAACGGCCGGTTTGCGGCGACGGCGGCGCCTGTAGTACCCTGCCGCCATCAGACAGGGGTCCCGGCAGGGTCGGGAACAGCCCCACGATGCCGTCCTGAACCAACGAGCCAGGAGCCTGTTCCTATTGCATAGGGTCCTCGCCGCCGCGGCCGCCCTCGTCGTCCTCGCCCCCATCTATCTCACCCTCGTCGCGCGACGGGGCATCGTGGCGCGCCTCGCGCTGGCCCTCGGCATCGGCGGGATCCTCCTGACGACGGCTCTCGGCGCCACGAGCACCCCGGCCTCCGCTCACCTCACCGCCCCGGTCAGCGCCCAGCAGGTCGCCACCCTCGCCGCTCCGGTGCGAACCGGCTGGACGGCGCGCCAGGGGATCGAGCTCGGTTTCACCGTGGCCATGGACCGCGCCTCGGTCGAGGCGGCGCTGCGGGTCTCACCGCAGAGCCGCTACCGGGTCGACTGGGACGCCGCCGGCACGATGGTGACGGTGCTTCCGGTGGGGACCTGGCAGCCCTCCACGATCTACACGATCTCGGTCGGGCCGGGCGCCCGCTCCCTCTCGGGTGCCCCGCTCGCCCGGATCTCGCCGGTGATCGTCTTCACCGAGGCGGCCCCGACCGGACAGCTCGCCGCCACGGCGCCGCTGGGTGAGCGGGTCAGCCCCGAGACCGGCATCCGCATCACCTTCTCGCGGCCGGTCGACCTGGCCAGCCTGCGCGCCGCCTTCTCGATCGAGCCGGCCGTCGCCGGCCACTTCGAGATCGTCGGCCGACGCGCCTCGCCGCGGACGGTGACGTGGTACCCGGATGCGCCTCTCGTTCCCGACACCGAATACGCCATCACCTTCAGCCGCGCCGTGACCGACCGCGACGGCGTCGCCGTCGCCGACGCGCCGCGGCTCGTCGTGCGCACGATCGATCGGCCGGGGGTCGTCCGCTTCCGCCCGCGCGACCACGAGAACGGGATCGACCGCTACGCCCTCGTCAGCGTCCGCTTCACGCAACCGATGGACCGGGCCTCGACGGAGGCCGCCTTCAGCCTCTCCGGCGTCGACATGAAGAAGGGCAAGCTCTGGTGGGCCGAGAACGACACCGTGCTCGTCTTCGACTCGCCGGTCGCGCTGGAGTACGGCAAGGCCTACGTCATGACCGTCGCTCCGAGCGCGCGCTCCAAGACGGGTGTGCCGATCTCCGACGACCAGACGGCCGTCGCCCGCACGGCCTTCCGTGTCGAACCGGCGCCGGTGATCCGACAGACCAGCGGCACCGGCGGCGGTGGCAGCGGGGGCAGCGGGGGCGGCGGGGGCAGCGGCGGCGGCGGCGGAGACACGAGCGGCGCGCCGTGGCTCGCCGCCGAGCAGCTCATGCTCCAGCTGGCTAACTGCACCCGCACCGGCGGCTGGGTCCTCTCCGACGGCAGCTGCCGCGGCTACGGTTCCAACGGCACCGCGCCGCTCGTCCTCGACAGCCGGATCTCCACCCTGGTCTCGCGGCCGTGGGCCAAGTACCTCGCCTCGACCGGCCAGCTCTACCACGGCGACCCGGGCTCGCGCCTTGCCAGCGCCGGGTACACCAACCGCTACTGGGGCGAGAACCTCACCTGGTACTCCGGGAGCCCGACCGCCGGCGCCATCGCCAGCGAGCTCTTCTACCAGAGCGAGAAGCCGTACAACGGCGGCCACTACCGCAACCTGATGGACGCGCGCTTCAAGCGCGTCGGGATCGGGGCCTGGGTCGTCGGCGGACGGATCTGGTTCGTCATGGACTTCTGGGGCGGCTGAGCGCGGCGCCCCGGCGGGCCTGGCGATGATCCGCGGCGCGGTGATCCATCTGCTCGAAGCGCAGCCTCTGCTGGCCGACCTGCCGGCGCTCCCGGCGGCGGCCGACACGCTGCTGGTCTGCACCAACCTGCGCGACCTGAGCGGCAAGCGACCGACCTTCATCGACAGCAGCGACTCGACCTTCGTCATCCCCTGGCCGACGATCCGCTTCGTGGAGATCCCGGCCGGCGCCGCCGAGGAGACGGCCAGGCTGGCCGCCGCCGAGGCCGAGGCGGCGGAACCGCTGGAGCTCGACGAGGACTTCCTGCGCCGGATACGCGAGGCCTGAGCGCGCTCTCCGCCGCGCGCCGCGCCCAGGCCGGAGTAAGCGGGCGCCAAGAGGGCCGATGCTACACTCCGGCCCGATGAAGAGCCTGGTCGTGGTCGAATCCCCGGCGAAGGCGAAGACGATCGAGCGCTACCTCGGCGCCGATTTCCGCGTCCTCGCCTCGTACGGGCATGTGCGCGACCTGCCGGAGAACCCCGGCAAGGGGAAGCTCGGGGTCGACGTCGAGCACGACTTCGCGCCGGAGTACGTCGTCGTCGACGAGCGCCGCCGCCAGGTCGAGGCGATCGCCCGTGCCGCGCGGTCGGCCGAGGCGGTCTACCTCGCCACCGACCTCGACCGCGAGGGGGAGGCGATCGCCTGGCACGTGGCCGAGGCGGCCCGCATCCCGCACGAGAAGGCGCTGCGGGTCACCTTCAGCGAGATCACCCCGGGCGCGATCCGCGACGCCTTCGCCCATCCGCGCGGCATCAACCGTGACCTCGTCGACGCCCAGCAGGCGCGCCGGGTGGTCGATCGGCTGGTCGGCTACACGCTCAGCCCGCTCCTCGGCAAGAAGGTCCGTGCCGGTCTTTCGGCCGGGCGGGTCCAGTCGGTCGCCGTCCGCCTCGTCGTCGATCGCGAGCGGGAGATCGCCGAGTTCGTGCCACGCGAGTACTGGACGCTCCAGGCCTTGCTCCGTGCTCCGGACGGCACGCAGTTCGCCGCGGAGCTGGTGCGGATCGACGGTGAGAAGGCCGAGGTCGGCGACGAGGCGGAGGCGCGTGGTCATGCCGCGGCGATCCGGTCGGCCGTAGCGACGGTGACGCAGGTGGCGGTGACGGGCCGTCGCCGCGCGCCGGCGCCGCCGTTCACCACCAGCACGCTCCAGCAGGAGGCGAGCCGCAAGCTCGGCTTCTCGCCGAAGCGGACGATGAGCGTCGCCCAGCGGCTCTACGAGGGCGTCGAGACGGCCGAGGGGCAGGTCGGCCTGATCACCTACATGCGCACCGACTCGGTCACGATCGCCGGCGTGGCCATGGGCGAGGCGCGCGAGACGATCCGCGAGCGCTTCGGGTCGGACTACGCGCTGGCCCGCGGCCGGGCCCACCGGACCCGCACGCGGGGCGCACAGGAGGCGCACGAGGCGATTCGCCCGACCTCGTTCCGACGCGATCCCGACGCGCTGGGCGCGCATCTCTCGCGCGACGAGGCGCGCCTCTACCGCCTCATCTGGCAGCGTGCCCTGGCCAGCCAGATGGCCGACAAGCGGATCGAGACGACGACGGTCGAGATCGAGGCCGGTCGCTACGGCCTGCGCGCCGGCGCCTCGCGCACGATCTTCGATGGATTTGCCCGCGTCTACACCGAGGGCCGCGACGACGGCGAGGAGGAGGCCGAGCGCCGCCTGCCTCCGCTCGCCGAGGGCGGCCGCGTCGGCGTCCTCGACGTCGTCGCCGACCAGCACTTCACCGAGCCGCCACCCCGCTACACCGAGGCGGGCCTGATCAGGGCGCTCGAGGAACACGGGATCGGGCGTCCCTCGACCTATGCGGCGACCCTCTCGACGATCGTCGACCGCGGCTACGTGAGGGTCGAGAAGGGGCGTCTCCGACCCGAGCCGGTGGCCGAGGTGGTGACCGACCTGCTCGTCCGTCACTTCGCCGAGTTCGTGGATCCCGAGTTCACGGCCCGTCTCGAGGAGGACCTCGACGCCGTGGCCGCCGGCCGCCGCGAATGGGTGCCGCTGCTGCGCGACTTCTACGAGCCGTTCCGCCGGCAGGTCGACACGGTACGAAAGACGACGCGCCGGCGCGATTTCACCACCGAGCCGTCCGGCGAGACCTGCTCCGAGGGACATCCGATGGTGATCCGGCTGGGGCGCTCGGGCCGCTTCCTCGCCTGCTCGCTCTACCCGGAACACCGCGAGACGCGCGAGCTCCCGGTCGAGCAGGGCGGCGTCCCGGCGCCGGCCGAGCTGCCGGGGACCGGGGAGCCGTGCCCCGTGTGCGGTACCACCGAGGGCGGTCTGCTGGCGACGCGGCGGAGCCGCTTCGGCCCCTTCCTCGGCTGCGGGCGCTACCCGGCCTGCGCATACATCCGCCGCGCTGAACGTCCGGCCGTCGCCCAGCTGGCCTTCGAGGTGCGCTGCCCGACCTGCCGGGAGGGCCATCTCGTGGCGCGCCGGGCGCGGCGGAACCGGTCGGTCTTCTGGGGCTGTTCGCGCTACCCGCGGTGCGACTTCGCCACCTCCCACGAACCGCTCGGCCCGGTGCACGACGTGGACGGGGCGGCCGTCGCCCGCCGGGGCGAGGCCGCCCTCTGCCTCGGTTGCGGGGCGCCGGTGGAGGTGCCCGGGGGCACCGCTCCGGGCAGCCCGCTACCCGGCGGCTCGCCCGACCCGGAGGCGATCCGCCGGCGCGCCCCGGTGGCGCGGCGGAGCGCACGCGGCTCGCGCGGGAGGGGCGCGGGACGTCCGGTGGCGGGCCGCCGCGCGGCGGCGCCGCGGGCGTGACGGGCGCCGAGGCGCTCGACCGGTTCCTGCGCGCCCTCGAGGCGCGCCAGGCCTCGCCACACACCCGGCGTGCCTACCGCAGCGCCGTCGGCGCCTTCCTGGCGTGGCTGGAGGGGCGCGGGGAGCCCTGGCAGGGTCCGCCGCGGGCGAGCCTGCGGCGCTACCTGGCCGAGTGGGCCGACCGCGGCCTCGCGCGCTCCTCGATCGTCAGCCGGCTCGCCGCGTTGCGCAGCTTCTACCGGCACGCGCGGCGGCAGGGCTGGGTGACCGGCGATCCGTGGGGTGCCGTCGCCACGCCTCGCCAACCGCGACGCTTGCCGCGGGCGCTCGGCCGCGAGGAGGTGGAGGCGCTGCTGGAGGGCCCCGGTCCGGGCGAGGCCGAGATGGACGAGGCGGGGAACCCGGCGCGGCCCCTGCCGGCCGCGCTGGCGGGCCGAGACCGGGCACTCTGGGAGACCGCGTACGCGGCCGGGCTGCGCGTCTCGGAGCTGGCCGGGGCCACCGTCGCCGACCTCGACCTGCGGCGTGGCGAGCTGCGCGTGCTGGGGAAGGGCGCCAGGGAGCGCATCGGCCTGCTCGGGCGACCGGCGCGCGAGGCGCTGGCGGACTACCTGACGGAGGCGCGCCCGCTGCTCGCCGCCCGCGGCCCGGCCGGCGACGCGCTCTTCCTCAACCACCGCGGCGCCCCGCTCGGCGTCCGTGGCATCCGCTACCGCCTGGAGCGGTGGCGCGTCGCCGCCGGCCTGCCGGCCGGCGTCAGCCCGCACACGCTGCGCCACTCCTTCGCCACGCACCTGCTCGACGGTGGCGCCGACCTGCGGGTGGTCCAGGAGCTGCTCGGGCACGTCAGCCTGGCGACGACCCAGGTCTACACGCACGTCTCGCCGGGGCGGCTGCGCGCGGCGTACCGGCGGGCCCACCCGCGTGCCGGCTCGAGCGACCCGGCCGGCCCGCGCCGAGGGTGACCGTGACCGGTCGCGCGATCGCTCGCGCGGGTCTCGTCGTCACGGCCGCGTTCTTCGCCTCGCGCGTCCTCGGCTGGCTCCGCCTGGCGATCATCGGCACGCAGTTCGGGGCGAGCCCCGAGCTGGACGCCTACTTCGCCGCCTTCCGCATCCCCGACGCCATCTTCCAGTTCGTCGCTGCCGGGGCGCTCGCCTCGGCGCTCATCCCGGTGCTGACGGGGCTGCTGACGGCGGGGGAGGACGCACGCGCCTGGCGCGTCGTCTCGACCGTCGCCAACCTGATGCTCCTGGCGTTGCTGGTGCTGGCCGGCGCGTTCGCTCTCGCCGCGCCGGTGCTGATGCCGGCGATCACGCCCGGCTTCGACGCCGCCCAGACGGCGCGCACCGTGGAGCTGACGCGGATCATGCTCCTCTCGCCCGTCTTCCTGGCGCTCGGTGCGGTCGCCACCAGCGTTCTCAACACGCTCGGGCGGTTCGGTGCATCGGCGCTCGCCCCGATCGTCTACAACCTGGGGATCATCGCCGGTGCCGTCTTCCTCGCCCCCCGGATGGGTGTCAGCGGGCTGGCCGTGGGCGTCGTCCTCGGTGCCATCGGGCACCTGGCGGTGCAGGTGCCGCCCCTACGCGGACGGATGCGGTACGCGGCGGCGATCGACCCGGCCGACCCGGCGGCGCGCCAGACCTTCCTCCTCCTCGTGCCGCGCACGATCGGCCTGGCGGCCGGTCAGATCACCTTCCTCGTCAACACGAGTTTCGCCTCGGGCCTCGCCAGCGGGGCGATCACCGCCTACAACGTCGCCTTCACCGCGCTGCAGATCCCGATCGGCCTGATCGGCGTCCCGCTCGGGGTCGTTCTCCTCCCGTCCATGGCACAGGCGATCGCCGGGGGCGCCACGGCGCGATTCGCCGACCTGGTGCTCCGCTCGCTCCGGCTGATCGCCTTCGTCATGCTGCCGCTCACCGGGCTGATGATGGTCCTGCGGCGCGAGGGCGTGGCGCTCCTCTTCGAGAGCGGGCGTTTCGACGCGAAGGCGGTCGAGCTGACCGCCGATGCGCTCCTCGTCTTCCTCGTCGGCCTCAGCGCCCACGCCATGATCGCCATCCTGGCGCCGGCCTTCTATGCCGGCAAGGACACGCGGACGCCGGTCCTGGCCGCGATCCTCGCGGTCGGCGTGAACGTCGCCATCGCCGCCCTGACGGTCGGGCCGCTCGGCCTGCGCGGGCTCGCCCTGGCGATCGCCGCGGGCGCCTGGCTGGAGGTCGGCGTCCTGCTCGTGCTCCTGCGGCGGCGGGCGCCCGAGGTGGCGCTGGGACGGCTCGCCCGGGGGACCACCGTCTTCGCCGGAGGCGCCCTGCTCGCGGCGGGCGTGGCGCTCCTCGCGGCGCGGCTGCTCGACCCGTTGCTGGCGCCGGGCGCCGGGAAGGCGGCGCTCCTGGTCGGGCTGGCGCTCGCCGGCGCGGCGGCCACGGCGACCTATGTCGCCTACGCGGCGGTGCTGCGGATCCCGGAGTTGCCGGCGCTGGCGTCGCTCCTGCACGACGCGCTCGGCCGGCGGAAGGGCCCGGCGTGAGCGACGATGCGCCCGTGAGCGACGATGCGCCCCTGGGCGGCGACATGCTCCAGGTCGAGGAGATCCGCGACGCGGCAGGCGTCGAGGCGCTCGTCCCGGCGTGGCGCCGTCTCGCCGCCGAGGCGGCCCGTTCGCCTTTCGAGTCGCCCGACTGGCTCGTCCCCTGGTGGAGGACCTACGGCGCCGGCGAGATGGAGCCGCGCCTCCTGGCCTGGCGCGCCGGCGGGCGGTTGGCCGCCGTCGCGCCGCTGGCGCGCCGCGATCTGCGGCGGTTCGGGCGGCCGATCCGCGAGCTCGCCTTCTGGGCGGGTGGCGGCTCCCTGCTGAGCGGCTGTGTCGACCTCCTCGCGGTCGAGGCCGACCGCCCCGCCGCGCTGGCGGGGCTCGGCGCCTGGCTGCAGGCGCCGGGTAACGACTGGGACGTGCTGCACTTCCTGCGCCTGCCGTACGGATCGTCGTCGGCCGGGGCGCTGCGGGCCTGGGCCGATACGGCGCCCTGGCGGTACCTCTCGCTGACCGGCGCCTTCCGCTCCGAGACCTTCACGATCGACCTGCCGGCGGACGCCGCGGGCTGGCACGGCCATCTCGGGCCCAAGGCCCGCCACAACATGCGCCGCGAGGTCCGTCTCTTCGCCCGCGAGCGGGGCGGTACGATCGAGCGGGTCGTCGACGCCGCGGCGGCCGGAGAGCTGGTGGCCGCCCTTGAGCGCCTGATGGGGCGGCACTGGGGTGACGAGGAGAAGTACTTCCGCCACGACCCCGCCTTCGGCGGCTTCGCCGTCGAGGCCCTGACGGCGATGCTCCTGAGCGGTTCGGCCTACGCCTTCGTGGCCCGCGATGGCGGGGGGATCCGGGCCTGCCTCGTCAACTTCGCCCTCGGCGGGCGGGCCGTTGCGGTCCTCATCGGGGTCGATCGCGATCCCGCCTTCCGCGCCTTCTCGCTCGGCAAGAACCTCTTCGACGCGGCGATCGACGAGGCGGTCGCGCGTGGCTGCCGGAGCTACGACTTCCTGTGGGTGGGCGGCTACAAGGAGACGTTCTGGCACGCCGCGCCGCGGAGACTGGAGAGCGGCCTGGTGGCGCGCGGGACGACCGGGGCACTGGTGGCGGCGTACGCCGCGATGCGCCGGCTCGCCCTGCCCCGCCTCGCCCGGGCGCTGCGACGGAGGCCGGCGGCATGAGCGCGGCCGCGCCGGACCCGGGGCTCCTCGCGCGCGACGACGCCGCCTGGGACGCCTTCGTGGCGGCGGCCCCGGGAGGCTCGTACCTGCAGACGACGGCGTGGGCCGAGGTGAAGCGCCCGAACGGCTGGACGGCCCTGCGGATCGCCACGGCCGGCCCGGCCGGTGCGGTCGTGGGCGCGCAGGTGCTGGTCCGACGCGTCCGCGGCCTGCCCTGGGCGTTCGGATACGCGCCGCGCGGGCCCGTCGTCTCCGGCGACCTCGACCGGGTCGCCCTGTCCGCCTTCACCGGCGCCCTGCGCGAGCGCGCGCGGGGCGCGCGCGTCGGCCACGTGCGCATCGACCCGGAGATCGAGGCGGACGAGCGGCTCGCCGGGGAGTTCGCCACCGCCGGCTGGCGTCCCGCGCCGGCGATCCAGCCCGAGGTCACCCGGGTCATCGACCTCGGCCGGAGCGAGGCGGAGCTCTGGTCGGACCTCCGCCCCAAGTGGCGCCAGTACGTCAACGGCGCCCGGCGTGCCGGCGTGCGCCCGGTGGAGGGCTCGGGCGAGCGGTTGGACGAGTTCTACCGTCTCTACGCCGCGACGGCCAGGCGAGCCGGCTTCCTCTCCCGCTCGGAGGGCGCGCAGCGGCTCCTCTGGGAGGCGTTCGCGGGGCGTGGCATGGCCCGGCTGCTCTTCGCCGAGACCGCCGGCGGCGAGGCGGTGGCGACGCTCCTGCTGCTCGCCTGCGGCCGGCGCATCACCGAGGTCTACGGAGGGATGAGCGAGGCCGGGGCGGTCTCGCGCGCCAACTACCTGCTCAAGTGGGAGGCGATCCGCCGCGCCCGCGAGGCGGGCTTCGGCAGCTACGACCTGTGGGGCATGGTGACGCCGGGGATCGCCCACTTCAAGACCGGCTTCGGCGGCCGCGAGGTCCGCTACGTGGGGGCCCGGGACCTGGTCATCGATCCCCTGGGGCGGGCCGCCTTCGAGACGGGTGTCCGGCTTCGCGCCGCGTGGGAGCGCCGCCGGCACGGCGCACGGGGAGTGCGGGACGCGGCCGGCGGTGGCGGGGAGGCCGGGGCGTGATCGAGGAACTGGCGGCGCCGGCGGCCGAGGCGTGGGATGCATGCACCGTCCACGCTCCCGGCGGGCATGTCCTCCAGTCGTTCGCCTGGGCCGAGCAGTGTCGCGCCGACGGCTGGATCCCCCGCTTCCTCGCCTGGGACGACGGCTGCGCCGCGCTCGCCCTGACGCACCGTCTGCCGCCGCTTCCCGGCGTCACGGTCTACCTCTCGCGGGGACCGGTGCCCGGCGCCGACCCTCCCGGGCGGCTCGCCGGGCGGATCGTCGAGGCCGGCGCCTGGCTGGCGGCGCGGGGCGCCATGGTCGTCGCCGCCGACCCCGAGGTGGGGGACGACGCGGCCTACCGGGCGGCGTTGATGGCGGGGGGCTTCCGCCCGACCGAGGAGATCCAGCCCGCCCGCCACCGGATGCGGCTCCCGCTACCGCCCGGCGCCGACGAGACGGGTGTCTGGGCGGGAGTCGGCCGCTCGACGCGCCAGCGGATCGAGCAGGCGCGGCGGGCGGGGCTCGTCGTGCGGGAGGACGCCGAGGGGACCCGGCTGGCGCGCTTCGGCGAGCTGCTCGGGGAGACGGCCGAGCGGCGCGCCTTCAGCTTCTCGCGGTCGTTCTTCCTTGCCTGGTGGCGCCGTGCCCTGGCGGCCGGCCTCGCCCGCTTCCTGGTCGTGGAGGCCGACGGACGCCTGCTGGGCGGGCTCTACCTGTACCGCCACGGCGGCCGCTACTCGACCGCCCACAGCGCCGACGACGCCGACGCCCGGCACGAGCACCCCGGAGTGATGCACCTGCTCCGCTGGGAGGCGATCCGCCTGGCGATCGCGGAAAGGGCGCCGGAGCTCGACCTCGGCGGGGTCGACGTCGCCGGTGCGCGCCGCCCGCCGCGACCGGGCGAGCCGATGTACGGCCTCTACGAGCACAAGCGGAGTTTCGGCGCCGAGTGGGTCGAGCAGGCCGGGGCCCACGAGCTGGTGGCGCGGCCCTGGCTCTACCGGCTGGCCCTCGCCGGGCGCGCGGTCCGTCGCACGCTGCGGCCGGCCGGTCGAGGAGCGCCGTGAACGCCAACGCCGCCGGCCGCGAGGCGCGCCCGCTGGGCGAGCTCATCGGCCTGCTCGCGGCGCGGGGCCACCTGCGCAACGTCCGCGCGGGACCGGCGGCCGGACCGGCGCAGCCGGCCACCGTGGCCGCCGTGCCGGTGCGGGGCGTGGCCTACGACTCGCGCCGCGTCGGACCGGGGACGCTCTTCGTCGCCGTCCCCGGCCTCCACGTCGACGGCCACGAGTACGCTCCGGGGGCGGTCGCGGCGGGCGCCAGCGCGCTCGTGGTCGAGCAGCCGCTCGAGGCGCTCGCCGTGCCGCAGCTCGTCGTGAAGCGGAGCCAGTTCGCCCTTGCCACGGCGGCCGCCTGGTGGGAGCGGTGGCCGGCGCGGGAACTGGGCGTGATCGGGGTCACCGGCACGGACGGCAAGACGACGACGACCTTCCTGGTGGCGGCCATCCTCGCCTCCGCCGGGCTGCCGGCGGGACTGGTCGGCACGGTCGAGATCGGGATCGGCGGGCGCCGCGCGCCCAACGAGGCGCGCACGACGACGCCCGAGGCGCCCGAGCTGCAGGGCTTCCTGCGTGCCATGGTCGAGGCGGGTGATCGCTTCGCCGTCCTCGAGGCGACCTCCCATGGACTCGCCCTCGAGCGGGTCGGCGAGATCGCCTTCGACGTGGGCGTGCTCACCAACCTGACTCATGAGCACCTGGAGTTCCACGGCACCCACGAGGCCTACCGCACCGCCAAGCGGAGCCTCTTCGAGCGGCTCGCCGTGACCGCCGAGAACCCCGACAAGGGCTGGGGCAAGCAGGCCGTCCTCAACCGCGACGACCGCTGGTTCGCGGAGTTCGCGGCGGCCGCCCGCGACAGCGGTGCCCGGATCCTCACCTACGGCGCCGACCCCGCCGCCGACGTCCGCGTGTCCGCGGTCGAGGAGGATGCGCGGCACCTGCGCCTGGGGATCGCCACGGCGCGCTGGCGGGGCGACGTGGCGCTCCGTCTCGCCGGCCGCTTCAACGTCCACAACGCGCTGGCGGCAGCCGCGGTCGGGGAGGCGCTGGGCCTCGACCCGGGGGCGATCCGCGCCGGCCTCGAGAGCGTCGCCGGGGTGCCGGGGCGGATGGAGCGGATCGACCTCGGCCAGCCGTTCGGCGTCATCGTGGACTACGCCCACACGCCCGACTCGCTCGAAAAGGTGCTCCAGATCCTGGCGCCCGTGGCGGCCGCGGCGGGAGGCGGGCTGATCGCCGTCTTCGGCTCGGCCGGCGAGCGCGACGTCGTGAAGCGCCCGCTGATGGGCCGCATCGCCGGCGATCGTGCCCGCCTCGTGGTCGTGACCGACGAGGACCCGCGGCTCGAGGACCGTCAGGCCATCCTGGAGCAGATCGCCGGGGGAGCGCGCGCGGCGGGGCGCGTCGACGGGCGGGACCTGCTCGTCGTCGCCGACCGCGACGCGGCGATCGCGGCCGCTTTCGAGCGGGCGCGGCCGGGCGATGTCGTGCTCCTTGCAGGAAAGGGGCACGAGGGCTCGATCATCTACGGCACCGAAAAGCGCCCCTGGGATGACCGGGAGGCGGCCCGCCGGGCCCTCCGCGCCCTGGGCCACGGGTGAGCGAACGGCTCCGCTCGTCGTCGCCACGTCCCGCTCGGCCCGCGGCCCCGCCCGGCTCGCCGACCCTCGTCATCGTGGCCGGCCTCCCGGGGCGCGGCAAGAGCTGGCTGGCGCGCCATCTCGCCGCCGCCCACGCGCGGCGCCCGGGCGCCCGCCCGCTCGTCGTCGTCGAGACGGATCGGATCCGTCTCGAGCTGACCGGCGGCCGGCCGCTCCACACGCCGGGCGAGAACGCGGCCGTCCATGCCGAGGCCCGTCGCCGCCTGGCCGCGGCGATCGCCGCCGGCGCCCACGCGGTCATCGACGCGACCTCGCTGGCGAGCGCCCACCGGGCGCAGCTGCGCCGGCTCGCCGATCGTTCGGGCGCGCGCACCCTCCTCGCCTGGTGCGAACTCGAGGACGCGGTCGCCGCCCGACGCTTCGCCCTCCGTCGCGGACGTCTGGACGCGGCCGACGTTTCCACCGCCGACGAGGCGGTCGCCGAACGGATGGCCGCGGCGGTGGAACGGCCGCGGCGCGCCCTCCACGTCCGCCCGTCGAGCGCGCGCGCAGCGGTGCGAACGCTCGCCGCCGACCTGGCCGGGCTGCAGGAGGCGGAAGAGGCGTTGCTATGATGGTCGGAGATGTCGATCGAGCCGGCCGGCGCTCCGCCGGCACCCGCCAGCAGGGGGGAGGCCCGCCGGGCCCGCAGCCCGGTGACCGTGACGCCGCGCGCGCTGGACGTCCTGGAGGCGCGGCTCGAAGCGGAGATCCGGGTCCACTACCCCCAGGCTGACCTCTCCGACGTCCGGCGCGCCTACGAGTTCGCCGTCGAGGCCCACGTCGAGCAGCGCCGCGCCTCGGGAGAGCCGTACGTCACGCATCCGATCGCCGCCGCGCAGATCCTCGCCGAGCTCGGCCTCGACCCGGTGGCGATCCAGGCGGCGCTCCTGCACGACCTCCCCGAGGACACCGGCTTCGGCATCGCCGACGTCGAGGAGCGCTTCGGCGTGGAGATCGCGCACCTGGTCGACGGGGTGACCAAGCTGTCCCGCTTCTCCACGCTCTCCCACGAGGAGCAGCAGGCCGAGAACATCCGCAAGATGTTCCTGGCCATGGCGGAGGACATCCGCGTCGTCCTGATCAAGCTGGCCGATCGGCTCCACAACATGCGCACCCTCGGCGCCCTGCCGCTCGAGAAGCAGGTCCGGATCGCCCGCCAGACCATGGAGATCTACGCGCCGCTGGCGGAGCGGCTCGGCATCTGGCAGATGAAGTGGGAGCTGGAGGACCTGGCCTTCAAGGCGCTCGAGCCGGAGGGCTTCCGCTCGCTCGCCTCGCAGCTCGACACGCGCCGCCGGGCGCGCGAGGCGTACGTCCAGCGGGCCATCGCCACGCTCGCGGCCGAGCTGGCGAAGGCCGGCATCGCGGCCGAGCTGTCGGGCCGCCCCAAGCACATCTTCAGCATCTGGAAGAAGATGCAGCGCAAGAGCGCGGAGTTCGGCGAGATCTACGACGTCTACGCCATCCGCGTCCTGGTCGAGGAGCTGAAGGACTGCTACGCCGCCCTCGGCGTCGTCCACTCGCTCTGGCGCCCCATCCCCGGGCAGTTCGACGACTACATCGCCATGCCCAAGGGGAACCTCTACCAGAGCCTCCACACCGCCGTCGTTGCCGTCGACGGCAAGCCCCTGGAGATCCAGATCCGGACCGCGGCGATGCATCGGGTCGCCGAGATCGGCATCGCCGCGCACTGGCGGTACAAGGAGGGCTCCAAGAGCGACCGCGAGTACGACGCCAAACTCGCTTGGGTCCGCCAGCTCCTCGACTGGCAGCGCGAGGTCTCCGACGCGCGCGAGTTCGTGGAGGGGATCAAGCTCGACATCTTCCAGGACCAGGTCTTCGTCTTCACCCCGAGGGGCGAGGTGAAGGACCTGCCGGCCGGGGCGACGCCGCTCGACTTCGCCTACCGGATCCACACCGACGTCGGCCACCGTTGCATCGGTGCCAAGGTCAACAACCGCCTGGTGCCCCTCGACTACCGGCTGAAGAGCGGCGACATCGTCGAGATCGTGACCACGAAGGGCGCCCACGGCCCCTCGCGCGACTGGCTCAACATCGTCCGCACCAGCCACGCCCGCGAGAAGATCCGTCAGTGGTTCAAGCGCCAGCAGCGCGATGAGAACATCCAGCACGGCCGCGAGGCGCTCGATCGGGAGCTGCGCCGGCTGGCGCGAACCTCGCTCCACGCGCTCGGCTCGGAGGCGCTGGCCGAGATCGCGAGGGCCTACAACCACGACGGCCTTGACGACTTCTACGCGGCGGTCGGCTACGGCGCCATCGCCGCCCAGACGGTGGTCATGCGGCTGGGCATCGCCGACGACCGCGAGGTGGCGCTGCCGTCGACCGCGCCGCCCGCGCCGGCGCGCACCGGCGGCGTCCGGGTCAAGGGCGTCGGCGACCTGTTGACCCGCTTCGGCAGGTGCTGCTCGCCCATCCCGGGTGACCCGATCGTCGGTTTCGTGACCCGCGGCAAGGGGGTGACCGTCCACCTGCGCACCTGCTCGACGGTGGTCAATGAGCGGGACGTCGAGCGGCTGATCGACGTCGAGTGGGAGACGCAGGCCCAGCAGCAGACCTACCCGATCGCCATCCGCGTGGAGGCCTACGACCGGACCGGGCTGCTGAGCGACATCACCAACGTCGTGGCCGAGAACAAGATCAACATCCTGGCCGCCAACGTCGCCGTCCACCCCGACCACACCGCCACGGTGAACGCCACGCTGCAGGTCGCGTCCGTAGCCCAGCTCGCCCGTGTCCTGGCCCGCATCGAGGGCGTCCGCGACGTCTACTCGGTCCAGCGCGAGACGAGCTAGCCCCCCGGCGCCACCGGGGCGCCTGCTCAGGGGCGGCGCAGGCGCAGCAGCCCGAGGCCGAGCGCAGCCGCGACGACGGCGATCGCGAGCGGGAGGACGTCGTCGGCTCCGCCGCCGGGCTCCTCGCCCCTCGACCCGGGACCGCCGGGCGCCGGGCTGACATCCCCGCCGGGAGCGGGGGACGCGGCCGCGCCCGTCGGCGTGACCGGCGCCGGCGAGGCGGGGGCCGCGGTGACGACGACCGTGCCGCGCATCGAGGAGTGGAGGGAGCAGTGGTAGGCATGGCTCCCCGGTGTCGTGAAGGTGACCCGGAAGGTCGACCCGGCCTCGGAGAGGTAACCGCTCCCCTCGAAGTCGCCGGCGACGTCGGGCGTGACCGTGTGCTGCTCCGGATCCGAGCGCATCGTCCAGGTCACCGACTCGCCGGCGACGACGGTGACGGTCGCCGGCCGGAAGGCGAAGTCCTGGATCAGCACGGCCGCATCAGCGGCCCGGGCGTGCTGCGTCGGGGTCGCCGTGCCCGCGGCAAGGCTCGCCGCGAGCGCGGTGCACGCCACGGCCCGGGCGGCCGCCGCCGGCATCCGCTTTGACACGAGGGAAGAGGGCATTCGAGGGGGACTACGCCGATCGCCCGGTCGACGGATCTGTCGGCGGGAAACCGCGGACGGCTCTCCGCCGTACCGAGCGGTGATACGTGCCCACCGTGCGCACGCCCCAGAGGAGGAACCCGATCGTGAGACGTCTGCTGGTGCTGCTGGCCATCCCTGCCGTCCTGCTGGCCGCACCCGTCGTGGCGGCCGGAGGGCTGCATGCCACCTTCCCGTTGAACGGCTCGCAGGAGGTACCGTCCGTCTCGACCGCGGGGACCGGCAACGCCGTCCTCGACATCAACGCGGCCGAGACCCAGATCACCTACTCGGTGACCTACAGCGGCCTCACGGGGCCCATCACCGGGGCCCATCTGCACCTCGGCGCGAGGGGCGCCAACGGCGGCGTCCTCTTCGCCCTTGCCGGCGGTCCGAGCCCGAGCCCGCTTACCGGCGCGCTGACCGCCGCCGACCTCGCGGCCACCGGGGACGTGAGCACCTTCGCCCAGGCGATCGACGCCATCAAGCACGGCAGGGTCTACGTCAACATCCACACGGCGGCCAACCCCGGTGGTGAGATCCGCGGGCAGGTGCCCGCCCTCCTGCCGCCGACCGACGTCGCTCCCGGTGCGACCGCCCCTGACGGTGCCCCCTCAGGGACCGTGCTCCTGCTCGTGGTCGGGATCGCGGGACTTCTCGTGGCGCGGAGGCGCTTCGGCACGGCGAGCCGCTGACCGAGCCCACGACCGGCTCACGACGCCGAGCGGGCGGCCTGCCATGGCCGCCCGCCCCCTTCACGACCGGCGGGAGCGCCGCCGGAGCCCGCCCCCCGGGGCCCGCCCGAGTCTCCGATCGGTCGGGCTGCCGCTAGACTTCGGCCCATGCCCGCCTTCCGCGCCCCGCGCGGCACCCGCGACATCCTCCCCGCCGAGGGGCCCGCCTGGGCCCGGCTCGCGGCGATCGCCGCCGACCTGGCGCGCCGCTACGGCTACGCCCCCATCGAGACGCCGCTCTTCGAGCTGACGGCGATCTTCGAGCGCGGCCTCGGGGAGGGGACGGACGTCGTCGAGAAGGAGCTGTTCCGGCTCGAGACGCGCGGCGACGAGGTGAGCGCGCTCCGCCCCGAGAACACCGCCGGCATCGTGCGCGCCTACCTCGAGCACGGGATGCAGACCTGGCACCAACCGGTTCGGCTCTCCACCATCGGTTCGATGTTCCGCTACGATCGCCCGCAGGCCGGCCGCTACCGCCAGTTCCACCAGTGGGACGCGGAGGCGATCGGCGACCCGGGACCCGCCATCGACGCCGAGCTGGTCGAGCTGAACGCCCGGTTCTACGCCGAGGTCGGCCTCACCGAGGTACGGGCCAGGCTCAACTCGATCGGCGATCCTGCCTGCCGGCCCGGCTACGTCGCCGAGCTGACCGCCTTCTACCGCCGCCGCGAGGCGCTCATCCCCGAGGGCGACCGCCGGCGGGTCGCGACGAACCCGCTCCGCCTCCTCGACTCGAAGGAGGAAGCGCTGGTCGCCCTTAACGCCGACGCTCCGCGCATCGTCGAGCGGCTCTGTGCCACCTGCGCCGAGCACTTCGCCGCCGTTCGCGTTCACCTCGACGCGCTCGGCATCGCCTACGAGCTGGAGCCGCGCCTGGTGCGCGGGCTCGACTACTACACCCGCACCGCCTGGGAGTTCTACCGCGCCGGTGCCGAGGGCCAGCAGCAGGCGCTCGGCGGTGGCGGGCGCTACGACGGGCTGGCCGAGCTGCTCGGTGGACGGCCGACGCCCGGCATCGGCTTTGCCATCGGCCTCGAGCGGGTGATCCTGGCCCTCGAGGCCCAGGAGAGCCCGCACGCCCGACCGCCGTCACCTGGCCCGGCCGCGGTCGTCGTGGGAGCGGACCCGGACGACACGGCGACCCGCCTGCGCATCGCCACGGAGCTGCGGGCCGCCGGCCTCTCCGTGCGTGCCGACCTGGGGCGGCGCCGGCTCGGCCGCCAGCTGGAGGGCGCCGCTCGCGAGGGCGCCCACTTCGCGGTGATCGTCGGCGACGAGCTGGCCGCGGGGAACGTGCTCGTCCGCGACCTCGAGGCGGGGACGCAGCGGACCGTACCACTCGGCGGTCTCGCCCGCCACATCGCCCGTGGCGAGGCGCAGCACCGCCACGGGGTCGCCGCCGAGGAGTAGCTCCGCTCCGCTACGATGCCCGCATGAGCCTATCGACCAGCTACCGGACCCACACCTGCGGGGAGCTGCGCGCCGCCGACGCCGGCGCGGAGGCCGCCCTCGCCGGCTGGGTCCACCGCCGCCGCGACCAGGGCGGCCTCATCTTCCTCGACCTGCGCGACCGCCACGGGATCACCCAGGTCGTCATCGACGAAGCGTCCGCACCGGAGGCGCACACGGCCGCAGAGGAGCTGCGCACCGAGTTCGTCGTCCAGGTGCGTGGGCGCGTCGAGCGCCGCCCCGCCGGCACGGAGAACCTGAAGCTCCCGACCGGCGAGATCGAGCTGCGGGGGCGCGCTGTCCGCCTCCTCGCCGAGGCGAGGACGCCGCCCTTCTACATCAACGAGCCCGATGCGGTGATCGAAGAGGCGCTCCGCCTCCGCTACCGCTACCTCGACCTGCGCCGCGAGGAGATGCAGCGCCGCCTGGCGATGCGCGCCGCGCTCGTCACGGCCATCCGGGCCTTCCACGATGCCAGCGGCTTCGTCGAGGTCGAGACGCCGATCCTCATCAAGTCGACGCCCGAGGGGGCGCGCGACTTCATCGTCCCCTCCCGCTTCCAGCCCGGGAGCGTCTACGCTCTCCCGCAGTCGCCGCAGCAGCTCAAGCAGCTGCTCATGGTCGCCGGCACCGACCGCTACTACCAGATCGCGCGCTGCTTCCGCGACGAGGACCTGCGCGGCGACCGCCAGCCCGAGTTCACCCAGCTCGACCTGGAGATGAGCTTCGTGGCCGAGGACGACGTCATGGCCTTCGTGGAGGCGATGGTCATCGACGTCTCCCGGAAGGTCGCGCCCGAGCGGCCGATCGCGCTGATCCCATTCCCGCGCTTCACTTACGAGGTGGCGCTCGAGCGCTTCGGCTCCGACAAACCCGACCTCCGCTTCGGGCTCGAGCTGGTGGACCTGGGCTCCGCCGTGGCCGGCGCCGGCTATCGCGTCTTCGACTCGACGCTCGCCGCCGGCGGACGGGTGATGGGGATCGTGGTGCCGGGCGGGGCGGGTATCTCGCGCTCGCAACTCGAGGAGTACGAGACGGCGGCCAGGCGCTTCGGGGCGAAGGGGCTGATCTGGATCGCGATCGAGCCGGACGGGCGGGGCCGCGTCCGCTCCACGATCTTCAAGGCGGTCGGCGAGGAAAGGACCGAAGCGATCGCCGTCGCCGCCGGGGCGGGGCCAGGCGACCTCGTCCTCGTCGTCGCCGACGCGAACATCACCTGCCAGGAGATCCTGGGCAAGCTCCGCGTCGAGGCTGGCAGGGGCCTCGGCCTGGCCGACCCGGACCTCCTCTCCTACTGCTGGGTCCACCGTTTCCCGATGTACCACTGGGACGGCGAGAACGGCCGCTGGGACGCGACGCATAACCCCTTCAGCGCGCCGGTCCCCGCGGACGAGCCGCTCCTGGCGACCCTCTCCGGCGACCCGACACAGCCTTCGCCAGAGGACCCGGCAGGGCGGGCGCGCGCCCAGCAGTACGACATCACCCTCAACGGCTGGGAGCTCGGCGGCGGCTCGGTGCGGATCCACCGACGCGAGCTGCTGGAGCGCTCCTTCGCCCTGATGGGTCACTCCTACGAGGGGATGCGGGAGCGCTTCGGCGGGATCCTCGAGGCGTTCGAGTACGGCGCCCCGCCGCACGGCGGGATCGCCCTCGGCATCGACCGCTGGGCCGCCCTCTTCGCCCGCGTCGAGAACATCCGCGAGGTGATGGCCTTCCCCAAGACGCAGTCGGGGAGCGACCTGATGCTCGGCGCCCCCTCGCCGGCCGAGCCGCACCAGCTGGAGGAACTCGGTCTCCGCTCCGTGCCGCCGGAAGGGTAGGGCCCGGCGCTTCCGGCGGGGAGCAGCGGCGCGAGCCCGGGTCGCCCCGTTTCGACCGGATCCCGCCCGGGGGGATCACCTGCCCCGGGTCGCCCGTTTGGCAAGGGGTTCCCGCCCGGGGGGAATGCGGTGGGGGTTGGACGGCCCGGGCTCGCCTCCGGGCCGGCTGCGACCCGTCCGCGCGCCATCTCGGGCTCCGCGCCACGCTCGTCGGCGGGCGTTCTCCCGACCGGCGACCCGGGGAGGCGTGATCCCGGCGGCGTCAGCACGCCCCATTCCCCCGGGGCGGGAATCCGGAAGATCCGCGGCCGCGGCGGCTCCTCCTACGGCGTCTACGGCTCGAGCGACTCTTCGTACGGCGTCCACGGCTACAGCAACGCCACCGACCAACCGGCGACGGTCGGTCAGTCCGGTGGCAACAGCACCGGGGTCCTCGGCTACGGCGGTTCGGCCGCGCTGCCCTTCGCCCGTTCAGGACCGGCGTCTACGGCGCGCCGTCCAGGAGAGTAGATGCATCGGGGTGTACGGGCGCAGCACCGCCGGGCGCGGCGCCTTCGGCCAGGCGACGAGCGGAGTGGGCGTCTGGGGCGCCACCGTGAGCGGCTACGCCCTGCGCGCCTCCGGCCGGGTCACGTTCGACGACGCGAGCGGCACGGCCACGATCACGGCAGGCACGAAGAGCAAGACCGTCACCCCTGGCTTCGATCTCACGACGAGCACGAAGGTCCTGGTCACTCTTCTGGGCAACCCCGGCGGAAGCACCGTGGTCCAACGCGTGGCCGTCAACGCCACCACCGACACCTTCACCGTCTACCTCACCGCCGACGCGACGGCCAGCACGAAGTTCGCCTGGTTCGTCATCAGCTGAGAGGATGCCGACCCGGCCTTGCGGCCGGCCGGCGGGGCCGCCATACCGCGGCACCAAGCGCGCGGGGGGCGTCGAAGCGTGGTCCCCCTTCGCCCGGCCGCCAGCGCCGTGCCGACGCCGGCGTCGAAGACCGGCGTTCACGGCCGGAGCGACGCGACCGACGGGTACGGCGTCCACGGGCGGGCCGCGGATGGGATCGGGGTACTCGGCGTCTTGGGCACACCGCCCAGCGCCCACCAACTGGAATACGCCGCTTCCGGCGTCCACGGGTACAGCTTCGACGGCATGGGGGTCTACGGCTACTGCGAGAACCTCCGGGCCGTCAACGCCTGGTGCCCCAATGGGATCGCCGTCGAGGCGACGAGTCAGAACGGGCCGGCCCTCGTGGTCGAGGGCAAGGTCACCTTCACGACCGCCGGCCTCTCCACGATCCGGTCCGGCAGCGACCGGGTCACGGTCACCCCGGGCGTCGGCATCGAGAGCACGAGCAAGATCCTCTGCACCCTGCACGGCAGCCCCGGCGGGGCGACCGCGATCCAGCGTGTCGTCCGCCACCCCGACGCCGATACGTTCACCATCTACGCCACGGCGAACGTGGCGAGCGAGTGTCCGTCTCCTGGTTCGTGATCAGCTGAGCGCGCCGACCAGGTCGGGTCGGAGGAGCAGGATCGCGAGGTAGGCCACCAGTGCCCAGCGGAGCGGCAGCACGGGGAGGTGGCCGATCGGCAGGAAGGCGTTGGCGGCGTAGGCGACGGTGTAGGCGAGGGCGACCGGGAGCGGGTCGCGCAGGAGGAGCACGCCGACGAGGAGCGATTCCGAGAAGCGGTCGGTGGCGCGGTCGACGTGAGGCCGGTGCTCGCCGCGGCGCCGGGCGTCGACGCCGTCGATCATGTCGAAGACGAGCGACGCGACGAGGAGGGCGAACGCCGGGGCGACCGCTCCTCCGAGCCGGGCGGCCGCCGCCGCGAAGCACGCCCAGGCCGCGAGGCGCGACACGTCGCGCGACGCCACCGGCAGCGGCAGCCAGCCGAGGGCGGCGTCGGCGGCGATCGCCACGGCGCGGCCCATGTCGACCCGCGGCGTCTCGCGGATCGCCCGGTACGGATGGCTCGCCCCGCTCATGTAGTCGAGGAAGAGGTGTACCAGGATGCAGACCAGGACAAGGGCACCGGCGGTCCGGTCGAACGTTGCGATGACAAGGCCCGCCGTGATCCAGAGGACGCTGCCGAGCAGCTCGTGGAGGATCGTCCGGGCGTGCTGCATCCCGCCGATCCTTGGACGCAGCGACCGCAGGTGGAGGAGGTGATCAGCATCGGGGAGGACCGAGAGGGCGACCGCCGCGACGCGGTACTCCTCGGGGAAGAACGCCGAGATCCCCAGTCCGACGGCGACGTGGGTGACGCCGGTCACGGGACTCCCCCACGGCTCGTTCCTATCGGATCCGTGGCGGTGGGGCAGGGGAGAGGTCGGCCGCGGGCACCCGCTCGCCCCAGTCGGGCGGCAGGACCCCGACCGGCTCGGGCGGGCCCTCGAAGCGCGGCAGCGCTTCCTGCGCGGTCTCGCGGTCGTGGGTCGTTCCCGGATCCCCCAGCTCCACGGGCCGGATCGGGGCGCCACCCTCGACCAGCGCGTCGACGATCTCGCGCGGGGTCAGCGAGGCAGCCATTCCGTCGAGGCGCGGCCGGAGTGCGACGGGGACCAGGACCGGCCAGCCGCGCTCGCCCCGATAGGCCGGGGCGATGATCGCCGCCCGAGCGGTGCCGTGGGCCTCGATCAGCGAGGTGACCGTCTCGGGATCGACGTGGACGTAGAAGGCGGGCCAGAGGAGCACCGCATCGGTCCCCTCCACCTCGGAGCGAGCCATGTCGATGGCGCGGGCGATCCGGCCAGCCGGCCCCGCTTCGGCCGGGGCCGGCTCGGCCAGGGTGACCGGTGCGCCCGCCAGCGCCGCGGCGACCGCGCCGTCGGGGTCGGCCGCCACGACGACGACCGGGAGCGCGCCGCCGGACCAGGCGACGTCGGCGAGGCGGCGAACGGCGGGCTGGCCGCCGACTTCGAAGAGCGAGCGGTCGGGCAAGGCGGCGAGGATGAGCGCGGCGACGGTCACGGCGCCATGGTACACGCGGCCCACGGCGCTGCCGCGTTGTACGATCGCGCCGTGCCGATCTACCTCGATCACGCCGCCACGACGCCGCTCCGTGCAGAGGCGCTCGAGGCGATGCTGCCGTACCTCACCGCCGAGTACGGCAACCCCTCGTCCGCCCACGGCGCGGGCCGTCGCGCCCGCCTCGCGCTGGACGAGGCACGGGAGCGCTTCGCTGCGGCGATCGGGGCACAGCCGCGGGAGATCGTCTTCGCCGGCACCGGCACCGAGGCGACGAACCTCGCCGTCAAGGGCGCGGCCTGGGCGGCCAAGGCGCGCGGCCATCACCTCGTCACCTCATCGGTCGAACATCATGCCACCCTCCATGCGATGCGCTACCTGGAGAAGTTCGGCTTCGAGGTGACCGAGCTGCCGGTCGACCGCTACGGGCGGGTCGACCCCGAACACCTGGCGGCGGCGATCATCGACCGGACCACGCTCGTCTCGCTCATCTGGGCCAACAACGAGGTCGGCACGATCCAGCCGATCGCCGAGCTGATCGCCAGGATCCGGGAGCACAAGGGAGTCCTCATCCACCTCGACGCGGTCCAGGCGGCGGCCCATCTCGAGCTCGACGTGCGGCAGCTGGGCGCGGACCTGGTCAGCTTCAGCGCCCACAAGTTCGAGGGGCCGAAGGGGATCGGCGCGCTCTGGATCCGCCACGGCACGACGCTTCTGCCGCAGACGCAGGGCGGTCCCCAGGAGCGCCACCGGCGTGCCGGCACCGAGAACGTCGCCGGGGCGGTCGGCATGGCGGTCGCCTGCGAGCTCAACCGCGCCGAACGAGCGGAGACGTCCAGGCGGCTCCGCCGCCTGCGCGATCGGCTGCGCGAGGCGGTCCTGGCCGTTCCCGGCGTCGAGCTGACCGGTCACCCGCGCGAGCGGCTTCCGAACCATCTGTCGGTCGTCGTCCGCGACACGGAGGGCGAATCGGTCGCCGTGGCCCTCGACCTCGACGGCCTCTGCTGCTCGACCGGCTCGGCCTGCGACAGCGGCTCCAACGAGGTGAGCCACGTCCTGACGGCGATGGGCTACCCGGAGGAGGAGGCGCGCGGCGCCCTCCGTTTCACGCTGGGCCGCGGCACGACCGAGGAGGAGATCGAGCGCTGCCGGGCGGCGATCCCCGAGACGATCGAGCGGCTGCGAGCGGCGGCGCTGGTCCTCGCGGAGACGCTCGGGGAGGGGGTGCGGACGTGAGGCGCCGATCCCCACGGTGAACCGGCGCGTCCTCGTCGCCATGTCCGGCGGGGTCGACTCGTCGGTCGCGGCGGCGCTCCTGGTGGATTCCGGGGCCGAGGTGATCGGCGTCTGGATGCGACTCCATGACGTCGCCGACGCGTACAGCGAGTTCAAGAAGAGCTGCTGCTCGCTCGACGCCGCCGACGACGCGCGGCGGGTCGCCGGACAGCTCGGCATCCCCTTCTACGTCATGAACCTGGAGCGTGAGTTCGCCGCCGGTGTCCTCGGCCCGTTCCTGCGCGCCTACCGGGAGGGCCGCACGCCCTCGCCCTGCGTGGAGTGCAACACGGAGGTGAAGTTCGGAGCGCTCCTGGGGCGGGCGCGGCACCTCTACGGGTGCGACGCGGTCGCCACCGGCCACTACGCGCGCGTCGAGGCGGTCGAGGACGCCTCGGCGCCCGGCGGTCGGCGCTACCGGCTGCGCCGGGGCCGCGACGCGGCCAAGGACCAGAGCTACTTCCTGTACGGGCTCGGCCAGGCGCAGCTGACCCATACCGTCTTCCCGCTCGGGGAGCTGGAGAAGGGCGCGGTGCGCGACGTCGCCCGCCAGCTCGGCCTGGCGACCGCCGAGAAGCCGGAGTCGCAGGAGATCTGCTTCGTCCCCGGCGGCGACTACCGCGAGGCGCTCCGCATGCGAGCCGGCTGGACGGAGACGCCCGGGCCGCTCGTCGACGTCGATGGGCGGGTGGTGGGAGAGCACCGCGGCGTGGCGGCCTACACGGTCGGCCAGCGTCAGGGCCTCGGCGTGGCGCTGGGGGAGCGCCGCTACGTCGCCCGCCTGGACCCGGCCGCCAACCTGGTCCGGCTTGGCCGGCGCGAGGACCTGCTGCAGCGCTCATTCGCCGTCGAGGATCTCTCCTTCGTCGCCGGTGACGCCCCGGCTCGGAGCGGCTTCGAGACCGCCGTCCAGGTCCGCCACCGCGCGGCGGCGATCCCGGCACGCATCCGACCCGCGCGGGAGGGGAACGGCGACGGGGACCGCTGGCACGTCGAGACCGAGCGACCCGTCTGGGCCGCTGCGCCTGGCCAGGCCTGTGTCTTCTACGACGCTGACATCGTCCTGGGCGGCGGCCGCATCGCCCGGGAATGATGGGACGCAGTCGAGTGCGCCCACGGTCCCGGACGCAGAGAACGGAACTGGGCCGCTGGGCGACGTCTTCGCGCTGGGGGCGGCGGCGACCTGGGGGATCACTCGGTCATGATCGGGGAACCGTGGCTGGCGCTCCTCTACGCCACCTTCTTCAGCGTCGTGCTGGCCAACCTGCTCTGCTTCGCGGCGATCCACCGCGTCGGGACGGCGCGAGCCGCCCTCTTATCTACCTGGAGCCGTTCTACGGCGTCCTCTTCGGCCGGACGCGCCGGCCGCCGATCGCCGAGCCGGGCGTCTGAGGTAGGCTGACGCGCGATGAACCCCTTCGTCGAGCGGCTCTCGCGCTCGGCCGCCGGTTTCTTCGACGTGGTGACGGTCTACCTGGGCGACCGGCTCGGCTACTACCGCGCCCTCGCCGACGTCGGGTCGCTGACCTCGGTGGAGCTGGCGGAGCGGACCGCAACCGCGGAGCGCTACGCACGCGAGTGGCTCGAGCAGCAGGCGTCGACCGGGATCCTGGAGGTCGCCCGGCCATCGGCCGACCCGCTCGCCCGGCGCTACCGTCTGCCGGCCGCTCATGCCACCGTGCTCCTCGACCGCGACAGCCTCGACTACCTGGCGCCCATGCCCCGCTCGCTCGCCCGCGCGGTGCGCTTCCTGCCCGCCGTCCTGGAGGCGTTCCGCACCGGCCGGGGGGTCGAGGAGGGCGCGTACGCCGAGGCCGATCTGGACGAGCTGGCCGAGGACAACCGGCCCGCCTTCCTGATCCGCCTGGGACGCGAGTGGCTCCCCGCTATCCCCGGGGTCCACGCGCGCCTCGGGGCCGAGCCGCCCGCTCACGTGGCAGACATCGGCTGCGGGACGGGCTGGTCGGCGATCGCCATGGCCCAGGCGTACCCGAAGGCGCGGATCGATGGCCTCGACCTCGACGAGACGCGGATCGCCAGGGCCCTGCGGAACGCCGCCGATGCCGGGCTCTCCGGGCGGGTCCGTTTCGAGGCGCGAGACGCGGCGCGCCTGCCGGATGGCGGGCCATACGACCTGGTGACCGCCTTCGAGACGATCCATGACATGGCGCGGCCGGTGGATGTGCTGCGCGCGGTCCGCGGCGCGCTGCGTGAGGACGGGGCGATGCTCATCGCCGACGAGCGGGTCGCCGACACGTTCACCGCCCCGGCGGCCGAGATCGAGCAGCTCGTCTACGGCTGGAGCGTCCTCTCCTGCCTCCCGGAGGGGATGGTCGGGCCCGACCCGGCCGGTACCGGCGCGGTGATGCGCCCGGCGACCCTGCGACGCTACGCGGAGGAGGCGGGCTTCCGGTCGTTCGAGGTCCTGCCCATCGATTACGAGCTGTGGCGCTTCTACCTGCTGCGCCCGTGAGGCGGGGGCGCGCCGGCCGTGGAGCGGGCGGCGGCCGGGCCGCAGGTGCCGGCATGAGACCCTCCGCCTGATGCCGGAGATCGGACCGGCGCCGGTCCTGGCGCTCCTGGCCGGCACCTTCCACACCGCCCTCTTCGTGCTGATCCGGGACTCGCGCGAGCGACTCCTCCTCTCCTACGTGGCCGCGGTCCTCGGGGCGCTGGCGGGGGACGCGCTCGGCGGGCGTGTCGGCGGCGACCCGTTGCGGATCGGAGATTTCAGCCTGCTCTGGGCATCGGCGTTCGCCTGGATCGGGCTCCTGCTCGTCTGGCTCGTCGCCCAGCTCGGCCCGGAGCGACGCGCGCGCTGACGGAGCGTGCGCCGGACCGACCCGGAAGCAGGACGCCGCTGGCGGCCCGTGATCGGCTCCCCGCCGCCGCCCCGCCTGCGCGGTTTGGTACCGTAGCCCTGATGCAGCCGATCCCCCACCTTCCCGCCGACGAGATCCGGCGGCGCTTCGTCGCGTTCTTCGCCGCGCGCGGCCACGAGGTCGTCCCGAGCGCCGGCCTGGTGCCCGCCGGCGACCCGACCCTCCTCTTCACCAACTCGGGCATGGTCCAGTTCAAGGACGTCCTGACCGGCCGCGAGACGCGCTCCTACAGCCGCGCCGTCGACTACCAGCGCTGCCTCCGCGTCGCCGGCAAGCACAATGACTTCGAGGAGGTCGGGCGAACGCCGCGCCACCACACCCTCTTCGAGATGCTCGGCAACTGGAGCTTCGGCGATTACTTCAAACGCGAGGCGATCGCCTGGGCCTGGGAGCTCCTCACCGATGGCTACGGCATCCCCGGCGATCGGCTGGCCGCCACCGTCTATGGCGACGACGAGGAGGCCTACGCCGCCTGGCACGAGATGATCGGCCTGCCACCCGAACGGATCGCCCGCTGGGGTGACATCGCCTCCGGCGACGAGAAGAACTTCTGGCGGATGGCCGACACGGGCCCGGCCGGTCGCTGCAGCGAGGTCCACTTCGACCGCGGCGCCGAGTTCAGCGAGGGCGACTTCTGCATCCCCGACCACTCGGAGGTCTGCCCGCGCTGGCTGGAGGTCTGGAACCTCGTCTTCATGGAGTTCGAGCGCTTCGCCGACGGGACGCTGGAAGAGCTCCCCTTCAAGAGCGTCGACACCGGCATGGGCCTCGAGCGCCTCGCCAGCGTCGTCCAGGGCGCCGGCTCCAACTACGACACCGACCTTTTCCTGCCGCTCCACGACCGGATGCGCGACCTGCTCGGCCACGAGCCGGCCGAGTTCGAGTCGCAGCGCTTCAGCTACCAGGTGATCGCCGACCACGCTCGCGCCGTCACCTTCCTGGTCGCCGACGGCGTGACGCCTTCCAACGAGGACCGCGGCTACGTCCTGCGCCGGATCCTCCGCCGGGCCGCCCGTCACGGCCGGCTGCTGGGCTACGCGAAACCGTTCCTGGCCGAGATCGCCGACGTCGTCGTCGACGTCATGGCGCCGGCCTACCCGTACCTGGCGGACGAGCGCCCCCGGATCATCGACGTGATCCGCCGCGACGAGGCGCTCTTCGCGCGGACGCTCGATGCGGGGGTGAAGCATCTTGAGTCGGCGATCCTCAAGGCCTACGCGCTCCGGCCCCATCGGATAGGTGCGTCGCACATCCCCGAGGCCATGGTCGGTAGGCGCGCGGAGGAGCTGCCCGCAAGTGCACCGGTGATGGACGGGGCCGACGCCTTCCGCCTCCACGACACCTACGGCTTCCCCGTGGACCTCACCGTCGAGCTGGCGGCCGAGCGCGGCGTGCGTGTCGACCGGCCGGGCTTCGAGGAGGCGCTCGCGGAGCAGCGGGCGCGTTCGCGCGCGGGCACGAAGGGAGAGCTGGCGCGGCTGGCGCAGATGACGCAGCTCTACGAACAGCTGGCGCGGCGGGCCGGTGAGACACGCTTCGTCGGCTACGAGACGACCGCCCACGCCGGCCGCGTCCTGGCGATCCTGCGCGACGGGATCGAGTACGAGGAGCTCGCCGGCGAGGGCGCTGCCGAGGTCATCCTCGACGTCACCCCCTTCTACGGCGAGGGCGGTGGGCAGATCGGCGACCGCGGGGCGCTCCGCGGCGGGGGCCCGGAGGCGGCCGCCGTCTTCGAGGTCGAGGACACGCAACGGCCGGTGGTGGGACTGATCGTCCACCGCGGACGGCTCGCCGGCTCGCTCCGGGTCGGCCAGACCGTCCACGCCGAGGTCGACGCGGGGCGGCGCGCCCGCACGATGCGCAACCACACCGGCACGCACCTCCTCCACCGCGCCCTGCGCAACGTGGTCGGCCCGGCCGCCCGCCAGGCGGGGTCGCTCGTGACTCCGCAGTACCTCCGTTTCGACTACCCGCTCGACCGCCCGCTGGCGGGCGAGGAGCGCCTTGCCATCGAGGACGAGGTGCGCCGCATCATCCGCGAGGACCGGCCCGTCACTCCCAGGCAGGTGACCATGGGCGAGGCGGTCGAGCTGGGCGCGGACGCGTTCTTCGACGAGAAGTACGGCGAGACGGTGCGGATCGTCGAGGTCGCCGGCTACAGCCGCGAGCTGTGCGGTGGGACGCACTGCGCCGCGACGGGCCAGGTCGGCGGCTTCGTCATCGTGGGCGACCGACCCATCGGTTCGGGCATGCGCCGCGTCGAGGCGCTCACCGGCGACGGAGCGGACGCGCTCGCCCGCGGCCGCCTGGCCGCCCTCGACCGGGTCGCCGAGCTGGTCGGCGCGCCGGACCCGTCGGCAGCAGCCGAGCGCGTGGCCATGCTGCAGGGGCGCCTCCGCGAGCTGGAGCGTCGCCTGCGCGCCGGCGGGGGCGGCCTCCCGAAGCCGGCCGAGCTGGCGCGCAGGGCGGACGAACTGGCGCCCGACGTCCGCTGGGTCTCGGCCGAGGTCGACCTCGGCTCGGTCGAGGAGCTGAAGGCCTACGCCCGCGACGTGCGCGGCGCGCTCCCCTCGGGCGTCATCGCCCTCGTCCTCGCCGGCGATGAGCCGCAGCTCTTCGTGACGGTCAGCGAGGACCTCGTGGCACGAGGCCTTTCGGCCGCCGAGCTGGTGCGCGTCGGGGCGGCGGCGATCGGCGGCCGCGGCGGCGGCCGGCCGGAGATGGCCCAGGGGAAGGGGCGGGGTCGCCAACGCGCCGGCGAGGCCCTCGCGGCGATGCGCGATACGGCGACCGCGGGCCTGGCGGGCGCCAGCGGGGCCTGATGGACCTCCTGCGTCGGCTCTGGCGGCGCGACGAGCTGGGACGGCTCGACGCCTGCACGGCGTTGGACGTGGGCACCGAGTTTGCCAAGGCGCTCGTCTTCGCCGTCGACGAGGCGGGCCACGGCGAGGTTCGCGGGGTCGGCCGCCAGCGCCAGGGCCTCAGCCACATGCAGTCCGGCACGGTGGCCGACATCGCCGCCGTCGTCGACAATTGCGCGGTCGCCCTCCAGGCGGCCGAGGAGATGGCGGGCTTCCGTCCGACGCAGGTCGTCATCGGCATCGCCGGGGAGCTGGTCAAGGGCTTCACCACCGTCCGCTCGCAGGAACGCAAGCGCCCCGAACAGCCGATCGGCGAGGCGGAGCTGAGCCGGCTGATCGAGACGATCCAGCAGGAAGCGCAGCGAACCGCCGAGAAGGCGATCACCTGGGAGACCGGGCTCCCCACCGTGGACGTCCGTCTCGTCCACGCGGCCGTCACCGGCGCGACCGTCGACGGCTACCCGGTCACCAGCCCGATCGGCTTCCAGGGGCGTCACCTCCAGGTCGGCATCTTCGACGCCTACGCGCCGCTCGTCCATCTCGGCGCCCTCCAGTCGGTGGCGGCGCAGCTCGACCTGGACCTCCTCGCCGTCGTCGCCGAGCCCTACGCCGTGGCGCGCTGTCTCGGCGGTGTCGGGGTCCAGCAGTCGGGCGGCCTCTTCGTCGATGTCGGCGGCGGCACGACCGACGTGGCGCTGGTGCGGGGCGGCGGCATCGAGGCGACCCGGATGTTCGCATTGGGCGGTCGCGCCTTCACCCGGTCGATCGCCGACGGGCTGGAACTCCCCTTCGCCCGCGCCGAGGCGCTCAAGATCGACGTCGCGCGCGGCCTCGACGTCGCCGAGCGCGCTCGGGTGGAGGCGATCGTGGCCGAGGACGTCGCCGTCTGGTCGGCCGGCGTCGAGCTCGTCCTGGAGGAATTGTCCGGCGAGGAGCTGCTGCCGAACCGGATCTTCCTCTGCGGCGGCGGCGCGGGGCTGCCGCAGATCCCGGCCGCGCTCGGGGATGCCCGTTTCGCCGACCGGCTCCCGTTCGGACGGCCGCCCGAGGTGCGCGTCCTGGCGCCCGACCAGGTCGAGTCGATCGGGGACGTGACCGGGCTGCTCGTCGATCAGCAGGATGTCACCCCGCTGGCGCTCGCCTACCAGGCGATCGAGCTGCACGCGGAGGAGGCGCCGCTCGACGCGACGCTGCGGCGCGTCCTGCGCGCCATGAAGGTGTAGGGGTGGGCGTTCTCTACCTCGAGATCGATGACGAGATCACCTCGGCGGCGGCAAGGCTGCGGGCGGCCGCAGCCGGGCCGGTGGCGCTCGTCCTGCCGGCCGGCTCGCATCTGGCCAGCAGCCGCATCAACTTCCGGCTCCTGGCGCGCGAGGCGGCGGCGCGCGGCCAGGCGCTCGCCATCGTGTCGCCCGAGGCGGCGGCGCGGGCGCTCGCGCTGGCGGCGGCGCTGCCGGCCTACGCCACGGTGCGGGAGTACGAGGCGGCGGCCGCGGAGGGGTCGGCGGCGGCGCCGGGCGCGGCCGCCGGCGGGCCGGTCCCGACGGTCGAGGCCGAGGCGCCGGGCGAGGAGGAGGCGGCGCCGGCGGCGGCCGGTGCCCGCCCGGCCGCGGCGGCGGCACTGCCGGTCGTGCGCGGCGAGGCGCGGCGCGGGGAGCGGCCGTCCCGCCGCCGCTGGCTGGCGGTCGGGCTCCTCCTGCTCATCGTCGCCGGTGGCGGCGGTGGCGCGGCCGCCTACTTCGTCGTCCCCGAGGCGCGGGTCACGGTGACCCCGCGCCTGGAGGCGATCGGGCCGGTCAGCTTCAGCGTGACCGCCGATCCGGAAGCGACCGCGGTCGACGCCGCGGCGGGGATCGTGCCGGCCGAGCGGCCGACGCTGCGGGTGGAGGCGAGCGGCACCTACGAGGCGAGCGGCGTCCGCGTGGACGAGACCAAGGCGTCGGGCGTGGCGCGCTTCCGCAGCGAGAACACCCTCTTCGACGTCACCGTACCGGCGGGGACACGCCTCTCGACCGCTTCCGGCGCCGGCTTCGTGACCACCGCCGCGGCGGTCGTCCCGAAGGCCTCGTTCGCCACCGGTCCCACCGCCCGGGACGTCACCATCGAGGCGATCGATCCCGGCCCCGCCGGGAACGTCCCCGCCGGAGCGATCACGCGCGAGCCCTCCACGCTCGCCGCCGCGCTGGTCACCGTCTCCAACCCCTCGGCCACGACCGGCGGGTCGCGCACCGAGGTGAAGCTCATCGCCCAGGAGGACTATGATGCCGCGGTCGTCGACCTCCAGGCGAAGCTGGACGAGGCCTTCCGGGCCCGCCTCGTCACCACCACGACGACACCCGAGGGTTCACGCATCTTCCCTGACACCGCGCGCCTGGGGGCCGCCACCTTCGACCCCGAGCCGGCCGTCGTCGTCGGCAGCGAGGCGGAGTCCTTCGTACTGGTCGCCAGGGCGAACGGCCGGGCGAGCGCGGTCGACCTCGACCAGATCGACCGGCTCGGCGCCGAGCGGCTGCGGGGCGAAGTGGCGTCCGGCCTCGTCCTGCTCGAGGACTCACTGAAGGTGGAGTGGAGTCCGGGGGGTGGATCAGACCCGAGCCAGGTCGTCTTCGAGGTGACCGCGCAAGGGAGTGGCTACCGCCGGATCGACGCCGCCGCACTCAAGGCGGCGATCGTCGGCCGGCCGCTCGGCGAGGCGCTGGGGATCCTCGCCGGCTATGGCGAGGCGCGGGTCGAGCTGACGCCCGACTGGTTCGGGCGGATCCCCTCGCTCGACTTCCGGGTCGTCGTCGAAGTCGCGCCGGTGCCGGAGGCGCCGTGACGCGCGTGCTGGGGATCGACCTGGGGGAGCGCCGCATCGGGATCGCCGTCTCCGATGACGAGGCACGAGCGGCACGGCCGCTGGCGACGCTCCGGCGGGGGTCGCCCGGGGCCGACGCGCGTGCGCTGGTAGGGCTCGCTGGCGAGCACGGTGCCGTGGAGCTGGTCGTCGGCCTGCCCCTCGAGGCGGATGGGAGCGACGGTCCGCAGGCCCGGCTGACGCGGGAGTGGGCGGCGGCCCTCGGCGCCGCGAGCGGGCTTGCGGTCTGCTTCCGCGACGAGCGCGAGACGAGCCTGCGCGCGGAGGCGCGGCTGGGAGCGCCGCGGCGTGGCCGGGCCGGTGGGCCGCCGACCGCGGCGCAACGCGGTGCCAGGCGCGCCCGGGTGGACCGCGAGGCGGCCGCGCTCATCCTCCAGGCGGAGCTGGACGGGCGTCATGGGGTCTCCGGCCGGTGAGCGGGCCCCGGCGACCGGTGGGCGGGCAGGCACGCCCCCGTGAGGTCGGTGGGATCCGATCCGGGCGGTTCGACCCGCGTGGCGCGGGCGGTGAGGGGAGCCGGGTCGTACGCGGGCGTGGCATGCGCCAGGCGGGCGGCGACGGTGGCGGGCGTTTCGGCTGGCTCCGCTTCCTCATCTTCGCCGTCGGCCTGGCGGCGACCGTCGTCGTCCTCTTCCTCGCCATCGCCGGTCCCGCCATCGGCGACGCCTTCCGGGACCTGGCGAGCAGGAACCCCGAGGCGCTGCGCCTCCCCTTCGTGGCCGACATCGTCCGCAACGAGCTGGGACCGGACCTTGCCGAGCCGGCCGGCACCGACCCCACCGAGATCCGCTTCGAGGTGCTTCCCGGCTTGACCGCCGTCGAGATCGGGGCGCAGCTCGAGGAGGCCGGCCTGCTTCGTGACGGGCTCGCCTTCACCTACCTGGTCGTCACCCAGGGCCTCGCCGGCGAGATCGAGGCGGGGACCTACAAGTTGCGTGCCACCATGACGCCGGCCGAGATCGTCAAGCGACTTCAGCAGGCCCCGATCGTGACGGTGACGGTGCCGCTCCGCGAGGGGCTGCGTGTCGAGCAGGTGACGGCGAAGCTCCTCACACTGCCGCTGGAGATGGACGTCGCCATGTTCTACGGACTGGTGCAGCACCCCTCGGAGCAGTTGCTGGCCGACTACCCGTGGATCGGCCTGCCGGCCGGGCGAAGCCTGGAGGGATACCTCGCCCCCGCCACCTACGAGGTCGAGCCCGACATCGAGCCGGGGGCGCTCCTGCGCCTGATGCTCGACCGCTTCCACGACGAGATCGGCCAGGAGACCCTCGACGAGATCACCGCCCAGGGCCGCAGCCTGTACGAGATCCTGACGCTCGCCTCGATCGTGGAGCTGGAGACGCCGCTCGACGAGGAGCGCCCGCTCATCGCCGGCGTCTACCAGAACCGGCTCGACCGCGAGATGCTCCTCAACGCCGATCCGACCGTCCTCTATGCGCGCGACACGGTCGAGCTGGAGAAGGTGACGCTCCCCGACTGGGTCAGCTACTACTTCTGGAACCGCCTCGACGTGCCGCTGGCGGAGTACCAGGTCCCCGAGGCCCTGCAGGGTTACCAGACCTACCAGGTCCGTGGGCTGATCCCCGGGCCGATCTGCACCCCCACGCGCCCCTCGATCGCGGCGGCCATCGCCCCCGACACGGAGACCGGCTTCCTCTACTTCGTCGCCATCCCCGACGGCGGCGGCAAGCACGCCTTCGCCAAGACGCTCGAGGAGCACGAGGCGAACCTCAGGAAGTACGGCTACCTGTGAGTGGCCGGCGTCTTCGCGCCGTCGCCGAGGGGGTGTGCCGGCCACCTCGGATCGGAGTACCCGGCCCAAAGGCCGGCAGCGGGAGCGGCGGGCCTCGCGGCTCTTGACCGGCGGCGCACAATGGGCCCATCCTGGGCGGGAGGCGTCGACGCGCGGTCCATCCATCAGCCACGGTCGCCCCCCTGACCGCGCCGAGCCACTGGCGAGCCCGGCCCGCCCGGCTGGGTGGGGCTGCGCGCCCCCGAGGGAGGGTCCTCGCCATGGCCATCGAGACCGCCGTTCCCCGTTCCCGTCGCGCCCTCCTCGCCGCCTCGCTGGGCGGCCTCGCCGCCCTGGCGGCACAGGCCCTGGGGCGTCCGTTGCCGACCCGTGCCGCCAACGGCGACCCGGTGACCGTGGGCGGCACGTTGAGCGGCACGGCGATCACCAAGATCGCCAACAGCACCAACAGCAACACCGTCTTCTGGGGCGCCAGCAGCAGCGGGGTCGGCGTCTACGGCACCAGCAGCTCCTCCAGCGGCGTCCGCGGCGAGAGCAGCGGCGGGCGCGGCGTCTACGGCCTCAGCGGCGGTGACACCGGTGTCTTTGGCGAGAGCAGCGCGGTCGGGGTCTACGGCACCAGCAGCGGCATCGGCGAAAACGGGGTCGGCGTCTACGGCTACAGCAACTCCGCCTACGGCGTCCTTGGCCAGAGCGGCTCCTTCACCGGCGTCTACGGCATCAGCACGAGCGGGGTCGGCGTCGTGGGCGAGAGCAGCGCGGTCACCGGCGTCGAAGGCACCGCCACAAGTGGGGTCGGCGTTTCCGGCACGAGCAGCTCCTCCTACGGCGTGTACGGCACGAGCAGCTCCCTCTACGGCGTCTACGGCATCAGCACCTCGTCCTACGGCGTCCTCGGCCGGAGCCTCGCCCCGGACCGGCCGGCGATCGTCGGCCGGTCGAATGGCGACAACACGGGCATCCTCGGCTACTCGGGTTCCGGCGCCGTGCCCACCTCGCCCACCAAGACGGGCGTCTTCGGCTACGCCGTGCAGGACGCGGCGTCGCGCGGGGTGACGGGGCGCACGACCGAGGGCCGCGGCGTCAACGGGATGGCCACGACGGGCCG
This sequence comes from Chloroflexi bacterium GWC2_73_18, assembly GCA_001794945.1. GTDB lineage: Bacteria > Chloroflexota > Limnocylindria > Limnocylindrales > CSP1-4 > GWC2-73-18. The sequence goes on from MGMJ01000044.1 coordinate 38,039, forward strand.
TGGCGTCTACGGCTACGCCAGCTCCGGGGTCGGCGTCTACGCCACCTGCGGGACCGGGGGGACCGCCCTCCAGGCCCAGGGCCCCGTCCACTTCAGCAGCGCCGGGCTGGCAGCCATCGCCAGCGGTACGAGCGACGTGACCGTGACGCCGGGGATCGATCTCGGCAGCGGCACCAAGGTGCTGGTCACGCTCATGGGCAACCCCGGCAGCACCGCCACCGTCGTCCACCGCGTCGCCGTGCACCCGCTCGCCGACTCGTTCACCGTCTACCTCACCGGCACCGCCACTGGCGACACGAGGGTCGCCTGGTTCGTCATCAGCTAGACGGCTCCCGCTCGCCTCTTCGGAGCCGCGCTCCGCGCCGTCGCCGGGGCGCCTCTGTGCCTCGTCGGCGCGCTATCCTCCCGCGATGACCATCGCCCGCGTGCCTACCAGCAATCTGTACGGCTGCCAGTGAGCGGCCGATGGAGTCGCGTCCGCCCGGCCGATCTTGAGCGCTGGGCCGCGGCCGATCTGGCTGCGCGGCCGGCGCGACTGGCGCGGCTGCGCCAGCGGATGGCGGCCGAGGGCGTGGACGCCTGCTTCACCGTCCGCCGCGAGAACATCCGCTACCTGACCGGCTTCGGGCTCGCCGACGGCGAGGAGAAGGTGGCCGGCCATTCCGGGCAGTCGTTCGTCAGCGGCGACGAGGTCGTCGTGCTGGCCGACTCGCGCTACACGATCCAGGCCCGGGAGCAGGCGCCGGAGGCGCGGGTCGAGAGCTGCGGCTACGACCTGCGCGCCCGCTGGAAGGAGCTGGTCCGCACGCTCCGGCCGCTCGACCGGCGGCGTCGCCGAGTCCGACGCCTGGCCATCGAGGCCGGCTTCGTCTCGCACGCGCTGTGGGATCGCCTCGCCGCCGCGGCGCCCGACGTCGAACTGGTGCCGGCGGAAGGCTGGGTGGAGGAGCAGCGGGCGGCGAAGGAGCCGGCCGAGGTCGAGCGGATCGCCGCTGCCTGCGTTCTCGGTGACGCAGCGCTGACGGCGCTCCTGCCGGCGATCCGGCCCGGTGTCACCGAGGCCGAGCTCGCCTGGGAGCTGGAGGCCTGGCTGCGCACCCATGGCGCCGAGGCGCTCGCCTTCCCGGTCGCCTGCCTGGCCGGCGAGCGGGCGGCCCTGCCGCACGGCTCTCCCGGCGGGCGCCGGATCCGCCGCGGCGAGGTGCTCCTCTTCGATTTCGGGGCGCAGGTCGCCGGGTACCGGAGCGACATGACACGGACGCTCTTCGTCGGTGAGCCGCGGCGGCGCGACCGCGCGATCCACGAGCTGGTGGCCCGCGCCCAGGAGGCGTCGTTCGCCACGCTGGGAGACGCCCTCGCTCGCGGCCGGTCGATCTCCGGCCGGGAGGTCGATGCGGCCGCTCGCGCCGTCATCGTTGCTGGCGGCCACGGCGACCACTTCGGCCACGGGACGGGCCACGGGATCGGTCTCGCCACCCACGAGCTGCCGGCGCTGAGCGCGTCGGCTCCGGAGGGTGAGCCGCTCCCATCGCCCACCGTCTTCTCCGTCGAACCCGGGGTCTACCTTGACGGTGTGTGCGGCGTGCGGATCGAGGACCTGGTCGTCTACGAGGCCGCTCAAGGGCGCCTCGAACGGCTGACCCGCTTCCCGCGGGAGGTGACGGTCGTCGGGGAGTAGGCCGCCCCCGGCGCGTCGCAGGAGCGTCGCCGACGTTTCTGCGTCGCACGAAGAGGGTTCGTCTTACGGGCGGACCCCGATCGCCGTGGCCATCCAGGGCACGCCTCGTCGCCGGCGCCGCACGAGCGGCCGCGGCGACGCCACGGGCGCGGCCGGCCTCGTCAGGGGCCCCCATCGCACATGACACGAAGCCCCTTCGTATCCCGTGCAAAGCGCCCGCCCTCGCCCGCAGGTCGGCTGGTTCGTCATCGGGTCGAGCGGTCTCGGCTAGAATCCTGGTCCATCTCGACGACCCGCTGGCGGGCATCGGCCAGCCGCGCGCCACCGACAGGAGAAGCCCACCTCCATGGTCTCGACCGGCGACCTGCGCAAGGGGATCGCCATCGAGCTCGACGGCGAGCTCTGGCAGGTCCTCGACTACCACCACATCAAGATGGGCCGCGGCTCGGCGCAGGTGCGGATCAAGCTGCGCAACGTCAAGAAGGGCCAGACGATCGAGCGAAGCTTCCAGGCCGGGGAGAAGTGGCCGCGTGCCTGGCTCGACCGACGGTCGATCCAGTACCTCTACCGCGATGGCGACGACTTCCACTTCATGGACGCGGAGTCGTTCGAGCAGTTCTCGCTGAGCGCCGAGCAGCTCGACGATTCCGTCAGCTTCCTGAAGGAGGGGATGACCCTCGACCGCGTCAACTATGAGGGCGAGACGATCGGGGTCGAGCTGCCGGTCACGGTCGACCTGGTGGTGACCCAGACCGAGCCGGGCTTCGCCGGCGACACCCAGACCGGCGCCCGCAAGCAGGCGACCCTCGAGACCGGGCATGTCGTCATGGTGCCGCTCTTCGTCGACGCCGGCGACACGATCCGCGTCGACACACGGACCGGGGAGTACCAGACCCGCGTCTAGCGGGTCGGCCATGTTCTCCTGGGGCGACGCGCCCGTCCCCGGCGCGCGCGGGCTGCGGATCCTCAGCGTCGGGGAGGTGACGCGTCGCGTCCGCGAGGCGATCCGCACGGACGAGCTGCTCCGCGATCTGTGGGTGGAGGGCGAGGTCGGACGGGTCACCGTCAGCGCCGCCGGCCACGCCTACTTCACCCTCAAGGACGAACGCGCCCAGCTCGAGTGCGTCTGGTTCCGCGATGAGCGGCTCGCCTCGGCCTTCGAGGCGCGCACCGGGCTGCGCGTCGTGGCCCACGGCCGGCTCGATCTCTTCGAGCAGCAGGGCCGCGTGCAGCTGTACGTCGAGTCGCTCCAGCCGGCCGGTTTCGGCGACCTGGCGCTTCGTCTCGAAGAGCTGAAGGCGCGTCTCTCGGCCGAGGGGCTCTTCGATGCCGCTCGCAAGCGGCCGCTCCCCCCGTTGCCGCAGACGATCGGCGTGGTGACGTCTCCGAGCGGCGCCGTCTGGCACGACATCCGCCAGGTCCTGGCGCGCCGCTGGCCGCTGGCGCGCGTCCTCCTGGCTCCCTGCCTGGTGCAGGGCGAGGCGGCGCCCCCCACGATCGTGGCCGCCCTCGGCCGGCTGGACCGCTACGGCGAGGTGGTGGGCGTCGCCGGGACGCCGGAGCTGGCGCCGGCCGTCGTGATCCTGGCGCGCGGCGGCGGCTCGCTGGAGGACCTGTGGGCCTTCAACGACGAGCGGGTGGTACGGGCCGTCGTGGGCCATCCCGTCCCGGTCGTCTGCGGCGTCGGCCACGAGGTCGACGTGACCCTGGCTGACCTCGCTGCCGACATCCGTGCGCCGACCCCGTCGGCGGCCGCCGAGCTCGTCGCCCCCGACCGCGTCGCGTTCATGGCCGGGCTGCACGCGCGCGCGCGACAGATGGCGCGTGCCGTCGAGTCCGCCCTCGAGACGCCCCGCCGGCAGGTCTTCGAGGAGCGACGCGCGCTCGACCGCCTCCGGCCCGACGCCGTCCTCGCCGCCGAGCGGGAGCGAGCGGGACTCCTGCTCGACCGGGCGACGCGCGCCCTGGCGGCGCGCCTCGGGGAGGGGCGCAACCGCCTGGCCCGGTCCGGCGAGCGCCTGCCGTTGCTGGTGGCGGCGCGGTTGCGCGGGGCCTCGGCCCGGCTCGCCGCGACGGAGGCGGCGCTCTCCGCGCTCGGCCCATTCGCCACGCTCGAGCGCGGGTACGCGATCGTGCGGGACCGCGATGGGGCGATCGTCCGCGACGCGGCTACCCGCTCGCGCGGGGAGGACCTGTCGATCCGCCTGGCACGGGGGGAACTGGATGCGCGCGTCGAGCGCGTCCGGCCGGCGCAGTAGGATGAGGCTGCTCGTCTTCCTCGTGGCGGTGCTGCTCGTGGCGGTCGCCGGCGCCGGCGCTGGTATGCTCCTCGCGCCGTTGACCGGCCGCCGGGTGGAGCGGCTCGCGGAGGACGAAGGAGACGATGGCGACTGAGACCGTCTCCGGGCCGCCCGGCCCGGAGACGAACGGGGCGGGCGGGAGCGCGGACCCGGGGACGCTCCCCTTCGATCGCGCCCTGGCCGAACTCCAGGAGACGGTGACCCGCCTGGAGAGCGGCGGGCTGCCGTTGGAGGAGGCGATCACGCTATACGAGCGCGGCGTGGCGCTGCACGAGCGCTGCGCCCGGCTCCTGGCCGATGCCGAGCTGCGCGTCCAGCGCCTGGTCGAGAGGGCCGGCGGGGCGCTCCAGGCGATCGAACTGTCGCCCGACGACCAGGACGGCTGAGGGCGGCGGGGTGGTGACCGTGCGCTACGATGGGCCGGGCCCCGTGGGCGACCCGACGAAGATGGCGATCCTCCCCGATATCCACGGTCCAGAGGACCTGCGCTCCCTCTCCCATGCCGAGCTGACGCGGCTCTGCCGGGAGATCCGTGCCGTCATCATCGAGACGGTGGCGCAGACCGGCGGTCATCTCGGCTCGTCACTGGGCGCCGTCGAGCTGGCCGTCGCCCTCCACCGCACCCTCGAGTCGCCGCGCGACCGGGTGCTGTGGGACACCGGCCACCAGGCCTACGCCCACAAGCTGCTCACCGGACGCCTCGAGCGCTTCGGGACGCTCCGCCAGGTCGGGGGCATCGGGGGCTTCCCGCGGCGCAGCGAGTCGCCGCATGACGTCTTCGACGGGGGCCACGCCGGCACCGGCCTTTCCATCGCCCAGGGGCTCGCCAACGCCCGCGACCTCCAGGGGCTCGAGCATCGTGTCGCCGTCGTCGTCGGCGACGCGGCGCTCATCAGCGGCCTCTCGCTGGAGGCGCTCAACGATATCGGCCACCGCCCCAGCCAGCTGCTGATCGTGCTCAACGACAACGAGATGTCGATCAGCCCCACGGTCGGCGCGCTCAGCACGTACCTGTCGCGCATCAAGCTCTCCGGAACGTGGCGCACCACCAAGGGCGCCTACGACCACCTGGTCGAGCGGGTCCCGCTCGCGGGACGGACGCTGCTCGACCTGTCGCGCCGGCTGCGTCGGTCGGTCGTCACCTTCGCCCAGCCCGGCCAGCTCTTCGAGGATCTCGGCATCACCTACATCGGGGTGATCGACGGGCACGATCTCCACGCGCTGGAGAGCACGCTCCGGGCCGCCCTCGTGTTGCGCACGCCGGTGCTCGTCCACGTTCGCACCCAGAAGGGGCGCGGCTACCCGCCGGCCGAGATCGACCGGATCTCGTTCCACGGCGCGGCGCTCCCCGAGATGAAGCTCGCCCCGGCACACGAGCGGGCGCTCGCCGAGCGTGCCCTCGACGGCGAAGGGGAGGCGACGCCGTCGCAGGAGCAGGCCGCGGTGGCGCGCCGCAAGCCGCCGACCTACACCCAGGTGCTGGCGCAGGAGCTGGTTGCCATCGCGGCCGAGGACCCGCGGGTCGTGGCGATCACCGCCGGCATGCCGACCGGCACCGGGCTGAGCCGCATCCAGGAGGCCTGCCCGGACCGCTTCATCGACGTCGGCATCTGTGAACCGCACGCCGTGACGCTGGCGACCGGCCTGGCCCTCGGCGGGATGCGCCCGTTCGTGGCGGTCTACTCGACCTTCCTCCAGCGCGCCCTCGACGCGCAGGTCCACGACGCCTGCCAGAACGACCAGCCGGTCGTCATCGGCGTCGACCGCGCCGGGCTCGTCGGGGAGGACGGCACGAGTCACCAGGGGATCTTCACGATCCCGGCCCAGCGACAGATCCCGAACATGGTGGTCGCCTCCCCGAAGGATGAGCAGGAGCTCCGCTCGCTGCTCCGCACCGCCTTCGCACAGGAGCATCCCTTCGCCCTCCACTACCCGCGCGACCCCGGCTTCGACCTGCCGCCCGCGCAGCCGCGGGTGCTGCCGGTCGGGCGCGGGGAGCTGCTCCGCGCGGGGACCGAGATCCTGCTGGTGGGCTTCGGCCCGATCGTGGGGCGGGCGCTGGCGGCGGCCGAGCGCCTGGCCGCCGAGGGCTGGTCGGTCGGGGTGGTCAACGGGCGCTTCGCCCAGCCGCTCGACCGCGACCTGATCGCGGCCGAAGCGCGTGGCAAACGGCTGGTGGTGACCCTCGAGGAGAGCGTCGCGGCGGGCGGCTTCGGTGGCGCCGTCCTCGAGGCGCTGGCGGCGGCCGGTCTCGATGACGCGACCGTCCGCGAGGTGCCGGCGCTGGTGATCGGGATCCCGGCCGGGCGCTTCGTCGACCACGGTGCGGTCGCCGACCTGCGGCGGGCGCTCCGCCTCGACACGGACGGGATCGTGGAGCAGGTCCGCGAGGCGCTCGAGCGGCTCGGCGCCCGGCCGGCGCTGCCGCTCCAGGCGACGCGCACGGCCTGACGAGGGTGACCTCGCGGCCCGGGAACCGCGTCCGGCTCGATCAGCTGATCGTCGAGCGAGGGCTGGCGGAGTCGCGGGCGCGCGCCCAGGCGCTCCTGCTCGCGGGCCGGATCCGCGCCGGGGCCGGGGCGGGGGCGCGCGTCGACCGGCGGCCGGGCGATCTCGTTGCCCCGGACCTCCCGCTCGCGGTCAAGCAGACGCCGGCCTGGGTCTCGCGCGGCGGCGAGAAGCTCGCCGCGGCGCTCGATCGTTTCCTCGCGGACGACCCGGGCGTCGATCCGGCGGGACGGGTCTGCCTCGACGTCGGTGCCTCGACGGGCGGTTTCACCGACGTCCTGTTGCGGCGTGGCGCGCGCCGTGTCTATGCTCTCGACGTGGGCCGCGGGCAGCTCGCCGAGTCGCTTCGGACCGATCCGCGTGTCGTCTCGCTGGAGCGCACGAACGCGCGCCAGCTCGCCCCCGACGCGGCCGCGCCGGTGCGGCTCCCCGAGCCGGTGACGTTCGCCACGGTGGACGTCTCCTTCATCTCGCTGGAGAAGGTTCTCGGCCCGCTGGCCGCGACCTTCGCGCCGGGGGGTGGGCGGATCGTGGCGCTGGTGAAGCCTCAGTTCGAGGCCGGGCGCGAGCAGGTGCGCCGCGGCGTCGTGCGTGACCCGGCGGTCCACCGGGCCGTGCTCGAGCGGATCCGGCGACACGCGGCGGGGCTCGGCCTCGGGGTGCGGGGCGAGACGCCCTCACCCCTGGTCGGCCCGGCCGGCAACCGGGAGTTCTTCCTCGATCTCGAGGTGCCGCCGCGCGAGGGCGGGACGTGAAGCGCCTCGGCTTCGCCTTCAACCCCACCAATCCGGCGGCCGAGGCGCTGCGCGACCGCGCCCTCGCCTGGTGTGCCGCGCACGCCCTCGAGGCGTGGGCCCACCCGGCCGACCACGACGCCATCGTGGGCGAGCTGGGCGACAGCGATGCCGTCGTCGTCCTGGGCGGAGACGGCACCTTCCTGCGCGCCGCGCGCGCCGTGGCGACCGGCGAGGTTCCGATCGTCGGCGTCAACCTGGGCAAGATCGGCTTCCTCTCCAAGGTCGAGGCGGAGGGTCTCGAGATGCTGCTCGACCAGCTCGTGGCCGGCACCTACACGCTCGAGCCGCGGATGGCTCTCGACGCCGCGGTGCGCCCCGGCGGAGGACCGGCCACGGCCAGGTACGTCGGCATGAACGAGGCGGCGATCGTGCGCGGAGCGCAGGCCCGCGTGGTACGCCTCGGCGTCGAGATCGGCGGCTCCCACCTGGCCACCTTCATCGCCGACGGCCTGGTCGTCGCCACGCCGACCGGCTCGACCGGCTACTCCTTCTCGGCCGGCGGACCGATCCTCGATCCGGTCGGCCGCAACCTCGTGGTGACCCCCATCGCCGCCTACCTCGCCGCCATCCGCTCGGTGGTGGTCAGCCCCCAGCATGCGGTGGTCGTGCGCGTGGTGGACGCCTTCGACGTGCTGCTCAACATCGACGGGCACGTCGACGTCGCGCTGGCCGTCGGCGACGTGGTGGAGGTCCAGGCACGCAGCCAGCCGGTCCGCTTCGTGGTGCCCGCGGGGGCCCTGCCGTTCTGGGATTTGCTCCGGCAGAAGGCGGAGCTGCTGCCCTCGTGAACGGGGAGCAGGGGGGAGCTGGCGCGCAGCGCATGAGCGCGCGCGAGCGCCGCGGGCCCGTGGCGCTCGAGGAGGCGGTCGCCGGCTACCTGCTCTTCCTGCGCGTCGAACGCGGCCTCTCGCCGCGCAGCATCGAGGCCTACCGCGCGGACCTCCGCGACTTCGCCGCCGCGGCGCCGAGGATCGCCGCCTGGGCTCGCACCCCCGAGCCGGCGCAGCGCTACCTGCAGACGCTCCGCGTCGAGCGGCACCGTGCCCCCGGCACCATCCGGCGACGCGCCGCGGCGATCCGCGCCTTCTACCGCTTCGCCTTCGGCGAGGAGGTGATCGGGGTCGACGTCGGCGGGCTCCTCGACCTGCCGCGCCAGGCCCGGCGGTTGCCCGACGTCCTCGAGGTCGCCGACGTGGAACGGCTGCTGGAGGCGCCCGACCCGGCCGATCCGCGCGGCCTCCGCGACCGGGCGCTCCTCGAGCTCCTCTACGCCAGCGGCCTGCGCGTCGGCGAGGCGGTCGGGCTCGACGCCGAGGACCTCTCGCTGGAGGGGGCCTTCGTGCGGGTCCTGGGCAAGGGGGGCCGCGAGCGGCTCGTGCCCGTCGGGGAGCCGGCCATGGCCGCCCTCGGCCGCTATTCGGACACGGTCCGTCCCGCCTGGCTCGCCCGTGGTCACGTGGCCCCCGTCCACGGCGGGCCGCTCTTCCTCTCGGCGCGCGGACGGCGGCTCACCCGCCAGGCCGCCTGGATGATCGTCCGCGCGGCCGCCACCCGCGCCGGGACGCGCGGCCACGTGTCGCCGCACACGCTGCGCCACTCGTTCGCCACCCATCTCCTCGAGGGCGGCGCCGACCTGCGCGTCGTCCAGGAGTTGCTCGGACATGCGAGTATCAGCACGACGCAGCTCTACACGCACCTGACGGGGCCGCGCATCAAGGAGGTCTACGCCCGCGCCCACCCGCGCGCCTGAGCGTGGCGGCCGGGCCGCACCAGGAGGCAGAGGCATGCGCTACGCGGACACGCTGATGTCGGAGGGCGAACACGTCGTCCTCCGCAGCCGCCAGCACTGGCTGGCGCTCCTCATCGAGGGCCGGACGGGGATCGGGCTCTTCATCCTCGGGCTGATCGTCTTCATCGTCGTGCAGTGGCTGAAACTGACAGCGATCGAAGGGGTGGCCGGCTGGGCGACGCTGGCCCTGGTGGTCGTCGGCGCGTTCCTCTTCGGCTGGAAGCTCTGGAACTGGTGGGCACAGGACTACCTGGTCACCAACCGGCGGATCCTCAAGGTGGAGGGGGTCTTCAACAAGCGCTCGGCTGACTCGAGCCTGGAGAAGATCAACGACGCCGTCCTCGAGCAGAACGTCGTCGGCCGGCTCCTCGGCTACGGCGACCTCAACATCCTGACCGCGGCCGACCAGGCGATCGACGAGTACCGCATGCTCAACCACGCCCCTGATTTCAAGCGTCAGATGCTCAACCAGAAGCACCAGCTCGAGCTCGAGCTGGAGGGCGGTATCCAGGTGACGGCGCCGCTCCGTGCCGCCGAGCCGGCCGCCGAGCCGGCCGCCCAGGCCGAGGAGGTGACCGAGACGCTCGCCCGCCTGGCCGACCTGCGCGACCGCGGGGCGATCACGCCCGAGGAGTACGAGACCAAGAAGCAGGAGCTGCTCGGCCGGCTCTAGCGGTCCGGCGGCCGCCCCGCTCGGCCCTCGGTCGCGGCCGAGGGGCGATACGATACGGCGCGACTCTCACCACCCGACAGGAGGCGCGCCCCTGTGCTGTTCGACCTCGACCCGACCCGCCTGATCGCCGCCGGGGTGATCCTGCTGGTCGGCTTCCCCGTCCACGAGTTCTCGCACGCCCTGGCCGCCTACCGGCTGGGCGACTCGACCGCCCGCTTCCTTGGCCGGCTCACCCTCAACCCGCTCGCCCATCTCGACCCATTCGGTGCCCTGGCGCTGCTGCTCACCGGGATGGTCGGCTGGGCGAAGCCGACGCCGGTCAACCCGGTCAACCTCTCCGGCGGCCGGCGCGGCGAGGCACTGGTGGCCGCCGCCGGACCGCTCTCCAACCTGGTGCTGGCGATGCTCTTCGCCATCCCGTTCCGCGCGATCGTCGCCCTCGGGCTCCGGAATGACGTTCCGATCGAGCTCCTTCGCATCCTCGACTTCTGCGTCCTGATCAACCTGGCCCTCATGCTCTTCAACCTGGTCCCCATCCCGCCGCTCGACGGATACAGGGTGCTGCTCGGCCTGGTCGACCCGCGGACCGCCTGGCGCCTGCGCGCCTACGAGCCGTACGCCATGTACGGCCTGCTCATCCTCGTCTTCCTGCTCGCCGCCACGCCCCTCCGTTTCGCCTTCGGGCGGCTCCTCGACGCGATGACCGGCTTCCTGATCGGTGTCTAGGGGCGGCCCGGCGATCGCCTGGTGGCGCGGCAAGATCGGCCGGTTTCGGGGCCATCTGCGCTCCACGGTGCGGCCCGAAGAACGCGAGGAGCTCGCCGGTTGGCTGACGCCGGCCCAGCTGGCGCTCTTCGAGGCGATGCCGGTCGCCGACCGGCGCCACGGGCTCGATGTGGTCGCCGCCCTTCGCACGGCCGGTCACGGCAACGACCGCGAGCTGCTGCTGGCCGGCCTCCTCCACGACGCGGGCAAGGGTCCCCGGGTCCGGCTCTGGCACCGCGTCGCCTGGTCGCTCACCGAGCGTTACGGGGCCTGGATCGCCGCTTCCGCGCGCCGGCTGCCGGGCGGCCGCGAGGGGCTCGAGCGGCTGGCGCACCATGCCGACCGGTCGGCGGAGCTGGCGCGCGCGGCGGGGGCGTCGGAGCGGACCGCCGCCCTGATCCGCCATCGTGCGGCGCCGCAGGACGGGCCGGCGCTCGAGGCGCTCCGCCTGGCCGACGAGGGGAGCTGACGTGACCGCACCCTCGCTGGAGGTGACCCTTCGGCCGGACCGCGCCGGCACGGCGACGCCGGTCATCCGCATCGGCGCCTTCGACGGGCCGCTGGCGCTGCTGCTGGCGGTCATCGAGGCCCGCCGGCTCGACGTCCTCACCGTGCCGCTCGGCGATCTCGCCGAGGCCTTCCTCGAGGCGCTGGCGCACCTGGAGGGCGACCGCCTGCCCAGCCTCTCCTCCTTCGTCGAGGTGGCGGCGCAGCTGATCCTGATCAAGTCACGGGCCCTCCTGCCGCGGCCGCTCGCCCCGCCGCCGGGGGAAGGGCTCGAGGAGGGGTTCGATCCCGAGGAGGAGTTGCGTCGGCGCCTCGTCCTCTACCGTGCCTACCGCGACGCTGGGCGGCGGCTCGCGGAGCGGCTGGCGTGGCCCGGTCTCTTCCACCGCGAGGCGGGCGTGGCCGCTGCGGCCGGCCTCGCCGGGGCGCGACCGCCGCAGGAGCCGACGCTCGATCCGGCCGCGCTGGCGGACGCCCTCCGCGGGCTGGCCCGCCTCCTCCCGCCTCCCGAGCTGGCCCCCGGGCGGCTCGTCCGTGAGATCACCATGGAGGAGCGCGCCGAGGCGATCCGCGCCGCCCTTCGCGCGGCCCCGGTCATCGTTCTCCAGGAGCTGCTGCGGGGCGTGCGCGACCGGGTCGTGGCGGCGGTCACCTTCCTGGCCATGCTCGAGCTGGTCAAGCGACGCGAGCTGATCGTGGAGCAGGCCGAGCCGTGGGGGCCGATCGTCTGCCGCCGTCCCGGGGAGGGGGGCGCGTGAACGCGGACCCGCCGGGCGAGCCGACCCTCGCCCAGCTCGAGGCGCTCTTCTTCGTCGCCGAGCGGCCGCTCTCGCGCCGCGAGATCGCCCGGCTCGCGGGCACCGATGTGGGGACGGTCGACGAGCGCCTCGGCGATCTCCAGGTGGCGCTGCGAGAGCGTGGGATCCGCCTCGTCGCGGCCGGGGAGCGGGTCGAGCTGGTGACCGCGCCGGAGGCGGGGGCCCTGATCGCCCGCTACATCGGGGCGGAGGGGCTGCGGCTCACCCCGGCCGGGCTGGAGACGCTGGCCATCGTCGCCTATCGCCAGCCGGTCACCCGCAGCCTCATCGACGGGATCCGCGGCGTCGATTCCGAGTACGTGCTGCGGACGCTGCTGCACCGGCGGCTCGTCGTCGAGCTGGGGCGCGCCGACACCCCCGGCCGGCCGTACCTCTACGGCACCGGCTTCGAGTTCCTGGAGCGCTTCGGGTTGACCAGCCTCGACGACCTGCCGCCGCTCGAGGCGGAGATCGCGGCGACCCTGGCCGGCGAGGATGCCTGAGGAGCGGCTCCAGAAGGTGCTCGCCGCGGCCGGCGTCGCCTCGCGGCGGGCGGCCGAGGCGCTGGTGGCGGCCGGGCGCGTCACCGTCGACGGGCGCGTCGCGGTGGTGGGCGAGCGGGTCGACCCGGAGCGCGCCGTCGTCGCCGTGGACGGCCGGCCGGTCGGCCCGGTGCGGCGGCACGTCTACCTCGTTCTGGCCAAGCCGATGGGGGTGACCAGCACGGTCGCCGATCGCCACGCCGCCCGGACCGTCCTCGAGCTGGTCCCGGCCGAGCTCCGCGCCGAAGCCGGACGGCTCTATCCGGTCGGGCGCCTCGATCGCGACTCCGAGGGGCTGCTCCTCCTCACCAACGATGGGGCCTGGGCGGAGCGGCTTCTCCACCCGCGGTACGAGGTCGAGCGCGAGTACTCGGTCGGTCTGCGACGTCCGCTGGGCGAGATCCAGGTCGATGCGCTGACGAGGGGCATCGGGATGACCGAGGGACTGGCCCGGCTCGAGGTCCTCCGGCCGGCGAGCGCGGTCGAGGTGCGCCGGCTGGTCGGCCTTCTCGACCCGCCGCCACCTCCGCTCACCTGGTATCGCGCCACGCTGCGGCAGGGCTGGAAGCGCCAGCTGCGACGGATGTTCGTGGCGGTCGGGGCACCGATCGCGCGGCTGGTGCGCGTGCGCATCGGCACGATCCGGCTCGCCGAGCTGCGCACCGGCGAGACGCGCCAGCTGAGCGGCCGGGAGATCGGCCGGCTCGCCGCGCTGGCGCGTGACGCCGATCGGCGGGGGTCACGGCTTTCCGGGCCGGAGCGGCCTTGACTCTCGCCCCGTGTGAGGGCCCAGGGTAGGCGAGGCGATGAGAGACCTGGTGCCGATCGGCCGCTTCTCCAGGGTGAGCCGGCTCACCATCGCGGCGCTCCGGCATTACGACGAGCTCGGCCTGCTGCGGCCGGCGCACGTGGATCCGGATTCGGGCTACCGCTACTACAGCCTGGCGCAGGCGGGCGACGCCGAGCGGATCCGCCTGCTCCGATCGCTGGAGATGCCGCTGGACGAGATCCGCGCCCTGCTCGATGAGCGGGAGGCAGCGTTGCGGCGCCGACTCCTGGAGCGGCACCGCGGGCGGCTCGAGGAGCGGCTCGCCGGCTCCCAGGCCTCACTCGCCTTCCTGCAGCGCCTGCTCGACGAGGAGGTGGGTCCCATGGACTACGAGATCAAGATCCGCGAGACGCCGCCGCAGCCGATGTTGAGCGTCCGCCGGCACACGTCGCTGCCCGAGCTCGGGCCGCTGATGGGGCGGACATACGGCGAGCTGTTCGGCTACCTCGGCCGGAACGGGATCCGGCCGGCCGGGCCGCCGTTCGCCATCTACCATGACCCGGACTTCCGCGAGGAGGACATCGACGTCGAGATGGGCGTCCCACTGGCGGAGCCGGTCGCCGGCGAGGGCGAGCTGCGCGGCGGCGAGTTGCCGGCCGGGCCGGCCGCCTACACGTTGCACGGCGGACCCTACGAAGAGATCGGCCCGGCCTACCAGGCGCTGGTCGGCTGGATGCAGGTCCACGGCCACGAGGGCGCCGGCCCGCCGCGGGAGGTCTACCTGGTGGGGCCGGGCCAGGCGCCCGACCCCTCGGGCTACCGGACCGAGATCGTCTGGCCGATCCGCTAGGAGCGTGTGTCGGTATTGGCCAGCGGGGCCACGCGGGCGGGTGCGAGAATCTGGTATGCGCACCAAGACGTTCCGCCCGT
>MGMJ01000045.1:0-6903 GCA_001794945.1 Chloroflexi bacterium GWC2_73_18
GAGGGGATCGCCGAGCGCGGCTTCCGCCTGGTGGCGAACGTGGGGGAGTGGGGCGGCCAGACGGTGCCGCACCTCCACGTCCACCTCCTCGGCGGGCGCGCCATGAGCTGGCCTCCCGGGTGAGCCCGCGCCGCTCGGCAGGGCGCGCGCGACTCGCGCAGCTCGCCGCGGTCGTCGTTGTCACCCTGCTGGCGGGAGGCTGCGGGATCGACTTCTCGCAGACGCCGCCGCCTTCCGGAGGCCGGCCGACGCCCCAGGTCTCGTTCAGCCTGCCGATCGAGAGCACGCGGTCGGCGCTCTCCGCCGCCCTGCTGAAAGTCGGGCTGGCCCTCGTCGACGCGCCGGAGGGCTACCGCCCGGCCGAGTCGCCGGCCTTGGCGCAGGCGCAGCGGGGCACCTTCAAGGTGGTCCTGCCCGCCGACCCGGGGGCGCTCTTCGTGGTGATCTACCAGTTCGCCGACGCGGCGACCGCGGCCGGGGCGGGGCAGGAGGCGGCGCGCTACCTCGCCAGCGGCCCCGGGCAGGTCCAGTTCCCGCCCGACGCGCGGTTCGCCCTGGCGCAGTACGGCGAGACGCTCCTCTTCGCCGCCTGGTCGCCGGAGCGGACCAGCGACGACGAGACGGCTCGCGCCGCCTTCGACACGATCGCCGGCTTCGGGCTGCCGATCCCCGTGACGCGCTAGCGCGCCGTCTCCACGGGGGCCGCGTCGGCGGCGACCCAGGCGCGCATGACGTCGCGCTTCACCTTGAGGGTGTGGGTGCGCGGGAAGTCGGCGTCGGGCCAGAGCCGCCAGGCGGCGACGCGCTGGTTGATGCCGAGCGTCCGGTTCGCCGCCTTGACCGCGGCATCGATCCGCTCGCGGAGGGCGACCGCGGTCGCCGGGTCGAGCGGCTGGCCGGGCCGTACCTCGCCGGACTGCGGGATGCCGCCGCCGTCGGGGGTGAGGACGATCGCCTCGATCCGCCCGGGCGCCGTCTCGAGCACGACCGACTCGCGGATGCCGGCGATGCGGAGCGCGTTCTCGATGTCCTCGGGGTAGACGTTGAAGCCGTTGGGCAGCACGATCATGTTCTTCTTGCGCCCCGCAAGCACCAGGTGTCCCGCCTGGTCGAATCGGCCGACGTCGCCGGTGTGGTACCAGCCGTCGGTGTCGAAGGCCGCGGCGGTCGTCTCAGGATCCTGCCAGTAGCCGGGGGTGACGCCGGGGCCGCGGACGTGGATCTCGCCGTCCTCGGCCAGCCTCACCTCGTTGGGTGGGATCGGCCGGCCGACCGTGCCCAGGCCGTGGTCCGCCTTCGTGGTGCAGGTGGCGAGCCCGGCCTCGGTCGAGCCATAGCCCTGCATCACCACCACGCCGAGGTCCTCCCAGGCCTGCTGGAGGGCGGGGGGAAGGAAGGCGGCCGAGCAGATGAAGAGGTTAAGGCCGCCGCCGAACTGGCGGTGGAAGCTCCGGAAGAGGAGCCGTCGGGCGCGGTAGGGGAGTCGTCGGGCGAGGCGGCGGAGGAGTCCGAAGAGGCGCCGCCGGCCGCGCTGGTCGACCTCCCGCTCGATGGCGCTCCAGAAGAGGTCGAGGACCTGCGGCACGACGACCATGGTGGTGACGCGGTGGGAGCGGATCGCCTCGAAGATGACACGCGGGTTCCGCGAGCGGACGTAGAGGATCGAGGCCCCCACCGAGAGGGCGTAGTAGAGCGCTGCCATCTGCTCGAGCAGGTGGCTCAGGGGGAGCAGCGAGACGACGCGGTGTTCCTGCGGCGCGATGATGTGGTGGGCTCCCTCGATCGCGGCGAGGAGGCCGCCGTGGGTCAGCATGACCCCTTTGGGCGTGCCGGTCGTCCCCGAGGTGTAGATGACCTCGAAGACGTCCGGTCGAGCCGGTCGCGGCCAGCCCTCCACCTCGGTGAACCACGCCTCGGCGGTGGCGGGGTCCCCCGGCTCGGCGGCGAGGTCGGCGACCGTGCGCGCCGGCAGGTGCGTCAGTCCCGCCTCGCGCGGATCGGGTGCGTCGCGGCCCGTCCCGACCGCCAGCGCCGTCGCCCCGGAGCGCTCGGCGATGCGGGTGACCGCGTCGGCGGACATCCGCAGGTCGAGTGGGACGAAGATGACGCCCGCGCGCATCGCCCCGAAGTAGACGGCGGGAAGTTCCGGCGTCGAGGGCGACCAGGTGAGGAGCCGATCGCCCGGCTGGAGCCCGAGCTCGTGGCGGAGGCGCCAGGCGGCCAGCCAGGCGCGGCGACGGAGATCGTGGTAGCTCCACATCTCGGCCGTGTCGTCGTCGCGCCGCAGACCCAGCGCCTCGGCGTCGCCGTGGCGGGCGACGGCGTCGTCCAGGATGTCGATGAGCGAGCCGAAAGCATGGACGTCGGGCAGCTCGGGCGTGCGCGACATGCCCGCAGTCTACGGCGGCCGGGATCTCGCCGGCGTCGCGGCTACGGCACCGTGGCGACGATCCGGATGATCCTGTCGTCCACGCCGTTGCTCGTCGTCAGGTAGAGCCGGCCTGCCGGACCGAGGACCGCCGCGCGGAGGCGCCCCCACCGCCCGTCGTAGTGGATCCCCTTCTGGACGGCCGTCAGCCCGTCCCCGCTGATCCAGAAACGACGGAGATCCTGCTCCTTGAGCGTGGCCACGAAGAGCCGGCCCTCGAAGGAGCCCCAGTTCGCGCCGGTCACGAACGTGGCCCCGCTCGGCGCGATCGTCGGGCAATCCGACTCCCAGGCCGGGTTGCTGTACGGCTCGCCCGGCTCGGTGCCGACCTCGATCGGCCAGCCGTAGTTGCGGCCGGCGCGGATCCAGTTGATCTCGTCGTCGCAATCGGGTCCGTGCTCGACGGCATAGACGCGCCCGGTCCCCGGCTGGAAGGCGATCCCCTGGGGGTTACGGTGGCCCATCGAGTAGACCGCCGTGCGCGCCGCCGCGCCGGGCATGATCGGGTTGGTGGCGGGGATCGAGCCGTCGCGGTTGACTCGCAGGACCTTGCCGTTGTAGGCGCCGGGGTCCTGGGCGAGCGAGCCGTCGCCGGCGTCGCCCATGGTGACCCACAGCTTGCCACCCGGGCCGAAACGGATCCGGCAGCCGTCGTGGTTCGAGGCCGCCAGCGCGCCGCGCCGGACGAGGTACCGGTCGAAGGCGAAGGCGGTGCCGGTCACCCGGTAGCGGATGACCTGGTTGCGCCACTGGCTCTCGTCATCGCGCGAGACGCAGACGTAGAGGTAGCCGTTGGTGGCGAAGTCCGGGTCGAGGGCGATCCCCATGGCGCCCGATTCGCCCGAGGCGTGGACGTTGGAGATGGTGAACGTCTTGAGCAGCGCGGCGCCGGCGTTCCCCGAGGCGAAGATCCTGATGCGGCCGGGGCGCTCGGTGACGAACATCCGCCCATCGGGCGCGAAGGCGATGTCCCAGGGGTACTCGAGGCCGCTCTGCACGACGCGGGGGGTGAGCGTGGGGCTCCCAACGACGGCCGCCAGCGCGGCCGGGCCGACGGTCAGGACGAGGAACGCCGCGACGGCGGCGAGGGCGAGGATCCGGCGACGGTCGATCATGGCGCGTTCCTCCTGGGCGGTCGGGTGGCGCCGATTGTAGTCCGCGAGTTCGGTCGAACCGTCCCGGGGCGCGTCGAGCGGCGTCGAGCGGCGTCGAGCTGCGCGCGTTCTTCGTAGCGGGACAAACGCCACCCCGCGAGGCGGGTGCGCCCCGGAAATGCGTGCCCGTGCCTGCGCATCCGCGCCAGCGGGGACCCGGGCACGCGCAGGCGCCCTCGCCGGCGGTCGGCGGACCGCCGCACCGGCGCCGGGCTGCGCCTCACAGCCCCGATCGGACGCCAGAGGTCATCCGGGGGCGTCCGCGCCCGCCCGATCGCGGCGTTTGTCCTGCTGGCCAGAACGCCCTGCGGGCCGGCGTCGGGGACGAGGCCCCCGACCGGCGGCCACCCCTCTCCCTTCGGCCGTTTGACGGGATAAGAGATAGGGAGTCGCGACGGTCGCGCCCGGGGAACCGCCCACGCCCGGCCTCGTGGCCGAAGTGCCGTGGAGGTACCAGTCACGCGCGGATCGTTGGCTGCTTCGGTGCGCCGGACGGTTGCGCCCCGGAAGTGCTCGACGCCGTCGGTGGCGGGGTTCGCGACGGTCGTCATCGTCGTCAGCCGGGCACTCACAGCCGACCTGCTCTGCGGCTTCGTCCTGGTCGGCGCGTTGCTGCGAGTCCTCGGGGCGCGGGTCGGGCAGTGGATCGGGCGCTGGCTCGCGGGCGGGTGAGGACTCGACGAGGCCGCTGCGGGGGTCGCGGTCGCGGTGGCCCCATGGTGTCGGGAGCGCCGGCGGGCGAGGGTCCTCCCCGCCCACGGGAGCGGCGCGCGGTCGGAGCGTGGCGCAGCGGCAGCGCACGTGCCTTGGGAGCCGCAGGGGCGGGAGCGGCGTAGGGTCGGCAGCTCGGGAGCGCGAGAGGCCGAGCGGCGAGGCGAAGGCACCGACTATTGTGCGGATCGGGAGCACGAGGGCGGCCCCCCTTCGGGAGCTGAACCGCGTTCCCGCCGGGCGATCCGCCCTACGGGGTCGCCGGGTTGCCGGGGAAGATCTGGCCCTGGATCGCCCAGGGCTCCTGACCGTCCGAAGCTCAAAGTAGGACAGCCCGGCGTACCCGCCGGTCCCTTGTACCAGACCGTGATGATGTCCCCACGGTCGGGCAGGGAGGCGACGCCCGAGAGCCAGCCTTCCCAGGCCCCCCCGTCGTTCTCCAGCCGCACGGCGGCCCACTGGACGAGCGCACCGTTGCTCAGGTCGGCCTCCCCCCAGTCAAGGTTCAAGGTCGTCGTGGAGTGGTGCCGCTGACGCGCGGATCGTCGGTCCGTCGTGGTCAGCTTCGGTGTGGCGACCGCCGCCGAGGGTATGTCGGTCGGGTCGACGATGCCGGCGTAGGAGTCGGACTCGCGCCCGAGGCGCACCCGCCCAGCACCGCCAGAGAGGCCAGGCCGACCAGCAGCCGGCCAACCGTGCAGCGCGCGTTCATGTCGCTTCCCTCTGGGACGCCGTGTGATACGGCAGGTGATGCCCCGTTCCTGTCACGGCGCGGGCTGCGCTTCGCTCGCCTCGAGCAGGACGGTCCACTCGCGGGTGCGCGTGTCGAACGCCAGCACGTCGTCGGACGGGCCCCACCACTCGGCCCCTGTTTGGACGTTGCCCCCATAGACGACGAGCCGCTCGTTGATCGGGTCGTAGACCATGGAAGGCTGAACGCGGCACTCCGGGCGGATGCCACACGCGTTCGGCTGATCAAAGGCGGTCCCGTACAGGGTCTCCCAGCGGTCCGCGGCGGCGTCGTAGGCGATCACATCGCCTATGCTGAACAGGACCGTCCGCTGCGCCGCCTCGTCGTAGGCAATCTCGCCCCCGAACGAGTAATAGCCCCCGTACCCGAAGGACGGCGACCTCGTTCCCGGCGGCGACCAGGTCCCCGTGCGGAGGTCGAAGAGGCGCACCTCGCCCCGGTCGTAGCCGACGAGGCGGTCGACCGAGGCGTCGTAGGCGAGCAGGAAGTGGAGGTCAGACGAGTCGGAGGGGTACCAGACATCCCGGTCCTGATCGACCGGCTCCCAGACGCCGGCCACGCTATCGAAGCTCCACATCAGGCGCGGGGAGCCGACCTGCAGGACCACGACCCGCGCAGCGACCGAGTCGTACACCAGGCGCAGCGCTCCCGGGGCCGTCGGACGGCCGGCCCTCATCGTCTTCGGAGCGCCGGCCCTCATCGTCCAGGTGTCCGATGCGAGGTCATACGCCCAGACCCGGCCAGAGTCAGGAGACATCGAGATCGTCTGGCGAGCCGCGGCGTCGTAGGCGAGCATCCCGAACGCGCGGACGTCCGGTCTCGATGCAGGATGCATGGCCGCCCAGGCGTTCGTGCAGACGTCGAACGTCCAGGTCTCCATCGTCTCCACCGGACCGACGTTCTCCCGCCCCCCGACGAGCACGATCTTCCCCAGGGCACGGTCGAATGCCATATAGCCCCAGCTCGGCGGCCGGGCCTGATCGACCGGCCCCGGCGCGTCGGGCGTCGACCCGGGCGGACAGTTGAACGCCGGAACCACGGCCTGGAGCTTCCGCACGGGCTGCGAGCCGACGACCAGCATCCCGGCGACCATCGCGGTGATCAGGGCCGCCAGCAGCAGGAGGACCCAGGCGACGCGCGGGATCGCGGCCAGGCGCCAGGGGAGGACGCCCACGCGTCGGCGGGGGTGCTCCAGCGCCACCCGGTGGGCGACGGCGGCGGCGTCCACGGCCACCGAGACGTCGTCGGCGTAGTGGAGGAGGGTGCCCGCCACCCGGCGCTCGAAGGCGTCCATCTCAGCCATCGCGGAGGTCCTTCCGGAGGCGCTCGAGGAGGCGCGAGAGGTGGCCCCGCACGCCCGAGGGGGACATCCCCAGGAGGGTGCCGATCTCGGTCGAGTCGAGGCCCCCGACGTAGCGCAGGGCGAGCAAGGTGCGGTCCTCCGGCTTCAGGTGATGGAGGGCGTTGACCAAGTCGAGGCGGTCGACCTCCGCCGAGGGGTCGCCCTCGGGGTCGTCGGGGGGCCCGACCCTGATCTCCGCGACCGAGCGGCGGTGCTGGCCGCGCAGCATCTGGCGGGCCTCGTTGGCGGCCACCGAGACGAGCCAGGAGCGCAGACGTTCGGGATCGCGGAGGGAGCCCAGCTTGCGCCATGCGATCGACCAGGCGGACTGGACGGCGTCTTGTGCCAGCTGTTCGTCCCCGGCGACGACGTAGGCGACCCGCACCAGGTCGCCGTGGTAGGCGCCGACGATCCGGGCGAAGGCCACCTCGTCTCCCGCGACCGCCAGCTGGACCGCGGAGGCCCAAGAGGCTGAGGTCGCCGTCGAGGCCGGGGAGGCGAGGCCTGTCATATCACA
>MGMJ01000045.1:6916-23929 GCA_001794945.1 Chloroflexi bacterium GWC2_73_18
AGCGTCAAACGATTCGCGGGACGGGGCGTGCTCGGGCAGCTTCTCCTTGTTGCCCCCGGCCACGTCGCCGAAGATCGCGGCGAGCGTGTCGGGGTTCGCCTGCTGGATCCGGTCGAGGCTGTTCTGGAGCCCGACGCCGACGTTCTCGCTGACGCGGCGCAGGTCGCGCCAGTGGCAGCCCTCGGGGATCTGGAAGCGGTGGTAGTCGGCCTCGATCTCGGGCGTCGGGCCGGTGCCGTAGTGGCCGAGCGCCCGGGCGTGCTCCTCGTCCCAGGTGTCGGAGACGCGCTTGTAGAAGAGCAGCGGGAAGATGTAGGCCTTGAAGTCGGCCGGGTCAACGGGTCCGCGCAGGCTGTTCGCGGCCGCCCAGAGACGCGACTCGAGCTCCTGCTGGGTGAGGCCGGGGAGTGCGAGCTGCGGCTGGGTCGCCACGTACCCTCCAGCGTCCGTCCAACGTGCGCCGGCGCTGATCGCCGTGAGTCTAACGCCGTGATCTCCGGAGCAGCAGCGGACCCTCGGGCTGAGGGCGCGGCGAGCGGGGCGCGTTCTTCGTAGCGGGACAAACGCCACCCCGTGAGGCCGGTCCGCCCTCGGAACGCGTGTCCGGCCTGCTCATCCGCGCCGGCGGGGTCCCGGATACGACCGCCCGCGCCCTCGCCGGCGGTCGGCGCCGCATCGGCGCGGGGCGGCTGGTCGCAAGCGCCGATCGGACGCCAGGGGCCATCCGGGGGCGGCCGCGCCCGCCCGATCGCGGCGTTTGTCCTGCTGGCCAGAACGCCCTGTGGCCATGTCCGCGATTGGGCGGTGCAGGCAGCGAGGCGGCCCATCAAGGCCCGCTGAGGGTCGCGCCTGACCCTGCGACCTTTGCCTTCGCGACGCGCCGGCCTCGTCCGGACAACGATGGGAGAAGCCTTCGTAGGCCGCCACGTGCCAGGGATGGCCGTCCTCGTCGTCCCAGAAGAAGGCCGACAGCCGGTGCGCCGCCAGTGGCAAGCGACAGCGGGCGCAGCGGTTGTGGTTGTCGCAGGCGCAGTAGATGTGGATTACCTCGGCGCCCCGGAGGTAGTCGCCCGCCGCCCGGCCGCAACGGAAACAGCGGTGGAGACCCGCCGGCAGGCCGTCCGGCCCGCGACCAGCGAGGCGCACGCGGTCTGCCGGCCGGGCTCGCTCGCCGCCGTTCGTCCCGTCCCCGATGATGTAGCGGGCGCTCTGGGCGCTGACCGCTCGCTCGAAGGCGTGGAGCCAGGCTCGCCGGGCCGCGAGCTCCTCGGTCTCCGGGATCGGTTCGGCGAGGCGGAGCCGCTCGACGACGTAGAGCCCGGTCGGCGTCGGGCCCTCCCACGTTTGGGAGCCGTCGAATCCGACGTACACGGCGTCGCCGGGGGCGAAGCAGGCGACGGTCTCCAGGCGGTTCGCCTCAGCCTGGGCGCGGGCCAGGTCGACTATCCGTCCGCGAGACCAAATTGACCGGGACCAGCGCGATGTGCCGCAGCGCGCAGCGTCCGATCCGCGAGACGAGATACGGGAAGCCGTCGAAGCACGGCGCCAGCGTCTGGCCGGCGGGCATGGGCGCGCGCTCGCGCCGACGGGGGGCGGAAGAGGACATCCCTCGTTCCTCCTATCGCTGCTGGCCGGAGCACCGTGTCCGCCTGAGGGATGCGGACCGGTTGCCGCGCCGTCCTCGAGCCAGGTCTCTCGGGCGCTCTGGATAGGGGGCGCGCCAAACGCGCCAATGGGATGGTACCGCAGCGCCGCGTCGCAGGCCGAACGCCGCCGTTTGACCCTCGCCGGGGGCTGCGCTACACTCCGCCGGCCCGTGCCGGGTCGGCCGTGAGGCGGCCCTGCGCGCGAGGCGGGTCGGGTGGCACCCCCGGCCATGTGGACAGATCGCTGAGTGCCCAAGGAGGTGAGTCCGGGATTGGCAGAAGTCCGCGTGGGTGAGAACGAGACCTTCGAGAGCGCCTTGCGCCGCTTCAACAAGAAGATCCAGCAGAGCGGCATCCTCGCCGAGGCCCGCCGTCGCGAGCACTACGAGAAGCCGAGCGTGAAGCGCAAGCGCAAGGAAGCGAAACGCAAGAAGGTCGCCCGCCAGAGCGCCTAGGCGTTCCGATCGCCCCGGTCCCCGACCGCCCATCGGGGCCCCGCACGGTCGATCCGCCGGGCCCAGGAGCCTCCCCCGGTGTCCCTCAGCCAAAGACTCCAGGCCGAGATGACCAGCGCCATGCGCGCGCGCGACGAGCTGCGCCGCGGGACGCTGCGGATGCTGGTCGCGGCCGCCTACAACGCGGAGAAGGCGGCGCGCCGCCCCCTCACCGACGATGAGGTCGTCGCCGTGCTGGCGCGCGAGATGAAGACCCGCCGCGAGTCGGTGGAGGCGTACTCGAAGGGCGGCCGGCCCGAGCTCGCCGCGAAGGAAGAGGCCGAGATCGCCATCATCGCCGAGTTCCTGCCCCGGGCGCTCTCCGAGGATGAGCTGCACGACCTCGTCGTCGCCGCCGTCGACGAGGCCGGCGCCGCCTCGCCGCGCGATCTGGGCCGCGTGATGGGCCTGCTGGCCCCGCGGACGCGGGGGCGGGCGGACGGCCGCACGGTCTCCGCGATGGTCGCCGCCGAGCTGGCCCGCCGCGCCGGCTGACGATGCTCGCCACCTCGCTCCGCGCCGCGGAGCGCTTCACCCGTCGCGACGCCGTCCGCCTCGTCTTCGCCGCGGTCGTCCTCGTCGGTGCGCTCACCGCGATCCTCGCCGCCGGCCTGGCGGAGACCGGCCCGCAGCTGCGCATCGGCGAGATCGCCCCGACCGACATCCGGGCCCCGGGGACCGCCACCTTCGAGAGCGCGATCCTCACCGACCAGGCGCGCCGGGCGGCGCGCGAGGCGGTCGAGCCGGTCTACGACTACAGCTTCGAGCGGGCCGACCTGATCGCCCAGCAGCAGGCCCGCGCGCTGCGGCTGATGGTCGCCCCGGTCGACGCCGCCTTCGCTGCCTTCCTCGACGAGGAGGCGCGGCGGGCCGCCCTGGCCGCGGCGATCCCCGGCCTCTCGGAGGGGGCGCGGGCCACCATCGAGGGTCTCGACGCCACCGGCTGGGCGACGATCAAGGCCGAGCTGACGCGCGTCCTCGACGCCGTCGAACGGGCCGAGCTGCGCGACACGGCGGTGGCCGAGGCACGCGCCGGCCTGGCGACGCGCTTCGACACCGCGCTGACGCCGGAGCAGCGCCAGCTGGGCGCCGAGATCCTCGCCCCGCTCGTCTTCCCCAACTCCTCGTACGACGCGGCCGCCCACGAGGCGGCGCGCGTGGCGGCGGCCCAGCGGGTCGCCCCGGTGACGGCGACCGTGAGACCCGGGGAGATCATCGTCGACGCCGGGCACCCCATCGAGCCGCTCGACTTCGAGAAGATGGAGCACCTCGGTCTCCTCGACCTCGGCCGCGAGTACGTGCTCGTCCGGTTGGCCGGCTGGTTCCTCCTGGCCGGCCTCGTGGTGGGGCTCCTCCTCGCCTGGATCTGGCGCTTCCGCCCCGAGTTCTGGCACCGCAACAACGCGCTGATCCTGATCGGGCTGATCCTGGTGGTGACGACGCTTGCCGTCGGGCTCACCAGCGGCCGGTCGATCCTGCCCTTCTTCGTGCCGACGGCGGCGGCCGGCATGCTGGTGGCGATCCTCCTCGACGCGAGCACGGCGACCGTCCTGGTCGCCAGCCTGGCGCTCCTCGCCGGCGCGGCGAACGGCGCGTCGCTGGAGCTCGCCGCCTACTCCCTGGCCGGCGGCCTGGCCGGGATCGTGGCGGTGCGCCGCGGTGACCGGTTCGGCTACTTCGCCCGTGCCGGGGTCGCCGTGCTCTTCACCAACGTCGCCGTCGTCGCCATCTTCTCCATCTCCTCCGGCCGCGACCTGACGGGGGTGCTCCAGCTCTCCGCCGCCTCGGGCGCGGCGGCGGCGGGCTCGGCCGTCGCCGCGTTCGGGCTCTTCGCCATCCTGGGCAACGTCTTCGGCATCACCACCGTCTTCCAGCTGCTCGAGCTGGCCAACCCGTCGCAGCCGCTCCTGCGGCGGCTGCTGGTCGAGACGCCGGGGACGTACCACCACTCGCTGATGGTCGGCAACCTCGCCGAGCGGGCCGCCGAGGCGATCGGGGCCGACGCGCTCCTCACCCGCGTGGCCGCCTACTACCACGACATCGGCAAGCTGAAGAACCCGCTCGCCTTCATCGAGAACCAGGCCGGCGGCGAGAACGTCCATGACCAGCTCGAGCCGGAGGTCTCCGCGTCGATCCTCAAGGAGCACGTCGCCGACGGGATCGACCTGGCCTACCAGTGCGGGCTGCCGAAGGCGCTCATCGCCTTCATCCCGCAGCACCACGGGACGGCGACGATGAGCTACTTCCTGGCCCGGGCGCGCGAGCAGGCGGGCGCTGGGCCGGCCATACCGCCGCCCGCGGCCGCCGCGGCCGCCGCGCCGCCGGGCGTCGACGTCGCCCGCTTCCGCCACGCGGGACCCAAACCGCAGTCGCGCGAGGCGGCCCTCCTGATGCTGGCCGACGGGGTGGAGGCGTCGGTCCGCTCGCTCACCTCCCACGAGGAGCCGGCGATCCGGGCGATGGTCTCGCGGATCATCCAGGAACGGCTTGAGGAGGGCCAGTTCGACGAGTGCGACCTGACGTTCCGCGACCTCGAGCGGATCCGCGAGGCGTTTGTGGCGCAGCTGCTGGGGATGTACCACCGCCGGGTCGAGTACCCGCAGAACAAGATCGTCGAACTCGAGTCCCGCCGGGCGGCGGGAGGCGGCCCGGGCGCCTGACGCCGCGAAGGGGCGCCGCCGGGCGGCCCCTCAGGCCGTCGCGCGGCCGGCGGGTTCCCCGACCGGCTGGGGACGGCCGAGCAGGTAACCCTGACCGAGCTCCACGCTGAGGTTCCGCAGGCTCCGCAGCTCGTCCTCCGTCTCGATCCCCTCACCGACCAGCTGCGCCCCGGTGCTGCGGGCGAAGTGGACGAGCCCGGCGACGAGCGCCTGGCGGACCGGATCGGCATCGATGCCGCGGACGAGCGAGATGTCGAGCTTCACGTAGCTTGGCGACAGCTCCAGGATATGGCGGAGACTGGCGAAGCCGGCGCCAGCGTCATCGACCGAGATGCGGATCCCCGGCAGCCGCGCGAGCGCGGCGCGGAAACGGGCGTAGTCGTCGACAGGGACATGCTCGGTCACCTCCAGGACGACCTCGCGGTCGGCGCTCGCCAGGAGCGGGGCGAGCCGGTCGGTCTCCAGCACGAGCCGTGGCGAGGCGTTGAGGGCGAGCGCCGTCCCCGGCGGGAGTCGCCGCGCCGTCTCGATGGCGCGGCGCATCGTCTCCGTCTCGAAGTCGAAGCCGAGCCCGAGCCGCTCCGCCTCGGCGAAGCGGAGGTCGGGACGCGCCCCGTCGGCGAAGCGCGTCAGCGCCTCGTGGCTAACGACGCGCCGCCCGTCCAGCTCGACGATGGGCTGGTAGACGGGGCGAAAGGCGCCGCCCGCCAGGATCGCCGCCAGGACCGAGCGCTCGCTGCCGACCTGCTCCCGCGCCTCGAGGGACGGTGCGAGGAGAGCGCTGGCGACCGCGGCGTAGTCGATGACGGCCGAGAGGAACCGGTCCGGCGCGAGCCCGGTTCGGTCCCCGGAAGTACCGATGGCCAGCACGAGGTCTCCCACCACGCGCATCCCGCTGCGCAGCGGCGCGTGATGGACGATCGTCCCGAGCCCCGTCTCGGTCGCCGTGCGACCGTACCCTGCCACGTGTTCCGGCCGCATCCCCCCGCGTTCCTGCCATGGGCCTTGCTCGGCGCGGCGGCGCAGGTGGGCGGCCATCTCGGCGGGAAGCGCGACGCCGGGCCGGACCAGGTAGGTGCCGGGGTCGACCATGTTCACCGCGAGCGGCATCGCCGTCCCGTCGTCGCGGAGCGCGACGAGCATCCCGAAGTCCGCCCGGTGCGCCCGCAGCAGCTCGCTCAGGATCGCCTCCGCCGTCTCCTCCAGTGTCTCGCCCGGCCGGATCCGGCCGAGCGCCGCCACCGCCTCGGAGCGCCGCTGGAGCTCGCCCGTGAGCAGGTTCGCCCAGGCCGCCTGGCCGCGCAGGTGCGAGCGGACCCGGGCGAGCAGCTCGTCGAGGTGGACCGGCTTGGTCAGGTAGTCGGTCGCCCCGGCCTCGAGCCCGCGGACGCGGTCGGAGACGTCGGTCTGGCCGGTGACGAGGATGATCGGGAGGGTGCGCGTCTCCTCGCGGGCGCGGCAGCGGCGGACGACCTCCACGCCGCCCATCCCCGGCATCTGGCTGTCGAGCAGGACGAGGGCGACCGGGTTCGTCTCGAGCACGGAGAGCGCCTGCTCGCCGCTGGCGGCCTCGAGCGTCTCGAACCCGGCCCCGGCCAGCGCCCGCATGAAGAGGCGGCGGATCGCCTCGTCGTCGTCGACGACGAGGACCGGCTGATCGGGGAGGTTCGTGGACTCTGGCGACACGCTCCGGCGCTCTTCGGCGACCCGGTCGGCGCCGGCGGCGCCATGCCGGGGAGCGGTGATTATCGCGCCGCGCCGGCCGGCCGACAATCCGCCGGATGCAGTAGGACCCGGCGCCTGCCCTCACTCGCGCAGGAGTGAGCGGGCGATGACGAGCCGCTGGATCTCGGTCGTGCCGTCGACCGACTGGGCCATCCTGGCAAGAGCGATGAAGCGGGCGAGCGGGTAGGCGTTCGTCCAGCCATAGGCGCCGAGGACCTGGGACGCCTCGGCGGCGCCGCGCAGCGCGGCGTCGGGGACGAAGCGCTTGGCGTGAGCGCAGGCGACCGAGCCGTCCGGCGTGCCGAGCCGCCCGGCCGCCTGCCGCACCAGCAGGCGCGACGCCTCGAGATCGGTCGCCAGGTCGGCCAGCTTCCACTGGATCGCCTCGAGCTCCGCGATCGGTGAGCCGAAGGCGTACCGGCGCCGGGCGTAGGCGGTCGCCACCTCGAGCGACTCGGCCAGGATGCCGCAGCAGCCGGCGGCGACGTTGAGGCGGGCCTGGTCGATGGCGGCGAGCGCCGCGCGGAGCCCCTGGCCGGGCGGCACGAGGAGACGCTCCGCTCCGAGCGCCACGTCGTCGAAGCGGGCGTCGGTGATCGGCAGCCAGCGCGCCGCCATCGTGTCGTAGGGCGGCCCGAAGGTGACGCCCGGGTCGTCGCGTTCCACCACGAAGATGGCGATGTCGCGGTGGCCCGGCTCGGGCAACGTCTTGGCCACGACGATGAAGACGTCCGCCTCGCCGCCGAGCGAGACCCACGCCTTCTCGCCCGAGAGGCGCCAGCCGCCAGCGGCGGTCGGGGTGGCGAGCGTCGTGAGCGCGACCGCGTCGGAGCCCGACTGCGGCTCGGTCAAGACGAACCCGCCGAGCGCCTCGCCGGAGGTGAGCGCCCGCCCCCAGCGCTCGATGACCGCGTCCGACCCGGCGCTGCAGATCGCCGCCGTCACCAGGTTGTGCATCGAGACGAGGAAGGCGAAGGCGGCGTCGACGCGGCCGAGTTCCTCGAAGGCGTCGACCGTCTCCGGCGCACCGAGCCCCCGGCCGCCGAGGGAGGGCGGGGCGAAGAGGCCGGCCAGGCCGAGCCGTCCTGCGTGGCGGGTCGCCTCGCGAGGGAAGCGGCGGGTCTCCTCCCAGCCAGCGATCCGCGGGGCGAGGGTCCCCCGCGCGAACGAGCGCGCCGCGTCCGCGATCGGGTGGCGGGCGGCCGGCGGTGTCGGCGGCGCCGGGGTCGACTCCACGGCGGCTATCCTGACACAGCGACGTCCCGCCCGATGGAGGATCGCCGATGCGCGTCGTCTACACGGCCGACCACCTGCTCCACGATCCGCCCTCCGAGGTGACGGGCGGGCAGTCGATCCCCGCCTACGAGGTGCCCGGGCGGGCCGAGTCGATCCGCACGGCGCTCGATGCGGACGGCGGCTTCGCCTTCGAGGGTCTCACCGAGCACGGCGCCGAGCCGATCACCGCGGTCCACGACGCCCGCCTCCTGGCGTATCTCGAGCGCGCCTGGCGCGAGTGGCGGGAACGCGGCACGGGGGCGCCGTTCATCATGCCCGACGCCTTCCTCCACGCCCGGCTTCGCGAGGGGATGGGCGACGTCCGCGAGCCTGACTCCCCCTGCGGCCAGGCCGGCTACTGGTGCTTCGACACGGCGACCCCGATCGTCGCCGGGACATACCGGGCCGCGCGCTCCGCGGTCGATGTGGCGCTGACGACCGCCGACCTCGTGCTGGCCGGTGAGCGAGCCGCTTACGGGCTCTGCCGGCCGCCCGGTCACCACGCCGCGCGCGCGATGCTCGGCGGCTACTGCTACTTCAACAACGCCGCCATCGTCGCCCAGTCCCTCGCCGCACGGGCCCGGGAGCCGGTGGCGATCCTCGACGTCGACTACCACCACGGCAATGGCACGCAGCAGATCTTCTACGACCGCGGGGACGTCCTCTACTGCTCGATCCACGCCGACCCGGCGCGCACGTATCCCTACTACGCTGGCCACGCCGACGAGACAGGGACCGGTGCCGGCGCCGGCGCCACCTTCAACCAGCCGATGCCGGCCGGCACGACCGACGAGCAGTACCTGGTGGCGCTCGACCGCGCGCTGGAGCGGATCGCCGGCTTCGGCGGCTCGCTCCTCGTCGTCAGCCTGGGGATCGACACCTACGGCCACGACCCGATCGGCGACTTCGCCCTCTCCATGCCCGTCTACCACGAGGCCGGCCGGCGGGTCGCGGCGACGGGGAGGCGGCTCGTCGTCCTCCAGGAGGGCGGCTACTTCGTGCCGCACCTGGGTCAGAACGTGCGCCAGTGGCTCCGCGGCGCCGAGGGGCGGCCGCTTGACCTCGCGGCGCAGACGGTGATGGGGCCGAGCGCGGCGTCGAGGGCCGGCCGCTCGACCTCGCGGCGCGGACGGTGACGGACCCGAGCGCCAGCTGAGCGGGAGTCGCCCCGCCGATCGTTCGGCGCTGCCACTGCCGGTGGCAGGCATCCCTCCGCCGAGCGCGGATCGGGTGACGGCCCGATCGGCCTACATGCGGGCGAGGAGCTCGACCTTCTTCGCCTCGAACTCCGCCTCCGTCAGCAGGCCGGCGTCACGCAGTTCCGCCAGCTGGCGCAGGCGCATCACGGGGTCGCCCGGGTGAGTCCCTCGCAGGTGCCTTCGCCAGCGTGATCGGCAGAACGCCGCGAAGGTCAGCATCGCAAGCAGGGGCATCGCCCGACCAAGGATGTTGCGCACGGCAGATCCTCCACCTTGGGACGGGCCGGGCTCGCCAGTGGCTCGGCGCGGTCGAAGGCGACCAGGGTTGAGGCGACCGCGCGTCGACGCCTCCCGCGCGTGTCGGGCGAGTCTGACGTCCGTGTCGGGCTCCGGGTAGGGCCGGACGGCCCCCCACTCGCCGGCGGTGCCGCCGGGACCTAGCGGCCGCCCTTCGTCAGGATCGTGCCGTAGGTCTCCGGCCGCCGGTCGCGCCAGAAGGGGGAGAGGCGGCGGGCGAACTCGAGCCGTGCGGGGTCGATCGTCGCCAGCAGGATCCCCGGGCGGTCGTCGAGGCGGGCGACGCCCTCGCCGGTCGGGTCGGCCACGAACGAGCCGCCGTAGAAGGCGATCTCGCCCTCTATGCCGACCCGGTTGACCGCCACCACGTAGACGCAGTTGGCGATGGCGTGGCCGCGCATCACCGTCCGCCAGGCCTCTTCCGTGTCGGCCCCGGCGAGCGCCGGGTCGAGCTCGGATCCGATCGCCGTCGGGTAGCAGATGAGGTCGGCGCCCCTGAGGGCGCAGATGCGCGCCACCTCCGGGAACCACTGGTCCCAGCAGGTCGGCACAGCGAGGCGCAGCGCATCTCCGGTCGCTGCATCCGCGCCGGCGCCGATGGCGAAGACCGGGTAGTCGGTGTCGCCCGGCGTGAAGTAGTACTTCTCGAAGTAGCCGGACCCGTCGGGGATGTGCATCTTGCGCCACTTGCCGGCGAGCGAGCCGTCGGGGGCGATGACGACGGCGCAGTCGTAGAAGAGGCCGCCCATGGCGCGCTCGAAGATCGAGCCGATGAGCGTCGCCCCGAGTTCGCGGGCGAGGGCGCCGAGGCGCTCGGTCGCCGGGCCGGGGATCGGCTCGGCCCAGCCGAAGTACTCGCTCGCCCCGGGGCGCTGGGGGAAGTAGATGGCCCCGAAGAGCTCCTGGAAGCAGATCAGGGTGGCGCCCCGCTCGCGCGCCAGGCGGGCCATGGCGAAGGCGGTCGCCTCGTTCGCCGCGCGGTCGGGGCCGCAGGCGTGCTGGATCCCAGCGATCGTCAGCCGTTCCACGTCGCGCCTCCGCTCCCGCTCAGCCTTCCACCCGCAGCCAGCGCTCGATCGCGTCCGGGCCGACGTCGACCAGGTAGCCGCGCAGGATGCCGTGGTTCGCCTCGGACCCGGCGTTGACGCAGAGCGTCGAGCCGATCCGCGTCTCGCCGCCCGACTCGTGGATGTGGCCGTGGGCACCAAGTAGCGGCTTGAAGCGCTCGATCGCCGTGCGTACCCCGGTCGAGCCGACCGGCCCGCGCAGGAGGTCGCCGGCCGAGATGGTCGGCCGCAGCGAGGCGTCGAGGAGCGGCGCCGTGTCGAGCCCCGAGTCGTAGGGCGGCACATGGGTCATGATCACGGCGCGCCGGAAGTCGCGGATCGGACCGGTGAGCGCCGAGAGGCGGTCGAGGAACTCCTCCTCCGGGAGCTCCCGCGGCGTCTGCCACGGGGTGGGCGAGGACCAGCCCATCGAGGCGAGCTGGAGTCCGCCGGGGATCTCGAGCACCTTCTCATTGGCGTTGATGGTGACCCAGCCATCCCGGTCGAGGACCGGGTCGATGGCGAAGTCGTCGTCGTTTCCCGGCATCAGGTAGACGGGGACCGGGCAGTTCGCCAGGCGCTCGTTGGCGAGCCGGAGCCATGACTCGAGCCGCTCCACGATCAGCCGGTGGAAGAGGTCGGCGCGGGCGGCAGGGTCGACGGCGACGCGGGCCGCATCGTCCGCCGTCGTGATGTAGGAGTAGTAGCCGACGTCGGCGATCTCGCGCTCCAGCGCCGCCAGCTCCTTCTCGTCGCGAGCGACGCGGTGGCTGCCGAGCAGCTCCGCCTCGAAGCGCCCGTCGACCCGCAGGATCGGCACGATCGCCTTGCCGGTCAGGTCGCCGGCGAGGAGGACCGCGTCGGCCCGGTACGTGTTCGCCACGGTCGCGTTGAGCAGCTTGCGCCAGGCCCGCTCGGCGGCGTGCAGGTCGCTGCAGATGTAGAGGCGGGTCGGGCGGGCCACGGCGGGTCGAGTCTATCGGGTACGAAGGCGGCCCGGCCGCCTGGGCGCCGCCCGGCTGGGCTACGATGCGCCCATGCAGGACCTGCTTCTCGTCCTTGTCGTCATCCTCGTGATCGTCTTCCTGTGGCGCGGGACGAAGACGCTTCCCGAGTTCGGCCGGACGCTGGGCAAGGCGGTGAGCGCGCTTCGTCGCGAGGCGTCCGGGGGGCAGGGCGAGACGCGCGACGAAGAGCGCAGGGACTGATCTTCCGGGCGGCCGGAAGCTTCCGCCCGTGACGCCCCGTCCCGCCCTCCGCGTCAATCGCATCGCCCCCGGCAACATGGCGACCGAGATGCACTGGCAGGAGCTCCGCCTCCGGGCCGCCCGGCGCGGCACCAGCTTCGAGGACGAACGCGCGGCGGTGATCCGCAGCGTGCCCCTCGGGCGCCTGGGGACGGGCGAGGACGTGGGAGCGGCGGTCGCCTTCCTCGCCTCGGACGACGCGGCGTACATCACCGGCCACACCCTCGACGTGAATGGCGGGGTGGTGCGCCGATGAGCGGCGACCGCTTCGCCGGACGGCGGGCGCTCGTCACCGGCGCCGCCTCGGGGATCGGCCTGGCGACGGCGCGCCGGCTCGCCGCGGAGGGGGCGCGGGTGAGCTGGCTCGACGTGCGACCCGGGCCGGATGCCGTCGAGCTCCTCGCCGACCTGCGGGACCCGGCGGCGGTCGAGTCGGCCGTGGCGCTGGCGGTGGAACGACTCGGTGGGGCGCCCGAGATCCTCGTCCAGGCGGCCGGCATCTACCGGGTCCGGGCGCTCCTGGAGACGGACGCCGCGGACTGGGACGAGGTCCTCGAGGTGAACCTGCGCGGCACGTTCCTGGTGGCGCGGGCGGTCGTGGCCGCCGGGATGGGGCGCGGAAGCGGCGGGTCGATCGTCAACGTCGCCTCCGTGGCGGCCTTCGCGGGCGGGGCGGAGGAGCCGAGCGGCGCCTACGACGCGTCCAAGGCGGGCGTCTGCGCCCTCACCCGCCAGATGGCGGTCGAATGGGGACCGCGCGGCATCCGCGCCAACGCCGTGGCGCCGGGGCTGATCGCGACGCCGATGTTGCGCCTGATGGACGACCCGGTCCGCGGAAGCGCCTACCTCGAGACGCGCGTCCCGCTCCGTCGCCTCGGCCGCGCCGACGAGGTCGCCGCGCTGATCTGTTTCCTGGCGTCGGACGAGGCATCCTACCTGACCGGCGCGACCGTCCTGGTCGACGGCGGCCTGCTCGCCCGGTGAGCGGCCGCCGCACGCGCTGGCTCGTCGGCGTCGATGTCGGCGGCACCTTCACCGACGTGGTGGCGATCGCCACCGACGGCCGCCGTCTCGTGGCCAAGGTCCCTTCCACGCCCGACGACCCGGCGGAAGGGTTCCTCACCGGCCTTGACGAGCTCGTCGCCGCGGGGGTCGAGCCAGGCGATGTGTCGCTCCTCTTCCACGGCACGACGGTCGCCACGAACGCCCTACTCACCGGGCGGACGGCCCGCGCCGTCCTCCTGGCCACGGCCGGGTTCCGCGACGTCCTGGGCCACCGCGGCGGCCGCCGCCCGCGGATGTACGACCTCGAGCAACCTCGACCGCGCGAGTTGATCGCCCGCCGAGACCGGCTCGACGTCCGCGAGCGGATCGCCGCCGAAGGCACGGTGCTCGAGCCGCTTGACGAGGCCGAGGTGGGGCGGCTCCTCGACGAGGTGGCTGTGCGCCGCCCCGAGGCGGTCGCCATCGCCCTCCTCTTCGGCTACGTCGACGATCGGCACGAACGCCGTCTCGAGGAAGCGCTCCTGGCGCGCTTCCCCGGGTTGCCGGTGTCCCGCTCCTCGGCCGTGGCGCGCGAGTTCCGCGAGTACCCGCGCACCGCCACGACGGCCCTCAACGCGGTCCTTCGCCCCGTCGTCGGCCGCTATCTGCTCTCGGCGGCGGAGGCGATCCGCGGCCGCGGCGTGCGGGCCGCCCTCCTCGTCATGACCTCGAGCGGCGGCAGCCTCCGGGCCCCACGGGCCGAGGCGGAGGCGCACCGGCTCGTCCTCTCCGGACCTGCGGCCGGCGTCGCCGGCGCCGCCGCGGTCGCGGTCGCCTGTGGGGTGGGGCGGGCGATCGCGCTCGACATGGGCGGCACGTCGGTGGACGTCTGCCTGGTCGAAGGCGGGCGGGCGCCCATGGCGACGCTCCAGGAGATCGAGGGTCAGCCGATCCTGGCGCCCACGATCGAGATGGCGACGGCGGGGGCGGGCGGCGGCTCGATCGCCTGGATCGACGCCGGCGGCTCGCTGAAGGTCGGGCCCCAGAGCGCCGGCGCCGACCCCGGTCCCGCGGCCTACGGGCGGGGCGGTCGCGAGGCGACCGTGACGGACGCCCACGTCGTCGTCGGGACGCTCGGCGAGCGGACGCCGCTCGCCGGCCGGCTCGTCCTCGACCGGGGCGCGGCGGGGGAGGCGGTCGGGCGGCTGGCCGGGCGGCTCGGCCTCTCGGTCGACGCGACCGCGGAGGGGATCATCGCGGTGGCCACGGCCCACCTGGCGCGCGCCATCCGGAGCGTCTCGGTGGCGCGCGGCGTCGACCCGCGTGGCTGCACGCTCGTCGCCTTCGGCGGTGCCGGCCCGCTCCACGCCGCGCGGCTCCTCCGCGAGCTGCGCCTGCCCGCGGCGATCGTGCCGCTCCACCCGGGGCTCCTCTCCGCGGCCGGCCTGATGGCCGCCGACCTGCGCGTCGACGAGGCGCAGACGATGCTCCGCGTGCTGGAGCCGGCGGCGCTGGAGGAGTTGGTCGCCTGGTTCGCCGCGGCGCGGCACCGGATCGACGAACGGCTCGGCGACGACGGCATCGCGAGCGGCCGGCGGCGCTACCTGGCCGCCGCCGACTGCCGCTACGTTGGACAGGGGTACGAGCTGAGCGTGCCGCTCGACGGGACGGGCGCGGCCGCCCTGCGGCGGCTCGCGGAGGCGTTCCACGCCATCCATCGCACCACCTACGGCCATGCCGCGCCGGACGAGCCGGTCGAGGTGGTGACGCTGCGGCTCTCGGGGTCCGGGGCGCTGCCGCGTCCCGCCGAGCGGGAACTGGCGGCGGGTTCCGGCCGGCCGGCGACCGACGCGCTCCACGAGCGGCGGGCGGTGCTCCTCCCCGGACGGCGCACGCGGCGGCCGGTGCCGGCCTACCGGCGGGAGCGGCTCCGCGCGGGCGACCGGATCCCCGGCCCGGCGATCGTGGAGCAGCTCGACGCCACCACGGTCGTGCTGGCGGGCCAGGAGGCGCGGGTCGACCGCCGCGGCAACCTGCTGCTCGCGGAGGCGGACGCATGAGGGCGCGCGCGCTCGACCCGGTCCGCTTCGAGATCCTCCACTCCGCGCTCCTCTCGGTGACCGACGAGATGGGTGCCGTGCTCAAGCGCTCGAGCTACAGCCCGATCATCCGCGAGATGGACGACTACAGCTGTGCCCTCTTCGACGCCGGCGGGCGGCTCGTCGCCCAGGGCGACTTCATCCCCTCTCAGCTCGGTGCGATCAGCCTGGTCGTCCGCGCCACGCTCGCGCGCCACCGCTCGACGCTGGCGCCGGGCGACGTCTTCATCGCCAACTCGCCCTATGTCGGCGGCGCCCACACGCCCGACGTCAACATCCTCCACCCGGTCTTCCGGGACGGCGCTCTCTTCGCCTGGACCGGCACGGTCGCCCACCACGCCGACTTCGGCGGGCCCAACCCCGGCACCGAGGGGGCCGACCTCAACGAGCTCTACGCCGAGGGGCTGATCCTGCCGCCGGTCCGGCTCTACCGCCGCGGCGAGCCCGACGCCGAGCTCTTCGACCTGATCGGCGCCAACGTCCGCGACACGGTGGCCACGCTCGCCGACCTGCGCGCGCAGACGGCCGCCTGCTGGTCCGGCGAGCGCCGCCTGGCGGAGGTCGTCGAGGACCACGGCGCGGCTGCGGTGGAGACGGCGTTCGAGCGGGCACTCGACCACGCGGAGCGGCGGACGCGCGCCGCCCTGGCGGCGCTCCGGGACGGCGAGGGTGAGGCCGAGGGCTTCCTCGACGACGACGGCGCTGCCGGCCCGCCGACGAGGATCCACGCCCGGCTCACCAAGCGCGGCGACCGGCTCACCGTCGACTTCTCGGGCTCGGCCGCGCAGGTGCCCGGCGCGCTCAACAACCCGTGGGCGAGCACCCGCGCCTGCGTCGTCTTCCTGGTCAAGGTGCTCGCCGACCCGGCGCTCACCTCCAACGACGGCGCGCTGCGGCCGATCACCATCGTCTGCCCCGAGGGGAGCGTGCTCCGCCCGCGGCCGCCGGCCGCGGTGAGCGTGCGGCACCTGACCTGCCAGCGGACCGCGGATACCCTGCTCCGCGCCGCCGGGGCGGTCTGGCCGGAGAAGGCGGTCGCCTCGGGGATGGTCGGCTTCTTCGGCATCAATGCCGGGGGGACGTCGCCGCGGAGCGGCCGCCCCACGGCGGCGCAGGACGTCGTCGGGGGCGGGACCGGCGGCCATCGCCTGGGCGATGGGCTCGACGGTGTCGATACCTACATGTCGAACGTGGGACTCCTGCCGGTCGAGGTCGCCGAGAGCGAGTACCCGATGCGCATCCTGCGCAGCGAACTGATCGCCGGGAGCGGCGGTGACGGGCGCGGCCGCGGCGGGCTGGGGATCCGCCGCGACTACCTCCTGCTGGAGGAGTGGCAGACGGTCACCCTCTACTGCGAGCAGAGCGACCCGCGCTTCGTCCCGCGCGGCGCGGCCGGCGGCGGCGACGGGACGCCGACGCGCTTCCGCGTCTTCGCCCCGGACGGGACGGAGATGCGGCTCCGCTCGCAGAAGGTGACGCTCCGCCTCCCGCGTGGCTCGCTGGTGCGGGTCGAGTCGGGCGGCGGCGCCGGCTGGGGCGACCCCGCCGAGCGCCCCGCCCCGCTGCGCACCGCCGACGAGGCCGACGGCCGCGTCTGACCCGGACGGGGGGAGAACGTGGAAGGGAGCGGCCCGTTGCCGGGCCGCTCCCTTCGGTCGACGCGTCGGGTCGACGCGGTGGCACCGCCTCAGTCGGGCGGGATCTGCTGGTACATCAGGTGCGTGTCCACGCCCGCGGCGCGGTTGCGGAACCACTGGATCGCCCAGACGACGATCCCCGCGGCGAAGATGAGCAGGGTGAAGGTGACGCCGGTCCGGTTGAGGTAGCCGAGCGCGCTCTCCTCGGCACCGGGCTGGAGCAAGCCGCTGACGTTGGTGATGATGGGGTTGATCCCCGCGAACCAGTAGAGGACGACGGCGAAGACGATCCAGACGGCGCCCAGCCACGGCAGCCAGGTGACGAACGGCGCGCTCCGCACCAGGTCGGGCCGGGTCCAGCGCACGAGGAGCGCGTTGACGCCCGGCATGATCCAGGTGAGGGCCGCGGCCAGGATGCTGAACCAGAGCGTGGAGACGAGGTTCAGCTTGCCGTCGAGGAGCGGGTCGGCGCTCGGGGCGAGCGCGCCGAGGCCGATCATCTTGAGGATCGGGAAGTTCTGGAGCGCGGCGAAGACCGCCGCCACGACCAGCGCGGCGCCGATCGCGTTGGCCGGCGCGCGGAGGCGCTCGGAGACCTCGCCGAACCACTCGGGGAGCTGCCGGTCGAGGCTCCAGGCGAGCCCGAGCCGGCTCAGGAAGTTGATGTAGACCGGGCAGAGCAGGAACGGGTAGAGCGTCACCGC
>MGMJ01000045.1:23998-25028 GCA_001794945.1 Chloroflexi bacterium GWC2_73_18
CGCCCCAGGCGACCTGCCCGTCGAGGCCGAGCCGGTAGCTGATGAAGTCGGTGTAGACCGAGTTCATCAGGATCCCGATGCCGAGTGCGCCGAGGAGCGCGATCAGCACGCTCCGCCGCACGTTGCCGCGCACCTCGCCGGCGATGTAGGCGGAGTACTGGAAGCCGATGTAGTTGAGGAAGACGATCGCGGCGATGAACGAGAAGCTCGACGGATCGAGGTTGATCCCGTCCGCCTTGAAGCCGGCGGCCTCGCCCGCCGCCGCCAGTTGCGGGACCGTCAGGCCGCCCGTGTACTGCGGCAGGTTGGCGGCGAACTTCTCCGGCGTCAGGACGAGCAACCCGACCACGAACATGAGCGCGGCGCCGGCCAGGCCGAGCACCGCCAGCCAGGTGATGATCCGGTGGAAGCGTCGCGCCGGCTGGAAGACGACGACCGCGATCAGGGCCAGTACGATCAGCGCGGCGGCGAAGCCGGGCACCCCGGTGATGTAGCCGGGCTGCTCGGCGAACCAGCCGTTGGCGTCGTTGAAGAACTGGCTCCCCGTGCCGATGCCGACGATCCGCCCGGTGACCTGGAGGTTGCGGACGAAGATCGGCACCTCGAAGGCGATGATCGCCAGCGAGGCAAAGGCCAGCGTCCACGACTCGAGCCAGGCGATGAACGGCCCGACCCGCGGCACGATCCGGCTGGTGAAGACGTAGTCGCCACCGGACCGCGGCATCACCGTCGTCAGCGAGGCGAAGATGAGCCCGAGGGCGACGCAGAAGGCGCCCACGATGATGGCGCCCCAGCCGTAGGTGGTGAAGCCGGCGACGCCGATCGGCACGAAGGCCAGCGAGTAGAAGACCGGGTACCAGCCGATACCGCCGCCGATGAAGGCCGCGGTGTTGAAGAAAAGGGCGTTGGCGACGCTCACCTCGCGCACCAGCCCGGAAGACTGGCGCGTGAACAGCTTCGCCCCGCCGCCCGGTGGCATCGATGCCATAAGCCTCCTCCTGCCTCCCCCCATCCCTTCGGCGTGCACTTT
>MGMJ01000046.1:0-5755 GCA_001794945.1 Chloroflexi bacterium GWC2_73_18
TACTCGCCGAGCTGATGGCGACGGCGGCGTGAGGAGTCGCATCATCACCGGGGAACTTCACTAAGGCGCAGCCGAGCACGGGGAGGCGCTCGGTGGGGACCACGTGGAGCGTCCCGCGCATTACCCGCCGCCGGTCGAGCCGCCGCTCGCGGAGCCAGGCCGCCGTCAGCTGCTCGGGCCGGAAGTCCTCGATCCGCGCCAGGAGCGAGAGGTACGGCGTCAGGTGGTCGGTGGCGTGGAGCCCACCGACCCGCCCCGCCATCGCCACCACGTCGGGGTCATCGCTCCGGGCATCGAGGCACTGGGCGGCCAGGGTGTGGCGGAGGAGCTGGTCGGGGGTGATTCGCGCCGGCATAATGCCCATCATGGCAGTCGCCCGGGGTGCGAGGCGGCGAACAACGCCGTGGATCGGCCGAGCCGCCGTCGCGGCGTTCCTCGGCCTGGTCGCAGGCGCGTGCGCGGGCGCGACGACACCGTCGCCGAGCCCGACACCGACCCCCACCCCCACGGCGACCCCGACCCCCGAACCGACGCCGGACACCGCCGGGGCGTTCCTGCAGTTGGTGGCCGACGAGGAAGTCACAGCCGACGGCGAAGTCAGCGGCTGGGTGACCGTCGGCGCCACCACGATGACGCTCGAGATGTCGGTCAGCGTCGCAGGCGATGATCTCGCCGGGACGGTCACGATCACGACCGGAAACCAGCGCGTCAGGGTGGAGGTGATCGTGAGGGGGAGCGAGGCGTTCACGCGCCTCCCCGGCCAGCCGTGGCTGCGGGTGCCGGAAGGGACCACCACGCGGTCGGACCCCTTCGCCGCGATCCGAGGCCTGAGCGACCTCGAGGACCTCGGCGTCGAGCGGAAGGGTGGCCGAGACCTCCACCACCTGCGCGGGGCGAGATCCAGTTCGACCTGGCCGATCTCGGACTGACCAGCCCCGGCATCAGCGACGTGAAGGTTGCGGTCTGGCACTATGACATCTTCGTCGAGGCGGACGGGACGCCGGTCTTCTTCGAGCTGGGATTCACGTTCACCGCCACCATGGGCGGGCAGACGTCGAACGGCGGTGGGGCTTACCAAGTCACCTACTCGAAGGTCGGCGAGCCGGTCACGATCGAGGTGCCCGACGACGTCTGGACGCCGTACGCGTCCGAGTGCTTCGGCTATGCGATCGCCTACCCCGAGGGCTGGCAGGTTTCAGAGGAGAACGCCTCCTTCGACGACTTCTACGGACAGGTGGAGGGGCACTCCGGCGAGGTCCAGGTCTTCTACACGAGCGACGTCCCCGAGGGAACGACGCTCGAGGCGTGGGCCGAGAATCTGCTCGACCACCTCGACCGCGACCTGAAGGCGACGGTCGAGGAGACGGAGGACCGCGAGCTCGGCGGCGCGGAAACGATGGTCACCGACTTCCACTACGCGGACAACACGGGCGCCGAGATCCACGGGATCGTGGCGAGCGCCCTCCTGGGCACCGATGGCGTGGATGTCTTCTGGTACGCCGAAGCCGGCGCCGAGGCGGACGACCGCGCCGTCTTCGAGCTCTTCCTGTCGACCTTCCAGCTCGCCCCTGCCGGATAGGCGGCGCGACCGGATCTCGCGGCCCATCAACAGGATCTCGCGGCCCCCCTTGACGGACAGGTCGTTCTACAGTACATTACAGCGTGCGATGAAAAGTATCGGAGTGACAGAGCTACGCCAGCGAACGGCAGAGATCCTCGAAGCGCTCCACGACGCCGAGGAGCCCGTCGCGATCCTGCAGCGCTCGCAGACGACCGCGTACCTGATCGATGCCAAGCGCTACGAAGCCGAGCACGAGGAGCTCCGCCTCGCGCGCCGATCGCTCTTCCTGCGGGAGGTTCGGGAGGCGGAGGCCGAGTACGCCACGGGGGACTCGACGGCCTACGCGGACATGGACGCTCTCCTGGACGACCTGCACGCCTGACCGCGTCCGGACGTGCGGGTCATCGCGTCGTCCCGGTTCCTGCGACGGGCGCGCCGGCTGAAGCCACCGCGAGACGAGCTGCTGAGAGCGGCCCTTCGGCGCTTCGCGGCAAACCCCCGAGACCCGCTGCTGCGACCGCACAAGCTGAAGGGCGAACTCGGCGACTACTGGGCCTTCAGCGTCGACGACGACCTGCGGGTGCTCTTCCGCTGGGACGGCGACGTCTGCTTCCTGGTCGGGATCGGGACACACGACGAGGTGTACTGATCCCCGCCGAGGTTCGCCGCTCAGGCGGAGTCGCGGAGGAGTGGGCAGGTCATGCAGTGGCCGCCGCCACGCCCGCGGCCGAGCTCCGAACCGTCGAGGGTGATGACCTCGATGCCCGCCTTGCGCAGGAGGGCGTTCGTGAACTCGTTGCGCTCGTAGCCGACGACCACGCCGGGCTCCAGGGCCACGACGTTGTTGCCGTCGTCCCACTGCTCACGCTCGGCCTGCCAGGCGTCGCCACCCGTGCCGATAACCCGCAGATCCCCAAGCTGGAGGGCGTCCTTGATCGCGCCGAGGAACGACTCCTCGCGCCGGACGTCGAGCTCCCCCTCCTTCTCGGCAGGCCGGATCGAGTACGCCGTGATGGAGTCCACGACCTTCGGGAAGAGCGTCACGCAGTCGCGGTCCACGAACGTGAAGACGGTGTCGAGATGCATGTGGGCGCGGTCGCGCGACATGCCGGCGGCGATGACCCGGTCGGCCGCATCCCTGGCGAACAGGGCGAGCCCGATCTTCTCGATCATCTGGCCGGTGGTGCGCTCGCTCATGCCGATCGCCACCGTCCGGTTCCCGATCGGCATGATGTCGCCGCCCTCGGAGCTCGCGCGCCCGAAGTCCTCGCCCTCCTGTTCGCGCGAGTACCAGAACTCGAAGCCCGCGTCGCGGAAGCTCGGGTGGAAGCGGTAGACCGCCTCGACGTTGAGCGCCTCCAGGCGGCGCGCCGGCCAGTACATGGGGTTGACCACCACGCCGCCGTAGATCCACGCGGAGGAGTCGCGGGTGAAGTAGCTGTTGGGCAGCGGCCGCAGGACGAAGTCATCCGGGGCCATGCCGGAGACGACCAGCGAGTGCCCCGCGATCGCGTCGATCTCGACGGCGCCTCGGTCCCTGCCCTTCAGGACCCCGGCCGCCTCGCGGACGGTCATGCCGCCGATGAGGTGGTCGGCGAGGACCCTGGGCTCGACGTCGTCGAGATAAGCGCGGACCTCGTCCGCCATGCCGGGGCCGACCGTGAACGGGGTGACGGCCCGATCGAGGACCCAGGCGCGCGCCTCGGCGGCGACCAGCGCCTCGGCGAGGAGCTCCTCCAGGTAGAGGACCTCGACGCCCCGCTCGCGCAGGAGGTCGGCGAAGGCGTCGTGCTGCTGGCGGGCGCGCCGGACCCACAGCACGTCGTCGAACAGCAGCTCATCGTGGTTCCCAGGGGTCAGCCGCTTCAGCTCGAGGTCCGGCCGGTGGACGATCACCCGGCGAAGCTTGCCTACCTCGGAATGGACCCCGAACCGGACCGCGCCTGCGGCGGTCGGTTCGACGATCGGTGCCATGGGTGTGCCTCCTGAAGCTACCGCCTCCGCACGACGATCAGCGAGACGAGCGCGAGACGAGGGGCGATGGCGGGTGCACGACCGGGCGGGGACGCCTCAGCGCCAGATCCGCTCGTAGGGCTGCTCGCCCACGAGCGGTCGCCCCTCGGCGAAGCGACGGAGCGAGAAGGGCGTGACGTCGACCGTCGAGGCCCGCCCGTCACAGATCAGCTCGCTGAGGCAGGCGCCGACCGCCGGCGCCGTCTTGAAGCCGGTCCCGCTGAAGCCGCAGGCGAGGTAGAAGCCGTCCGGCCCGGCCCGGTCGATGATGGCGCGCTGGTCGGGCGTGATCCCGTCCTGGCCGCTGTGCGCGCTGTGGAGCGTCCCCGCCGCCATCGCCGGAAGGCGTGCCGTGATCCGCTCGGCGACCCGCTCGCCGAAGCCCGCGCCCGTGCTCGCCGTCTCGCGGTCGGGCGAGCCGCCGATCTCGCTCCCGTCCTCCAGGCCGACCAGCGTCAGCTCGCGGCCCTCGGGCCGGAAGTAGAGGGCGTTCTCGTCGTCGATGACGGTCGGGTGGGAGGTGCCCATCTCCGGCGGGCGGCGGATGTAGGCGGTGTCGTGGCGCCACACGTCGACCGGCAGCTCGAGCCCCACCATCCGCCCGATCCCGGCCGCCCAGGCGCCGGCGCAGTCGACGACGATGGGGGCGGAGTACGAGCCGCGGTCGGTCTCCACGCCGCTCACGCGACCGCCCTCGACGGTCACCCCGCTCACCCGGCAGCCCTGCACGAGATGCGCGCCCACGCCGCGCGCGGCGGCCAGGAAGCCGGTCGCCGTGGCGGTCGGGTCAGCGTAGCCCGACTCGGGCTCGAAGGCGGCGACGGCGCCCTCTTCGATCGCGATCGTCGGGGCGAGGCGGCGGACGTCGTCGGCGCTCACCACCAGGCTCGGGATCCCGATCCGCTGGTGCATCGCCACGTTGGCACGGAGCCGGTCGTAGAAGGCGGGGCGGACGAGCTGGAGGAAGCCGGTCCGGGTGAAGCCGCAGTCGCCGCCGACCCGCTCGCCCCAGTCGCGGAAGTAGGGGAACGACGCCCAGGCGAGGCGCGCATCGGTCTCGATGTCGTAGTGCATCCGCACGAGCCCGCTCGAGCGGCCGGTCGCCCCGGCCGCCACGGCGTGCTGCTCGAGGACGGTCGGCTTGAGGCCGCGGCGGGCCAGGTGGAAGGCAAGGCTGGCGCCGTGGACGCCGGCGCCGATGATGATCGCGTCGGCGGTCTCGGTCATGGTCGTGGGCTCCTCGAGCTGCTACGGGTGCTGGACGTCGATGAAGACGCGGGTCGGGGGGCGCTCCGAGCTGACCCGGATGCACGCGGGCACGGTGAGGCCGGCGGTCGAGTCGGGCACATCGGCGCTAGCGTAACGCCCGGCGCGACTCCTCTACCGGATGACCAGCGCTTCGAGGAGGCGGCGTGACGCCACGCTCACCTCGTCGACGGCCGCCTCGAAGGCGGCGGCGTTGGCGCGCGACGGCTGACCGTAGCCGCTGACCTTGCGCACGAACTGGAGG
Organism: Chloroflexi bacterium GWC2_73_18; assembly: GCA_001794945.1. Classification (GTDB taxonomy): domain Bacteria; phylum Chloroflexota; class Limnocylindria; order Limnocylindrales; family CSP1-4; genus GWC2-73-18. The sequence goes on from MGMJ01000046.1 coordinate 5,085, forward strand.
GCGGCGGCCCGGATCTCCTCGTCGGTGGCGGGATCGTCGGGGCGACGGAGCGTCTTGATGCTGCGGCACATGGGGTGACGGTAGCACGGGCCGACCGCGGAGCGCCCGTGCTGCGCCGTGCCTAGGCCGAACGGAGCACTCACCCGGTGGGTCGCCCGGCGCTCCCCACGCACGGAAGTACGGTGGCCCGGTGTGAAACCAACCGGTAGCCTCGTGCCTCGGTCGAAGTAGAAGGCCCGGCAGACGACCGGGGACGGTAGAAGGGGCCCAGGTAGATGGATCGATTGAAGCGAGGGTCGATGTTGAAGCGGTTCGGCGCGACGATCGCCGGCGCGGCGTTGATCGGCTTCGCCGTGATGCCGGTGGCGGCCGGGTCGCTCGCCGACCTGGTCGGGCTGGCGTCAGACGACGCAGCCGGCGCGCAGACGCAGGACACTTCGACGCCCGACTCCAACGTCGAGGATCAGGGATCGGTCGACCAGATCGATCAGGCCGACGAGGACGCGCAGGAGGAAGACGCGGCCGACGACAACTCAGGCGACACCAGCGCCGACGACAGCTCGGCCGACGATCAGTCGGGCGATAGCTCCACCGACGACACCTCGGGCGACTCGTCCGTCGACGACAGCTCCAGCGACGGCTCGGCCGACGACACCTCGGGCGACTCGTCC
>MGMJ01000046.1:5783-8263 GCA_001794945.1 Chloroflexi bacterium GWC2_73_18
GTCGACGACAGCTCCAGCGACGGCTCGGCCGACGACACCTCGGGCGACTCGTCCACCGACGACAGCTCCAGCGACGGCTCGGCCGACGACACCTCGGGCGACTCGTCCACCGACGATCAGTCGGGCGACAGCTCGTCCGCTGACGACGAGTCGGCCGATGAGGACGCCGCGGAGGATGAGGACACCGACGAGGACGACTCGACCGACGAGGACGACTCGACCGACGAGGACGCCGACGAGGACGACTCGACCGATGACAGCTCCGGCGACGGCTCGGCCGACGACTCGGCCGACGACTCGGGCGACGCGTCCGCCGCCGACAGCTCGGGCGACAGCTCGGGCGACGAGGGCGACGGCCAGGACTGACCTCCCCACTCCGGGGTAGACTGCCAGGGTGAGCAGGCGGCCCGGAGCGAAGGCGGAGGAGTGACGAGACGGACGCCGACGAGGTGATCGCCCGGCTCGGCCTGGCGCCCCATCCCGAGGGCGGCCACTTCCGCGAGACCTGGCGCGACCGGCCGGCTCTCGGCGGGCGTGGCGCCGGTACCGCCATCTACTACCTGCTCCGGGCGGGCGAGGTCTCCGCCTGGCATCGCATCGACGCCACCGAGACCTGGCACTTCTACGCCGGAGCGCCGCTCGAACTTCGGGTCTCCGAACGGGGTGGGCCGCCGGCCGTCCAGCGCCTCGGGACCGACCTCGCCCGCGGAGAGCGCCCCCAGGCCGTCGTCCCGCCGACGGCCTGGCAGAGCGCGCGCAGCCTGAGTGCCTGGACGCTCGTCGGCTGTACCGTCTCGCCGGCGTTCGAGTTCGCCGGCTTCGAGCTGGCGTCGCCGGGCCGGGAGCCGGGGCCGGGCCGCTGACACACGGGTCGGGAGGTCGGTCGGCCGACCCGACGCTACTCGCCTTCCGCCTGGAAGACGTAGCGGTTCACGCCCGCATAGTGGTCCCAGACCATGATGTCGAAGTCGACGGTCGCCCCGGCCGCGATCGGCGTGGTCGGGTAGTCGAAGTCGGCGTTGACGACGCCACCGGAGCTGTTGTAGAGGGTCACCACGACCTCGGCGTCGGTGAGGGCGAAGCCGTTGTTGTTCGTCAGCGTCCCCGGGTAGTGTCGGTTCCAGGACGTGTCATAGGGGGTGCCCGGGGTCACCTTCAGGTTCCCAACCGGGATGTTGTCCGTCACCGTGCCGGGCGCGGCGGTTACCCGGTAGTGGTGGTAGCCGACCGGGATGGGCGCGTACCGTGGACCGGCGGGGCTCCGCGTCCGGGGCTTCATCAGGTCGATGTGGCTGTAGGTGAAGTAGGTGCTCCCGAGCTGCTGGCTCGAGGCGTCGTAGAACGTGACGAGCGCCTTCACCCACTTGCGAGTCTGGGCCGTGTTGTTCAGGATCTCGCCGACGACGTAGAGGTTGCCGCTGTCGGTCCAGGTCCGGTACGAGAGCATCAGGACGCCCTCGGCGAGGCTGCGGAAGCGGACCTGGTAGTTGGTGGCGCTGTGGGCGCCCGAGACGCCCGAGACCCTGACGCGGTAGGCGCCCGCCGGCAGGTAGCGGTAGATCTCCTCGTACTGGACGCCCGAGCGGGCGGAGGTGGCGAGCTTCGTGCCGCAGGACGAGTAGAGCTCGAGGGTGTAGTTGGCCGCCAGCTTGCCCAGCGTGACCAGGGCATAGCGGTTGGACGCGGTCGTGAAGCGGAACCAGTCGACGTCGCCGGATGGCTCGACGGCGTCGGCGATCCAGGTGTTGAGCGGCTTCGCCGCCGTGGCTCCCGAGCAGGTGTTCGGGGCGTCCGTGGTGGCCCCGACCGGGGCGACCGGCAGGAGCGCGAGCAGGGCGACGATGGCCACGACGAGCAACGGGCGCGATCTCATCTCTTGACTCCCTCGACGGGCCGCGATAGCCACCGGCGAACCCGGTGCCCAAGAGCCTGCCGGCCACGCGCGGCAATCGGCCGCATGCGCGGCCATGGATGGCTGGGGACGCGCTGATGCACCCCGTCAGGAGCTTGGGCGCGTGGTACCGCCAGCCGGAAGTGCCGTTCAGCCTGTCTGCGGCCCCGGGTCGGCCGCGTCGCCGCTCGCGGCGACGAGCGCGCGCCCGACGGTCAGCACCTCGTCGACGAGCGCGTCGGCGTCGGCGAGCGTCGAGCGCGGGTTGATGAAGCAAGGGCGGATGGCGAGGCGGCCACCGATCCGCGTGCTCGAGGGGACCGCGCGGCCGCGCGCCTGGACGGCGCGGAGGATCCCCTCGTTGAGCGCGTCGAGGGCGTCCTCGTCGTCGAGGCCCGGCGGCCGATAGCGGAAGCAGCAGATCGAGAGGACCGGCTCGGCCAGCAGCTCGAGCTCGTCGCTGGCGCGGGCGCGCGCGGCGACCCTACGCGCGCAGTCGAGATCGCGCGCCACCCGGGCGCGCATCCCCGCCGCGCCGATCTCCTTGAGGATCGCCCAGACGACGAGCCCGCGCGCGGGGGCCGCCAGG
>MGMJ01000046.1:8419-9676 GCA_001794945.1 Chloroflexi bacterium GWC2_73_18
ACCGGCGCGGCCAGCCACTTGTGGGGGTCGACCGCGAACGAGTCGGCCTTCGCCAGGTCGCCGTAGAGATGTCGGACCCGCTCGTCGAGGACGCCGAAGCCGCCGTAGGCGCCGTCGACGTGGAGCCAGGCACCCAGCTCGTGGGCGAGATCGGCCATCTCCTCGATCGGGTCGACGTCCCCTGCGTTCGCCTCGCCGGCCGAGGCAATGACGGCGACCGGCGTCCGGCCGGCCGAGACGTCCTCGTCGATCCAGCGGCGCAGCAGGTCGAGGTCGGGCTTGTGACCCGCGTCGAGCGGCACCATGCGCAGGGCGCGACGGCCCATCCCCAGGACGGCGAGGGCGCGGAGCGCGACGTGGTGGACCTCCGTGCTGGCGTAGACCCGCGGCCCGGGGAGGGCGGCGATCCCGTCGCGCGCCGGATCGAGGCCGCGACGTTCGCCGGCCTGCTGGCGCGCGGCGGCGAGCCCGACCAGGTTGGCCATGGAGCCGCCGCTGGTGAAGATGCCCTGGTGCGTGGCCGGCAGGCCGAGCAGCTCGGCGAGCCAGCGGAGCGCCAGCACCTCCAGGAAGTTGCCCGGCGAGATCCACCAGCGCTGGGGCGTGGCGATGCTGGCGGCGAGCTGCGCCGCGGCGCCGATCGTGGTCGGGGCGGTGGTGATCCAGCCCAGGAAGCCGGGTGCCCCGACCCGCAGGCCGTGGGGGATGACGACGCGCTCGATCGTCTCGAGGACGGCGTCCGGGCCGGCTCCGGTGGCGGGGAGCGGCTCGTCGAGGGCGGCGCGCCAGACCGAGCGGCGGGCGGCGAGGTCGGGCCCCTCGAAGCGGGTGAAGCGCTCCAGGGCGGGGAGGAGCCGCGCGACCGCTTCGGAGAGGCCGTCGATCCGGGCCGGGTCGCTCACAGGGGGCTCCGTCGCCACGCTCGCATCATAGGACCCGTATCCTCGGCGCATGCGGATCCACGGCACCCCGGGGATCGCCGGGCCGCTGCGGGGGCCGATCCTGGGCGTCGTCGCCGCCATCGTCACCGCGGCGCTGCTCTGGCTGCGCGCCTCCGGGGGCGACAGCCCCGGCCTGGGCGCCTCGGACCTCGTCGTGGCCGTGCTGGCCGGGGTCGCCGTCGGCATCGCCTCGGTCCTGCTCGACCTCGCGACGCTCACGCTCCTCCGGTGGTCGTTCCGCCCGGCCGCCTGGGGCTCCGTCTCGCCCGCCACCCTGACGGATGCGCCGTCCGGGGCAATGGACCGCTTCGACAAG
>MGMJ01000047.1 GCA_001794945.1 Chloroflexi bacterium GWC2_73_18
CGCTCGTTGCTTTCGTCGCCCAGCCGGGTTCCGCCACCATCACCGCGGCTCCGGCGAAGACCGGCGTCTACGGCTACGCCGCCCAGGACGGCGGGAGCCGAGGGGTGTGGCGTCGGGCCAACGCCGGGCGCGGCGTCTACGGTCAGGCCACGAGCGGCTACGGCGTCTACGGCACGGCCGCGAGCGGCACGGCCGCCTACTTCAAGGGCGGCGACGGGAGCGGCCGGGCGCTCAACGCCCAGGGCCGCGTCTTCTTCCGGACGGCCGGCCTGGCCACCATCGGGGCGGGGTCCTCGACAGCGGCGCCATCCCCGCCGGGGTCGACCTGGTGGCGTCCTCCAAGATCCTCGCCACCCTGGAGGGGAACCCGGGCGCCGGCGTCACCATCCACCGCGTCACCAAGAGCACCGCGGCGGACACGCTCACCGTCTACCTGACCGGCCCCGCCGCCAACGCCTGCAAGGTCGCCTGGTTCGTCATCGGCTGAGCCGCCACGGCGACCGCCGCTCGCTGCGGGCCTACCCTGGGCCGCGCTCCGCGCCGTCGCCGAGGCGTGCCTGCCAACTCGGGGTACCTGGCCCGGAGGCCGCATTGGCGCGGTCAGGCCGATGGCAAACGCGTCGCCGCGATGGGGCGACACGTCTCGGCGGCCGGGAGGGCTTCGGTCATGTCTCCCGACGTGAGGCGCGATCTCGCTGGTGGCCCCTTGCGCAGCTCCGAGCCGGAAGAGACTGGCTGGGATGACCTCCACACGATGGCATCTGAAGGACCGGCAACCGACGAGCGGAGCGGTGGTGGACACGACGCTGAAGCCGGCCACATTCAGCGTCCATCCCGCGGTGGGCTACCAGGCCTGATCGTCCTCAGCGTGAGGATGTGCGCCGTCACCGCAACCGCGATGGCAGCGAGCAGCAACCTGAGCCAGACGGGATCAACCGCAAGGATGCTGATCCCGATGAAGAGCCACAGCATCGCGATAGCGAAGATCTTGACGTTCAGCTTGATGGCCCGCCTGTCGCGATAGTCCCGGATGTACTCGCCCAGGAAGCGGTTGTTCACGAGCCAGTGGTGCAGGCGCGCCGAACCGCGGGCGTAGCAGGCGGCCGCCAGCAGCAGAAACGGGGTGGTGGGCAGCACCGGCAGGAATATGCCAATGATGCCCAGGGCGAGCGCCACGGTGCCACAGATGACCAGTGCGGTCCGAGTGCCCTTCCTCACGACAAGACCTTCGTTCGGATGCGAGGCGGCCCCAGCGCTGCCGGACTCGGCCGGCCTTCGCGAGTCTCCGAGGCGAGGCCGCTGGCGATGGTGCCCAAGGGTCCGACTCTCAGCAGTGGCTCGGCGCGGTCCCGGCGGCCAACGTGCGGGGCCACGCGTCACAGCCTCCCGCGATCAGCTGCGATGGTGCGCCGGCGGAGACCGGGACGGTAGGGCCATCTCGCCCGAGGTGCCGGATGTGGTGGAGCGGGCCACCAGGAGCCCTCGTCGCCCCTCGGAGGGAGCGCCGGCTTCGGGCGCCTGATGCTCGTCTTCGGCGCCGTCGGACGCGGCGGTGGCATCGCACGGCGCGAGGGAGCTGTCGCCGAAGCTGCGGTCCTTGCCGCGAGGCCGCGGACGACTCGCGGTCCGCCGCCAGAAGGGATCTCGGGAAGGGCCTCAGCAGGGACACTGAGGAGGAATGCTGTGCGCTCGGCAACAGCGAAGCGTCTTGTCCGGGCCGAAGAACGTGGCGATCCCGACGGTCGTGGGCAGCACGACGATCGGCAGGGCGAACGGGATGATCCCGCCCCGGACGAGGAACCGGGCCAGCGCCAGGGGCCAGCCCGACGGCCGGACCAACGTCTCCACCAGCGCCCCGGCCAAGACATCGCGCCAGGACGCCGGGACGGCTCCCGGGGCGCCGGCACCGGGCCCGTCCGCCACGAGGCCACGGGTCCGGCCTCCGTCACGGCGCGGGCGCGGCCGAGGGAAGCGGACTTGGGCTCACGCCCACCAGGAGCTGCAGCTGGCGGAGCGCCTCCCCGACCAGCCGGATCTCCTCGCCGTAGCGGGCGAAGTCGCCGTCGCGCAGCGCGGCCTGCGCCAGCTCGAAGTGGAGGTTGGCGTAGTCGATCAGCCCCTGGAGATCGCCGGCCGGCGGGGTGGGCCCCGGTCCGGGCGACGGCCGGGGGGTGGGCACCGGTCCGGGACCCGGCGATGGGGTGGGCCCGGGTGAGGGACCCGGACCCGGGCCCCCGCCCTCGATCTCGAGGAGCTGACGGAGCGCGTCGCCGAGCGTCTCGGCCCAGACGACCTCGGTCGGCGAGGCGACGACGATCCTCTGGAACTGCGGGAACTTCGCGGCGGTGGACTGGAGGTAGACCGGCTGGAGGTAGATGATCGAGTCCTGGACCGGGACCACGATGAGGTTGCCCCGGATGACCGTCGAGCCGGCCTGGCTCCAGAGGGTGATCTGGGCGCTGATCTCCGGGTCGGCGTCGATCTGGGCTTCGATCTGGGCCGGGCCGAAGATCGTCGTGTCGGCCGGGAAGCGGTACACGCGGACCTGGCCACGGTGCGGGTCGTCGTTGCGGGCGGCCACCCAGGCGATCATGTTCGGGCGCCCCTGGGCGACCATCGGCTGGAGGAGCAGGAACTCGTCGTCCGCCTCACCGGGCATCCGCATGATCACGTAGTACGCCTCGCTGGGGAGGCTCTGCTCGCTCCCCTGGCCCAGCGGCGTCGTCCAGAGGTCCTGCTGCTGGAAGAAGGTCAGCGTGTTCTCCACATGGTACCGGCCGTACATCGCCGTCTGGACGTTGAACAGCTCCTCCGGGTAGCGGAGGTGGGGAAGGAGATCGGCCGGCATCTCGTCGAGCGGGCGGAACAGTCCGGAGAAGATCCCGCCGTAGGCCTGCACCAGCGGGTCCGAGGGATCGGCGACATAGAAGCTCATCCGCCCGTCGTAGGCGTCCATCACGATCTTCACGCTGTTGCGGATGTAGTTGAAGGGCGCCCGGCCCAGCCCCGTCCGCGCGAGGCTGGTCGGGAAGAACGGCTGGGCGTGCGGGAAACGATCCGAGACCGTGTAGGCGTCGGCGATCCAGACGAGGCGGCCCTCGGCGGTGACCACGAGATACGGGTCCTTGTCGTAGCGCAGGAACGGCGCGATCCGCGGCAGCCGGTCGAAGAGCGAGCGACGGAAGAGCAGCTGGCTCTGGTTGGTGACCTGGTCGCTGATGAGCAGGTTGAGGTCGCGGAAGCGAAGCGCGAAGAGCAGCCGCTCGAGGGTCCGATCCAGCCGGATCCCGGTGGTCCCGGACCAGCTGGTCTCGATCGTCTGTTCGCCGCCCGCTTGCTCGCTCCCCTGCGGGAAGTCGAACTCGGGCTGCTTCGCGCCGACGATGACGTAGTCGATCGTCGGTCGCTCGCCGAAGTAGATCCGGGGCTCCGTCACGACGGGCGCCCCGTCGGACGAGACCGGCGGCAGGTTGCGGATGAACAGGCGCGGCTCGCCGTTGCTGACGACCTCGTTGACCGGGACCATCGCCAGGCCGATGCCGTGCGTGTAGATGATCCGCTCGTTCAGCCAGCCGATCGCGTTGGGGTTCTTCTCGAGGGCCAGCTCGCGGGCCGAGAGCATCACCTGGCGGCGCTCGCCGCCGATGTCGTAGCGGTCCGTGTCCACATCGAAGAAGTCGTAGTACTGGCGGACCGTCTGGAGCTGGTCGAGCGTGTCGCCCAGCGGCCGGTAGTCCCACAGCCGGGCGTTGCCGAAGGTGGCCGCCTCGTCGGCGATCTTCTCGGCGGTCAGGGCCTGGTCGCCCTTGTAGTCGCGGGTCTCCCAGCCGTCCAGCCCGAAGGCGAGGCGGGTCATCGCGATGTTGTTGCCGATGTAGCGCTCTTCCTTCTGGTAGGGGTTGGGATCCACCGTGAAGCGCTGGATCGCCTCCGGGTAGAGGGTGCCCAGGACGAGCGACGCGCTGAACCAGATCAGGACGGCCATGACCAGCGGCACCACCCAGCGGGTGAACGCCCCGCCCACGAGGAAGGCCGCGGTGAGCGCCGAGAGGACGGTCAGGACGTCGCGGCCGAGGAAGCGGGCGGCCTCGTCGGTGTAGCTCACGCCGCTGGCGACACCGTCGGCGCTGTAGGCGAACTCGAACTTGTCGAGCTGAGAGCCGGCAGCGGTCGAGAGCAGGTAGAGCCCGCCGAGCACGGCCAGGTGGACGCGGACCGGTGTCGTGAACACCTCGCCGCCCCGCACCGCCGAGGCGAGGTAGCGGGCGAACGCGATCGCCAGCGCACCGAGGACCAGGCCGTTCAGCGCTCCCTGGACCAGCCGGAGAAAGGGCAGGTCGAAGAGGAAGAAGCCGATGTCGCGGCCGAACACGGGGTCCAGCCGCCCGAAGGCCACCTGGTTGCGCCAGAGCAGGATCGTCTCCCAGTCCGAGGCGATGCCGCCGGCGACCAGCAGGGCCGCGAACAGGCCGAGGGCGATCAGGACCGGGGTCGCCATCGGCGTGAGGTCCGGGATCTCCGCGACCGTGGGGCCCACCGGGCGCTGGTCACCCGGACCGAAGCCGCCCGGGCCGAAGCGCCCGCGCTCGGCATTGCGGGCCGCTTCCGACATGCGCTCGAAGAAGTCGCGGACGGCGCTACCCTCGCCGCCGCCCGTGGGAGCGAGTCGCCCGGCCAGCCAGAGGTTGCCGAGCAGGAAGACCGCGGCCACGACGATGCCACCGGCGAACAGGAGGACCGAGGCGCTGAGCCGGGGCCAGAAGACGCTCTCGTAGCCGACGCTGGAGTACCAGATCGCGTCGGTCCACAGGTCCAGGCCGAAGCTGAGCAGCCCGAAGATGAGCAGACCGACGAGGAGCAGGAGCGTCAGCCCGAACCGCCGAGCTGCCCTTCGGAGTCCGCCCCCGGCGCCGGTGCCATCATTCGGGCTACCTCGGCTCATGTTCGGGGGACGTCCTCCCCCGGCGCCGCCCCCGCCCCGCCGAGCTGGCCTAGGTGGCGGTTCCTCCGGCCCGTCCGCGTCGTCGGGGGCGACCGGCTGGTCGCCGCTCGCCTGGGCCTGTCGGCGCCGGAGGTCGTCCCTGAACTCATCGAACATGTCGCGCATCCAGGCCAGTCTACCCGGTCGGCGGCATCACAATTCCGCGAGCGCCCCCACGGCCCCCCGAAAGGCCGCCAGAACGGCCGAAGCGAGTTCCGTCAGACGAAGCGTCGCCGCGCGCGCCGGCTCCCACTTGAACGCGGCCAGGACGGCGGCCGGCACGCTCCATGGATCGGCCGGCGCTCCATGGATCGGCCGGGGCGTCGGGCGGGACAAGCGGGGCGAGACTGATCGCCAGGCGGCCGTTCTCCTCCAGGATGAGCCCGGACAGGGCGCCGGCGAGGCACGGGCCCAGGCGGACGACCGGCGGATCCGCCGGCGCGCCGGCAGCCGGGGCGAGATCCCGGAAGCCGACCACGCCCTCGGCGTCGGCGACCGTTTGTCTGGCACGAAACGGCCAAGCGGAACAGCAACTTCCGTACAGTACACAGGCCCTGTCCACCATGTGGTCTCTATGGAGAGGGCCCCGCTTGTTAAGGTCTCCCCGGGGGGCGACCGGGTGTGGAGGTATGAGCAGATGTTGTGGATGAGCGCCCCGGACATGGAGGCGGCGTACCCTCCCGAGTAGTCATGCTCGAA
>MGMJ01000048.1:0-2830 GCA_001794945.1 Chloroflexi bacterium GWC2_73_18
GGAAGGAGGCCGCTCCACGGCGCGGGCGCGCAGCGGCACTCATGCCGCCCCGGCATGGGACCGCCGGTGTGCACGCTCGGCTCCTGGTCCGGGAGCACCCGAGCCGGGGCCAGCCACGCTCCTCCACCGCGCGGGTATGCTCCGGCGGCATGAGCGGAGCGCGAGGCGGGGCGGCCACGGCCCGCTGCCGCTGTGGCGCTGCCGCTCCGGAACGCCGCCCGGGCCGCGCCGGCAAGGATGTCGGGATGCCCGCCGCACGGCTCACCGCCGTGTGTCCCGGCCGCCCGGTGTGCCACAATCGGCGGCCGTGGGGGTGGCAGAGCGGCAGGAGGAACGATGGCTGGACGGCGGGGTAGCGAAAGCGGGGGCCTGACCCGGTGGCTCGGCGCGCTGGCGATCGGCCTCGCCGCCACCGCCGCATGCACCGCCACCCCGAGCGGGAGCGCCGCCACCCCGAACGCGACCGCCACGTCCACGGCGACCGCCACGTCCACGGTGACCGCCACGCCGGGACCGGCCGGCGAGATCCGCTTCCGCATCACCCTCGCGATCGACACGCGGCCGTCCGAGGAGTCCCTCTGGGGGGTCGGCGACTCCGAGGTCCAGGGCAGCCTGCGGCTCGAGTTCCTGAGGACCGCCGAGCTTGGCACCGTATACGTCAGCCTCTCCCGCTGGCCGGCCAGCGGGAGATTCAGCTACGGCGACTTCGAGGTCGGCTGCGACGGCGATTCCTGCGTGCCGTGCGAGGGCCTCCTGGGGGCAGCCTGGACCGAGGAGGCGGACGTCACGGTCCAGTCCCGCCAGGGCGACTCGATGGTCGTCGACCTCTGGCTCCGGCCCGACCCGGAGCCGAACGACGATCGGTTCCTGGTCAGCGGCTGTCCGTCCAACGTCGGCGGCGGGGGCCTGGGGTTCACGGGCGGCGTGGTGCTGACGATCGACGGCGCGGGCACGGGGCAGCCGCGCCTTTCGGTCGCGCGGCCCGAGGGGGGCGGCTACGACTTCCGCGGGGAGAAGCTGACGGTCGCGCTCCTGCCCTGAGGCGCATCCCGTCGCGCGTCAGTGCGCGACGATGTCAGGGCGCGACGATGTTGACGAGCCGGCCGGGGACGTGGATGACGCGCTTCGGAGCTGCGCCATGCAGCGCGGCGACGACCTTGGGGCGCGCCAGGACGAGCGCCTCGATCTCGGCCTGCGGTGTGCCGGCGGCGACCGTGACGCGGTCGCGGAGCTTGCCGTTCACCTGGATCGGCAGCTCGATCTCCTCCTCGGCCGCGAGCGCCGGATCGAACGCCGGCCAGGCCTGGCGGTGGATCGAGCGGTCGGGCGTCCAGCCGTCCGAGGCCGACCCACCCGCGGCCGGGTCGGCACCAAGGGCGGCGCGCTGCCAGAGCTCCTCGGTGACCTGCGGCGCGGCCGGCGCCAGCATCAGCAGGAGGAGGCGGATCGCCTCGTCCCAGGCCGCTCCGCCGGCCACCTCGGTGCCGCGGTAGCGCATCAGCAGGTTGGTCAGCTCCATCAGGTGGGCGACCATGGTGTTGAAGCGGTAGCCCTCGTACTCGCCGGTAACGGTGCGGAGCGTCCGGTGCGCCACCGTCCGCAGCCTCCGCTCGGCGTCGACGGCCGACTCGCCGGCCGGCAGGCGGCCCGCCCCGGGGTCTCCCGGCTCGACGCCGTGCGGGTCGAGGGCGACCGTCCAGGCGCGGTGGAGGAAGCGGCTCACCCCGCCGATCCCGTGGGCGCTCCATGCGCCGCCCTGGTCCCACGGCCCGATGAACATCAGGAAGAGGCGGACCGCGTCGGTGCCGTAGCGCCCGATGTAGTCGTCGGGGTTCTCGACGTTGCCGCGCGACTTCGACATCCGCTCGCCGTCGGCGCCCAGGATCTGGCCCTGGTTGAAGAGGCGCAGGAACGGCTCGCGCTGCTCGAAGAGGCCCACGTCGGCCATCGCCTTGGTGAAGAAACGGCTGTAGAGCAGGTGCATGACGGCGTGCTCGGCGCCGCCGGTGTACTGGTGGACCGGCGTCCAGCGCCCCACCATCTCGGCATCGACCGCCGACGCGCCGCGGCGCGGCGAGAGGTAGCGGAACCAGTACCACGACGAGTCGATGAAGGTGTCCATCGTGTCCGTCTCGCGCGTCGCCGGGCCGTCACAGCGTGGGCAGGTCGTGCTCAGGAAGCGCTCGTGGTACTTGAGCGGGCTCTCGCCGGTCGGGCGGTACTCGGCGTCCTCGGGGAGGAGGACGGGGAGCTGGTCCTCGGGGACCGGCACCGTGCCGCAGCGCTCGCAGTAGACGACCGGGATCGGCGTCCCCCAGTAGCGCTGGCGGCTGATCAGCCAGTCGCGGATGCGGTACGAGACGGCGGCCTTCCCGGCGCCGCGCGCGGCGAGCCAGTCGGTCGTGCGGCGGCCCGCCTCGTCGCCCGGCGTCCCGGTCAGCACGCCGGAGCCGATCATCGTGCCGTGATCGTGGTGGTAGAGCGCGTCGCGGTAGAAGGGGACGCCCCACAGCATCTCCATCACCGTCCGCCGCTCGCGGACGCCCGGCTCGAGGGCATGGCAGCGGGCCAGGATCCGCGCCTCGGCGGCGAGCGAGTCCCAGGTCTCGACGGCGTCGGCGAAGACGAAGGCCCAGCGCGTGCCGATCACCTCGTTCCACGAGTCGGGCCGCACGAACCGGCGCGCCAGCTCGACGTACCGGTCCACCCTCTCGGGCGGGATGGCGACCCGCAGCGCGCCGTCGTCCTCCGCCTCGAAGGGGATCCCCTCGGCGCGGAGCGCCTCGGCGAAGCCGTCGGCCATCGTGCCCGCCGGCGCGTACGACTTCGT
>MGMJ01000048.1:2856-8051 GCA_001794945.1 Chloroflexi bacterium GWC2_73_18
GGACCGCCATGATCGCGCCGGTGCCGTAGGTCGCCAGCACGTAGTCGGCGATCCAGATCGGGATCCGCTCGCCGTTGACCGGGTTGACCGCGTACGAGCCGGTGAAGACCCCCGTCTTGGCCCGTTCGGTGGAGAGTCGCTCGATCTCGGTCTCGCGGCGCGCCTGGAGGACGTAGGCGTCGACCTCGGCCGTGCGGTCGGGGTGGGTCAGCTTCGGCACGAGCGCGTGCTCCGGCGCCAGCACCATGAAGGTGGCGCCCCACAGCGTGTCCGGCCGGGTGGTGAAGACGCGCAGCTCGTCGCCGCCCGGCTGGTGCGCGTCAAGAGCGGTGGTGAAGACGACCTCGGCGCCCTCCGAGCGGCCGATCCAGTTGGTCTGCATGACGCGGACCGGCTCGGGCCAGTCGATGCCGCTGAAGTCGAGCAGTTCGTCGGCGTAGGCGGTGATGCGGAAGAACCACTGCTCGAGGTCGCGCTTGACGACCGGGGTGCCGCAGCGCCAGCACCGCCGATCGGCGCCCTCGACCTGCTCGCGGGCGAGCGTCGCCTGGTCCTTGGGGCACCAGTCGACCGGCGCCATCGCCCGGTAGGCGAGCCCCATCTCGAGGAACTTCAGGAAGAGCCACTGGTTCCAGCGGTAGTACTCCGGCTCACAGGTCACGACCTCGGCCGACCAGTCGAAGCTGTTCCCCATCTGCCGCAGCTGGGCGCGCATCCGCTCGATGTTGCCCATCGTCCAGCCGTAGGGGTGGATGCCGCGCTCGATGGCCGCGTTCTCGGCCGGGAGGCCGAAGGCGTCGAAGCCGATCGGGAAGAAGACGTTGACGCCGTTCATGCGCCGGTACCGCGCGATCGCGTCGGACGGCGTCATGGCGTACCAGTGCCCGACGTGTATGTCGCCCGACGGGTAGGGGTACATCGTCAGCATGTAGAACGGCGGCCTCGTCGCGTCGTGGAGGTCGGTCTCGTGGAGGCGCGCCGCCTCCCAGGTGCGCTGCCAGCGCGGCTCGATCTCCGCCGGGTCGTAGCGCGGGGCGCGCGGGACGGCGGCGGACGGCGTGCTCGGTCGCTCGATCGTGGCCATGGGAAGTCGAAGTATACGGACGCGCCGGCGGGGCGCGGGAGCGGACGATCATCCTCGTCCCGCACCCCTCCATCCGGGAGGGACGATGCACCGCTGCATCACGCCCGTCCGTTGCGGGATTCCCACCACGTGAACAGCGCGTGATGATCTTGCAGGCCCGGGCACTCCACGGGAATCGCGGCAGTCGCGGGCCGCCGCGACGATCGGGGAGGGGTCGCCCCTTCAGCGGTCAGGGCTGGAGCGTGCTGGCGAGCGGCTTGACAGCCGGCTCGGCCAACCTGATGATGTAAACGTCATCACCCTGGCGGTCGTCCCACCCCGCAGGCGAAGGAGAGACGGATGTCGGCGTCGGCGCGGATGCTCCGGTACGCGAGGCGGCGGGCGGGGCTGACGCAGCGTGCCCTCGCAGGGCGCGCCGGCATCCCCCAGGAAACGGTCGCGCGGATCGAGCGGGACGCGATCAGCCCGCGGGCCGAGACGCTCCAGCGGTTGCTCCTGGCCTGCGGCTTCGGTCTCGAGGTCGCGCCGCGGCCGGGGGTCGGCATCGATCGGAGCGGCATCGCCCAGCTGCTCGCCGTCTCTCCCGGTGAGCGGGCGCGGATCGCGGCCGCGAGCGACGCCAACATGCTCGCCGTCACGGCCACGGCCCGGCGGCTGTGACCGGGAACGCGGCACCCCCCGCCGTCCCGTTCGACCCGCTCGCCATCCTGGCGACGCTCTTCCGGTGTCGCGTCCGTTTCGTCGTCATCGGCGGTTTCGCGGCCCAGGTCCAGGGATCGCCGAGCCTGACCGCCGACCTTGACGTCTGTCCGGCGTGGGACCGTGTCAACCTCCGGGCCCTCGCGCACGCGCTCGACGAGATGGGCGCGCGGCGGCGCGGTCCTGGACCGGACCTTCCCGCTCCACTCGACGCTGGCGCCCTCGCGGCGGGTGACCGGTTCACACTGGGCACTCGCTTCGGCAACCTCGATCTGCTCGGCCGCCCGACGGCCGACACGAACTTCGAGACCCTCGAGCGGACGGCCGACAGGTTCGATCTCGACGGCCTGCCCGTCCTCGTGGCGAGTGTCGACGACCTGATCCGCCTGAAGCGTGCCGCTGGCCGGCCGAAGGACCTGATCGAGGTCGAGGTGCTCGGGGCGCTCCGCGACGAGCTCGACCGGCGGGGACCGACCGGCCGCTGACCGCCGCGGGCCGCCCGGCGCCCGGTCAGGGCCGGAGCGTGCTGGCGAGCGGGATCCCCCCGGCGAAGTAGATGCCGGTCGGGCCCGAGGGGAGCAGGTCGAAGGTCGCGCCGCCGTCGTAGGCGACGAGCTCGGCGGCCACGACCCGGGCGCCGTCGACGATGTCGCCCGGCGCCAGGTCGCCGAGGCCCCGGCCGTCGGCCAGCGGGTGGCCGGGCGAGGCGCGCATCTCGCGCCCGTCGTCGAGCACCAGGTGCACCACGCGATGGGAGAGCCCGACCGGTGTGCTGCCCCACCGCTCCACCCTCCTGGCGACGCGCACCCCGTGCTCGTCGACCGTCCAGACCACCATGCCCGGCCGCAACTCCTCGACGGGCGTCGGCCCGGACGGGGTGTCGATCAGCGCGCCGCGGGCGAGGCAGATCGGGCAGATGAGCGGCCCGACGTCGGTCTCCCGCCCGACCTCGATCGTGCCGTCGGCCGTGATCGACCCGTCGACGCGCAGCTCGTGCTCGGCCCCTTGGGGGCCGACGATCCGGATCTCGAAGCGGTAGCGGGCCGGGTCGGCCGGGTCGGGCGCCAGCCCGGCCGCTCCGAGCATCTTGTAGTCGCGGTAGATGGCGAGCAGCTCGGCGTCGCTGAAGTGGCTCAGTTCGGCCAGCCCGAGGCGGAAGACGATCGCCAGGAACGCCTGCTCGTCGGCGCGCATCTCGTCGAAGCGCTCGCGCGCGGCGGCCAGCTCGTCGCGCCCCACCGGGTAGAAGTCCCGGTCGCAGAACGACGGCCGCCCGAGCTGGTCGATGATGCGGTACTTCAGCTCGGCGACGGTGAGCGGCGAGGGGACGGGCGTCGGCGTCGGGGCGGGGGGCGGGGAGGGTGTCGGCGAGGCCGACGTCCCGCAGGCGCCCACGAGGACGGCGATTGCCACGGCGGCGAGACAGGGGGCGAGGCGTCGGACGGTCACGGGCCTCGCGACGCCCGCGACGCCGTTCCGGTTCCGGCGGCGGCTATGCTGCTGGCGCGGGAAGTCGCCCGTCCGCGCTCGAACCTGGAGGACCCGCCATGGATCGCCTGAAGGACAAGGTCGTCCTGATCACCGGCGCCGCATCGGGGATCGGGCGCGCCTCGGCCGAGCTCTTCGCCGAGGAGGGCGCCAGCATCGTCGTCGCCGACATCGACGGCCCGGGCGCCGAGTCGGTCGCCTCGGGCATCCGCGGACGGGGCGGCCGGGCGTTCGCCGTCGCGGGCGACGTCTCGGTCGGCGCCGACGCCAGCCGCATGGTGGAGGAGACGGTCGGCCGCTTCGGGCGGATCGACGTCCTCTTCTCCAACGCGGGCATCCCCTCGGTCGCCGGCTCGATCGTCGAGCTGTCGGAGGAGGAGTGGGACCGCACCATCGACGTCAACCTGAAGGGCACCTACCTGCTCTCGAAGGCGGCGGTCCCGCACATGATGGCGCAGGCGGGCGGCGTCATCCTCGTGACCGGCTCCGAGCAGGGCTACGTCGCCGACCCGCAAACGCCCGCCTACAACGCCGCCAAGAGCGGGCTCCACGGGCTGATGCGCTCCATGGCGCTCAACCTGGTCAGGCACAACATCCGCGTCAACGCGGTCTGTCCCGGCATCACCGACACGCCGCTCCTCCAGCGCGAGGTCGACACCTCCCCCGACCCGGAGGCGACCCGCCGCTCCTACGCCGCCTGGGCGCCGATCGGGCGGATGGCGGCGCCGCGCGAGATCGCCCAGGTGGCCGCCTTCCTCGCCTCGGACGCGGCGTCGTTCGTCGTCGGCGCGGCCTGGCTGGTGGACGGCGGCTACACGGCGCTGTAGCTCGGATCGGGCCCGGGCGGCATCGTCGGGCCGTGCCTGCCTCGGCAACGATCCGATCCGCCCGGCCGCTCGCCCGGCGCGTCCGCTACGACCCGTTGACGAAGCCGGTCGTGTCGACGACCTCGAGGTCGCGACCGGTGACGCGCGACAGCTGGTGGAGCACATCGTCGTTCCAGCGCGCGTCCGAGACGCCGGTGACGTACCAGGGCGAGCCGTTGTCGGCAAGGAGCATCCCGTAGCGCTTGAGGGCGACGAGGATGACGCGGGCCTGCGGCGAGAAGCCGGAGAGGCTGAACGAGGCCTTGAGGCGGACGCGGACCCCCATCGGCGGGAGTGCCGGGTCGTCTCCCTCGCCGGCGTGGTGTCGCGCCGGGTAGACGTGGCGGTCGCGGGTCCGCGGGGCGGTGAAGCGGAGCGCGTGGGCGATCCGCCCCGCGGCGACCTCGTCGTATCGGACGAGACCGGGGAGGATCGGCAGGCCGGCCGCGTCGGCGCTGGTCCAGCCGTTCGGCCTGAGGGCGTTGGAGCCCAGGTTCCAGATGGCGCCCGACCCGGCCGTCCAGCCGCCCGTCTCCTTGACGGCGTGGTAGAGCTCGTAGAGGCGGCAGGCGTCGCGGTCGACGACGAGCAGGTGGCGGTCGTTGCCACCCTCGATCTTCGGGTTCGAGGGGATCGGGTACGGCCCGGCGTCCGACTCGTCCGGCCACCAGAAGCCGACGCGCACCTTCGGGGTCGCCGAACCGACGACGTTGTAGGGAATGCCGTAGCCGAGGTAGCTGCCGAAGTCGGCGTGAAGCCCCGCCTCGAGCCCGATCGAGCGGATCAGCGTCGAGCTGTTCCAGCGCACGGGCAGCGTCGTGATCTCCCGGTTCCACACGTTGGTCGCCGGGAAGACCGGGCAGCCGCGGGCTCCCGGGACGGTCGGCGGGTTGGTGGCGCTCGTCGGTCCGGCCGCCAGGCCGAGAAGGCCGGCAAGGGCCAGCGCGACCAGGACGAGGCGGGCAGGCGCGATGCGGCGCACGGGTCGACCCTGCGGCCGCCGGCACCCCGGGTCAAGAGGGAAGAAGGTACCCCGCCGTGCCGGGTGGGCCCCGCAT
>MGMJ01000048.1:8124-13932 GCA_001794945.1 Chloroflexi bacterium GWC2_73_18
GGAGCTGGGGGGACTCGAACCCCCGACCTCCTGCATGCCATGCAGGCATTCTCCCAGCTGAACTACAGCCCCACCGAGGCCGCTCGGAGTGTAGCACGGGGCACGACGCGCCCCGCCGGCGGGCTCACAGTTGACGGGTGGCGACCCCGATCAGCAGGAGCACCTCGGCGACGACGTAGGCGGCGATCCCCCACGGCGGCGTCAGCAGACCGCCGGAGGTGCCCAGGAGACCGACCAGCATGAGGACGAGCACGACGATGATCGTGCGGGCGGTGGGCGAGAAGTTGGTGCGGCTCACGCGTCTACAGCCCCGGTAGGAGGCAGCCCGCCACGAGCACGGCGTTGCCCGCCAGCAGGGACAGGTAGCCGGTCTCGCGGGTGAGACCCAGGCCGAAGGGGGTGAGCACGTCCTTGAGCGGCGCCAGCAGGTCCACCGCGCCCTGGACCGGCAGCGCCAGGACGACCCCCAGGACGACCAGGGCGACCGACAGCGCGACGGTCACGAGGCGGGGGGCATTGGGATGGAGCGCCGGCATGCACGCGAGTGTAGCGGCTGGACATGGCACACGCGAGCGGCCGGCGTGTCATTACTTCTCCTTGACACATTACTCATGGCGTGAGTAATGTCATGCCATGAACGCGACCGCCGTCCGGCTCCGGCCGATCCGGGCGCGACTGACCCGGCAGGGGCAGGTCACCGTCCCCAAGCTCGTACGCGACCTCCTGGGCGCCCGGCCGGGGGACGACCTCGAGTTCGAGGCGGAAGGCGACCGCATCGTCCTTCGACGGCGAGCCCGCCCGAGCGTGCTCGACTTCGCCGGGATCGCGGCCGACAGGGCGCTCGCCATCCCGCCGACGGCCGAGGCCCTGGACGAGCGGATCGCCGCCGCATGGACCGCTCGCGCGGAGGCGAGGGAGAGCCGAATCCGCGCGTCCGTTCGACGGCGGCGGTGAGCGCCAAGCGCGGCAGGCCGCCGGCCGTCCCTCCCGAGGCGGCCCACGCCGACGCCAACGTCTTCGTCGCCCTGTTCGCCGGCCGGTCGCACCCGTTGCACGACCTGGCGCTCGACCTCTTTCGGCGCGTGGCTGAAGGACGGCTGGCGCTGCTCCTGTCGCCGGTCATCGTCGCCGAGCTCGTCTGCGTGGCCCGGGGAACCCTGGGCTGGACCCGGTCCGCGACGGCCGCGCACCTCGCGGCCCTTCTCGAGGCCGACGGCCTGCTGCCGACGGAGCCGGCGACCCTCGCCCGAGCGCTCGAGCTCTACGGCGCCGACCAGCGCCTCGACTTCCCCGACGCCTACCTCGCCGCGCTGGCGCTCGAGGTCGGTCCTCCCGCGGTCGTCTCGTTCGATCGGGACCTGGACGCGGTCGAGGGGCTCCGCCGAATCGGGTCGTAGCCCCAGCACCACGACGGACCAGTCGGCGTCGGCGCCCTCACGAGACGACCATCCCGTAGCGGAAGTCGGACCTCAGCGGTTCGCCCGCAGCCAGGCGAGGATCTCGGCCATCACCCGGCAGTCGACCTCGTTGTAGCGGCCGATCTCCGCCATCAGCTCCAGCGCCGTCATGGGCACTCCGAGGCGGGCGGCCTCGCCCGCGCACCACCAGGCGCCGACCATGGCGCCCAGGCCGTCGGTCGGGCCGTCCGCCCAGTCGGTCGCGATCAGCCCCGCCGCCCGCATCGCCCTGGCGATCGACTTGAGCCCGAAGTTGAAGGCGCCGCGGACGGTGACCGGCTCACGGCGGATCACCTCGTTGAGGACGTCGAACCAGGGCAGGAGCGGCCAGTCGCGTTCGGGGTGGCGGACGCGCGCCGCGTTGTAGGCGGTCGAAAGGTTGACGACCTCGGCCGGCGACCAGTGCACGACGCGGAGGTCGGTCCAGCCCAGCCCGCGCGCCGCCAGCAGCTCGCGCACGTGGCCGACCCAGGCGTCGATGATTCGCGCCTCCTCGGGCTCGGTGAGCGCCTCGACCGTCCACTGCGCGAAGCGCCAGGCCTCGGGGCCCGCTGGCCCGTCCTCCCACCGCCCGCAGCCGACCTGGAAGATGAGCGGCTGGCCGCCGATCTGGGGCAGCGCCGCGAAGTCGTCGTCGAGGTTGCTGACCGTCTCGAAGTCGACGTGGAGCTCGAGCGTGGCCGGCGCCCGCCAGGCGGGGTCGGCATGGTGGATCCGGTCGGGGAAGAGCGCCTCGGGCCCGCGGCCCCGGTTGGCGAGCAGGACGCCGTCGCACTGGTCGGCGTAGCGAGCGACGTACGGGTCGCCGGGAAGCCCCAGGGCGGCCGCGCTCACCCGGGGGTCGTCCCAGCGCCGCAGACCATTCGCGTGAGCGGCGCGCCGCCGCAGCGGGTTCATGCCGGGCAGGAGTGTCAGCTCGGCGAGCTGGCGGGCGATCACCATCTTCGCCGTGTGCCAGGGCTGGTCCTGGTCGGCGCGGGCGTGCGGGTAGAGCTCGGGCACGCTCGGCTCGGGCAGGACGCGCCAGCCGGCGCCGTCCCTCCGAACCCGGCGGATCCAGGCGAGCGCGTCGCGGACGACCTCCTCGAGCGTCCGCCCGTCCGACAGCTCACGGTCGTGGTCGACCCGCGCCAGCCGCTCGAGGCAACCCGTGCCGCGTAGCTTCTCGCCCTGCGTCCAGCAGCGTCCGAGCAGGTACGAGGCGGGCGGCCGATAGCCCTGGATCCGCCCCAGCGCCTCGTTGTAGACCCAGGTCTGCGCCATGTAGGCGAGGTCGCCGCGGCCGGCGCCGCCGCCCGCCAGCAGCTCGAAGGTGTGGAACTTGATGTCCACCACGCGGTAGTGCCAGGGATGCTCGCCGAGCGCCGGGGCGTTGATGCGCACCTCCGCGGGCCCCAGCGTCCCCGGGACGAGGCGCTCCAGGACGTCCGAGCGGACGAGCAGGTCGGCCACGCCGTACGTCCGGTTCTCGGGGTTGCGCAGGATGGCCTGGGCGACGACCGGCGCGCCGGCGCGCATCGCCTCGAAGGTCGCCTCGGCGCTCGCCAGCGAGCGGACGTCGTCGCGGCCGTGCGAGAGGCTCATGACCGCGTCCTCGCCGAGCCGGCTGCGGAGCAGCCGCATCACCCCCTCTTCGAAGAGGTGGCCCTGCTCGAAGAGGAAGGGAAGCAGGTCCGTGCGCGGGTCGTAGCCCAGGAGCTCGTCGTCGGGGAGGAAACCGTGCTCCTTCCCGTACCGATCGAGCCAGTCGAGGAGGGGATCGTCCTCGCAGAAGTTGCGCGTACGCCCGGCCGAGACCCAGGCGTCCCACTCCTCGGGCGCCCGCGGGTCGACAAGCGTCCCGTCGTCGCGGCGGGCTATCGCCTCTCTGCCGGTCATCTGGTCAGGTCCCCCACGGTGTCGGGACCCTGACACGGGAGCGTGCCAGCTCGCCAGTCACTGCGACAGCTGGATCACGGCTCCCCGAAGATGTCGTGGCTGCCGATCCGGCGCCAGATGACGTGGGGCCCCTTGCCTCGGCTCTTACCGTACTGGAACGTGGCTCGCCCATCGGGGGCCGAGGTCATCTCGAAGATCCCGCCGGTCCCGTCGACGCGCTTCACTCGAAGTCCGTCACGAAACGTGCCGCCCGCCAGGTCCACCACGAACCTGCCGACGGCGCGTCGGAAGCGGGCGCGCTGGACCGGGGAGAGCCCCCGGTGGTCGCGCTGGAAGCGGTCGGTGCGCTCGTAGGTCGGCACCGCCTACTCGTCCAGCGATGCCACGAACTCCTCGGCCGACTCGAACCGCCGGGTCCGGCTCTCGGCGATGTCCGCCGATGCCTCGCGCTCTCCGCGCTGCCACTCGTCGGTCCAGAACCACGCCTGCGCCGCGTCGATCACCCTGGTCGGGCGGAGGATGATCGTCCCTTCGCTGGCGCTGACGCTGACGTCGACGAAGTCGCCCTCGGCGAGGCGAGCGGCGCGCCGCACCTCGTCGGGGATCGTCAGCTGACCCTTGGCGCGGACCTTGACCAGATGCATGGCTCGGGCTCCGGATGCGGCCTCAGTGGGATAGTGCGAAGGTCACACTATCGCACTCAGCGCGGTCGCGTCAATCGGCGGCTCCGCGCGGGTGTCGGCGGCCAGGATGCGACGCGCCCACCTCGCCGCCCTGGCGCCCCCACCGCTTCAGCGCCCTGCCGTGCCAGCTCGCCGGTCGCCGGCAGGGCCGCTACGCGCCGAGCGGCGTGGTCATCTCCTCGACGACGCGCCGCAGCTTCACCTCCAGGGCGCGGATCTGCGGCGACACGTCGAAGACGTGGCGGTCGGCGAGCTTCGTGTCGAGTTCCTGCACGAGGTGCCGCACCTCGTCGTCGAAGTAGAGGCCGCGGTCGTAGACGAAGTTCTTGAGGGCGTCGCGGCTGTGCTTGAGCTCGGCGGCGCACTCGGCCAGGTCCTCGCCCCGCTGCCGGGTCGCGCTCAGGCGCTGCTGGGCGCGGTTCGTGGCGGCGACCAGCGGCCAGACCTGCTCGTGGGCGGAGAGGCGCCGCTCGAAGAAGCTGCTCCTCGCCGCCAGCGCCGTCTTGAGCCGCTCCAGCCCGGCGGCCTGGCGGCTGAGGGCGCGCTGCTGGAGGAGGCCGATGACGACGAGGACGACGGCCGGGATGAACCCCTGTGCCAGGCTCTCGACGATCGATTGCGCGTCCACGGCCGACTCCTCCCTCGTCCTCGCGGCCGCGATCGGGGCCGCAGGGATCACTCTAGCCGCGCGCCTCGTAGGCGGCGCGCAGCCAGCCGACGACCTCGGCGTCGACCTCCCCGGGCGAGCCGAGCCCGACCCGGTGTGTCACCTGCCCCGAGCCGAACGAGCCGGCCGGCTGGAGGCGTCCGACCGGCGCGACGCCCGGGAGCCGCAGGCCGAGGTCGATGCGCGTGCGAGTCGAGGCGGCGATCAGCCCGAACTGCCTGCGCCGCACCAGGGAGACGTACGTCTGGCGAGCCTCGGCCGCGGCGTCGGGGCCGAGCGCGCGGATCGCCTCGGCGAGCCGCTCGTAGATCGGCCGGAGGGACGCCTTCGGCCCGGTGTACTGGGCCTCGATCAACTGCTCGTCGGTGGGCGGGACCTCGCCTGGCGGACGGTCGATCCGCCAGGCGATCTGCTCGGCCTGCCCGTGGCCCAGGCC
This sequence comes from Chloroflexi bacterium GWC2_73_18, assembly GCA_001794945.1. GTDB lineage: Bacteria > Chloroflexota > Limnocylindria > Limnocylindrales > CSP1-4 > GWC2-73-18. The sequence goes on from MGMJ01000048.1 coordinate 13,246, forward strand.
GTGCACCGCCTTGAGCCACTCGACCCGCTGCCGGCGGGTGGCGGGTCCCTCGCGCCCGGCGAGGTCGATCCACTCATCGAGCGCGCGGCCGGTCTTCGCCGCGAGGTTGCGGACGATCGCCGCGCTCATCTCCTCGGGACGCATCGGCGATCTCCGCCCCTACGGCATCTTGCCGACCGCCTCGGCGACGAGGGCCTGGTCGTCGCCGGTGACGACGAAGGCGATGTCACCCCGGACCCAGATGTACTCCGTCGCGTTCGAGCCGGTCGGATCGGTCGCGACCTTGACCGCCTTGCCGGCGATCGTGCCGTCGGTCACCTCCTTGCCATCCGCGATCGCAGAGGCGACGATCTCATTGCGCAGCGTGTCGGAGTTCGCGCCCTTGACCCGGACGGCCGCCGTGTTGACCTCTACCGTGCCGGTCGAGTCAGCGGCGTAGGCGATGCTCACGTCCTCGATCGAGGCGCCGAGGCGGTCGAGCAACGCCTGCGTCTCCGGGTCGAGCCCGCCGAAGTCCACCAGGTCCTGGCCGCTCATGCTGGTCTTGGTGAGCGGGCTGCCGCCGAGCTCGTCGGGCAGCAGGTCCTCGAGCTGCTTGTCGGCGGTGAGGGAGGGGAGTGCGAAGGTGGGCGTCTCGCCCGGGGCCGGCGTCGCGGTCGGCGGGGTGGGCGTCGTGGTCGGCGGGGC
>MGMJ01000048.1:13950-29465 GCA_001794945.1 Chloroflexi bacterium GWC2_73_18
GACCGCCGGCGTGGGGGACCCGGTCGGCTGGGTCGTGGCGGATGAACCGCAGGCGGCGAGCGCTAGGGCGAGCGGGATGACCAGCAGGGACGAGGCGAGGCGGCGGCGGTGCACGGTGACCTCCTGTGCGGGACCCACTGACGCGGATCGTACCCCCCGCGACGCGGCCCGTCGCCGCGCGCCAGTGAACGCGAAGAAGGGGTGGCGTGTCAATGCCCCTTCGGTCCGCGGCGTGCCGGGACGGCCCGACGTACCATGCCGCCGATGGTCAACCGACTCGCCCAGGAGACCAGCCCCTACCTGCTCCAGCATGCCCACAACCCGGTCGACTGGTACCCCTGGGGTCCCGCGGCGCTGGCCCGCGCCCGGGAGGACGACCGCCCGATCTTCCTCTCCATCGGCTACGCCGCCTGCCACTGGTGCCATGTCATGGCCCACGAGTCGTTCGAGGATGCCGATACGGCCGCCTTCCTCAACGAGCGCTTCGTGGCGATCAAGGTCGACCGCGAGGAACGCCCCGATCTCGACGGCATCTACATGGAGGCGGTCCAGGCGATGACCGGGAGCGGCGGCTGGCCGATGAGCGTCTTCCTCACCCCCGACGGCAGGCCGTTCTACGGTGGCACCTACTTCCCGGACACGCGCCGCCATGGGATGCCCAGCTTCCGCGACGTCCTCGAGGGGGTCGCCGAGGCGTGGTCGGCACGGCGGGCCGAGGTCGAGGCGGCCGCTGGTGGGCGCCGCAGCGGCCTGGCCGGCCCGGACGACCGGCCGATCGGGTCGATCGTCCGTCCGGCGCCCCTGTCGCTCGACCCGGCTGTCCTCGCCGCCGCCGAGCAGGCCCTGGCACGCTCCTTCGACCCGGCGAACGGCTCCTGGGGCGGCCCCCCGAAGTTCCCCCAGCCGATGGCGATCGAGTTCCTGCTTCGTCGAGTGGCCGGCCGCGCCGGTGGGCGCGTCGGCGACCCCGAGGTGCTCGAGGAAGCCGACCGGCAGGCGCTGCGCATGGTCCTGGAGACCCTCGACGCGATGGCCGACGGCGGGATCCGCGACCAGCTCGGCGGGGGCTTCCATCGCTACGCCACCGACGCGGCCTGGCTGGCGCCGCACTTCGAGAAGATGCTCTACGACAACGCGCAGCTGGCGCGGGTCTACGTGCACGCCTTCCAGCTGACCGGCGAGACGCGCTACCGCGAGGTCGCCGAGACGACGATCCACTACGTGGCCCGCGAGATGACGCTTCCCGAGGGCGGCTTCGCAGCGTCGCAGGACGCCGATTCGGAGGGCGAGGAGGGGAGGTACTACACCTGGACGGCCGACGAGGTCGAGACGCTCCTGGGTGCCGACGCCCCGCTCTTCGCCGCCGCGTACGACGTGACGGCGGCCGGCAACTGGGAGGGGAAGACGATCCTCCGCCGCGTCCGCTCCGACGCCGAGCTGGGCACGCTCCACGGCCTCTCCGAGGCGGACGTGGCGGGGCGGCTCGCCCTCGCTCGGGCGCGGCTCCTCGCGGCGCGTGAGCGTCGCGTCCGCCCGGCGCGCGACGACAAGGCGCTCGCCGCCTGGAACGGGCTGATGCTGGCGGCGGTCGCCGAGTCGGGGCGGGTGCTCGGGAGGGCCGACCACCTGGCGCTGGCCGAGCGGGCGGGCGCCTTCGCGCTCGGTCGACTGCGCACGCCCGAGGGCCGGCTGCGCCGATCGTGGAAGGACGGTCGGGCGACGCTCAACGGCTACCTGGAGGACCACGCGCACCTGGCGGAGGGCCTCCTCGCCCTCTACGAGGCGACCTTCGAGCCGCGATGGTTCGTCGCGGCGCGGGGGCTGATGGCGGTCGTCCTGGCCCGTTTCGCCGACCAGGCGGGCGGCTTCTTCGATACCTCCGACGACCACGAGGCGCTGATCACGCGCCCGAAGGGGCTGGAGGACAGCGCGACGCCCTCGGGCGGGGCGATGACCGCCACCGTGCTGCTCAAGCTCGCCGCGTACACCGGTGAGGGTCGCTACCGCAACGCCGCGGAGGCGGCGCTGGGGCCCGTCCTCCCTCACCTGGGACGCTACCCGACCGGCTTCGGCCAGTGGCTCGTGGCGCTCGACCTGGCGCTCGCCCCCGTGCGTGAGATCGCCGTGGCGGGCGACCTGTCCGACCCGAAGACGCGTGGGCTACTGGCGGTCGCCTTCGACGGCTTCCGGCCGCACCAGGTGGTGGCGGCGGGTGTGCCCGACCTGGCCGCTTCTGCCGATCGGACCGTGCCTCTGCTGCGCGACCGCCCGATGCTCGACGGCCGCCCGACCGCCTACGTCTGCCGTGGCTTCGTCTGCGAGCTGCCGGTGGCCGATCCCGCAGCGCTCGCCGCTCGGCTGGCACCACGACCGGCGTGAGCAGCCGGCGCGTCAGCCGGCGAACCTTCCTGCACGTTGCGGCCGCCGCCTCGGCGGCCGGGCTCGCCGCCTGCGCCGTGCCGCCTCCGAGCGACGAGCCCGCGACGCCGGCGGTCTCGGCCTCACTCGCCCCTGGACCGACGCCGTCGCCGACGCCGGTCCCCTCGCCCACGCCGGGGCCCTCTGTTACGGTTCCGCCGATGCCCCGTACCCTCTATCGCGACGCCGCCCTGGCCGACGGCCGCTCCGACCGGCTGCGCCTCGGCGTCAGCGTTCTCGTGGAGGACCGGCGGATCGCCTGGATCCGCCCCTCGGACGCGGAGGAGGACCCCGGCGACCGTGCCGGACTCGAGATCGTCGACGCCTCCGGCGCCGCCATCGTGCCCGGGATGGTCGACGCGCACAGCCACCTGACGCTGCCCGGCGGCGCCCACTGGATCGATCGCGCCTCCGACTCGACCGAGCGGCTCCTGGAGTACGCCGAAGCGAACGCCCGGCTGGCGTACGCCGCCGGCGTCCGCTGGTTCCGCGACGTCGGCAGCCTGCGGCGCGCCGATCCACTCGATGGCCGTGAACGGGGACTGGCCCTCGGCGTGCGCGACCGTTGGCGCGGCCGTGCCGGCTACCCGTACGTTCGCGCGGCCGGGACCTGGTTGACGCGCGCCGGCTCGCTCCCCGCCGGCCTCTCCGTCGAGGTGCGCGACGCCGATGCGCTGCTGGCGGCGGCGCTCGCCCAGCTCGACGATGGCGCCGATCTCGTCAAGCTCTACCTCGACGGCCCGGACGCGGCCCGCTCACCCTGGACGGTCGCCGAGGTCGAGCGCGTCGTCGCCGCCGTCCGCGACCGCGGAGCGAAGGTGACCGCCCACTCGACCCATCTCGACGGCGCCCGTGTCGGCGCGGAGGCCGGCGCGGACGCGATCGAGCACGGCTGGGAGCTCGACGCCGAGGTCGCCCGGACGATGGCCGAGCGGAAGATCTTCCTCGTCTCGACGCTCACCGTGCTTCGCTCCTGGCTCAGCTTCGCGAACACGACGCACCTGGCGCGCTTCGTCTCGGCGCGGGGCCGCCGCACGAACGCCGCGCTCCTGGAGAAGGCCGAGGCGAGCGTCCGGGCCGCGCACGCGGCCGGCGTCCCGATCGCCTCCGGCACCGACTTCGGCGGCGGCTCCACGCGCGCCAACCAACTCGCCTGGGAGGTCGGGTCGCTGGTGGCGGCCGGGCTGGAGCCCTGGGAGGCACTGGCCGCGGCGACCTGGCGCGGCGGCGAGCTGCTCGGCGAGCCCGAGGCGGGCATCGTCCGCGAGGGCGGACCGGCCGACTTCTTCCTGGTCCACGGCGACCCGCTCAGCGATCCCGACTCGCTCTGGCGCGTCTGGCGCGTCGCCTGAGCGGCCTTCTCCGGTGACGGTGGCGCAGAGGGCCGGCCTGATGCCGGAGTGCATCGCCCGGAACAGGGATCAGCGTGGCGCCCTGCACGATGCGGCGGATCCGACACCAGGCCGAGCGTGTTGGTGGCCGATCTGATGCACCTCGGGATCGGGGATGGGTCCCCGGCGCGCACGTCGAACGCCGCTCACCACGAACCCCGGCCGCCGGGAGTGGAGAAGCTGAGCGGGACCGACTTCTGGCGCTTGCGCGTCGGGGACCTTCGGCTCGTCCGCCTGGCGGACGACGGGCGCCGCCTCGTCGTCGTGCTCCGCGTCGTCCGCCGGGGCGAGCGGACGAACCGGCGGATCCGGAGTGGCTGAGCCGCTCCCCGACTTCAGGGTCCGGGTCAGCCCGCGCGCCCGGCGGTTGCGCATCACGATCACGCCGCACGGCGAGGTCGTCGTCACCGTGCCGAGGCGCGGCCGCCGTGCCGTGGAACCGCTGATCGAGCCGTTCCTGCGCGAGCGGGCGGCCTGGATCGCGCGGACGCTCGCCCGGGTCGCCGCCGAGGCGTCGGCGCCGCCCCTGGTGGACCCGATCGCCGACGGGAGCGTCGTCGCCGTCCTGGGCCGCGACCACGTCGTCCACGTCGACGTGCCACGGCCCGGAGGGTCACCACCGCGTCGCTCGAGCGTGCGCGACGGCGCGGGCACGCTCCACGTGCGGCTCGCCCCCGGGGACGCCACTCGCCTCCAGGAGGTCGTCGAGCGACACCTCCGGGCCCGGGCGAGGGCCATCCTGCGCGAGCGCGCCGACCGGCGGGCGACGGTGGCGGGCGTGCGGGTCGGGCGGGTGATCGTGCGCGACCAGCGCAGCCGCTGGGGGAGCGCCTCGCGCCGCGGAACACTCTCCTTCAACTGGCGGCTGATCCTGGCACCCGAGTCGGTGCTCGACTATGTCGTCGCCCACGAGGTGGCCCACCTGGCCGACTTCAGCCATTCAGCCGCCTTCTGGGCGCGCGTGGCGGCACTGCACCCCGGCTTCCGCGAGGATCGCCGCTGGCTGCGTCGCCACGGCCGGCGGCTACGGGTCGCCGGCGAGGCGTAGCCCTACAGGAAGTTCTCGACGCTGTCCGTGACGTCGAGCCCGGGGTCGCGCTCGGCGCTGTCGGTACCCGAGCCGCCGTAGACGGTGTCGGCCACGCCGTCCACCACGTGGAAGGTGTCGTTGCCGCTGTTCCCCCAGAAGATGTTGGCGACGCCGCTCCCCCAGAAGACGTCGTTGCCCGAACCTCCGGCCGCCCGCTCCACCGTCGCCATCACGTTGTCGAACTCGAATTTCTGGCCGTCGTTGGCGAAGCCGTCGAGCGAGAGGGTGACGCTGACCGTGCGGCTCGTGTAGGTCGCCGTATCGGCGCCGTTGTTGCCGTGGATCGTGTCGTTGCCGAGACCGCCGTCGAGCAGGTCGTCGCCGTCGAGCCCGTAGAGGACGTCGTTGCCGCCCAGCCCCTTCAGGAAGTCGTTGCCGGCGCCACCGTTCAGGATGTTGACCGCGTCGCTGCCTGTCAGCGTGTCGTTGGCGCTGCCGCCGACCAGGTTCTCCACGTCGTTGAAGATGGTGTCGCCCTCGCCCGTGGAGCCGTCGTTGCCGATCCCGTTCCCGATGTCGGCGGTGACCGCGGTTCCGTGGTCGGCGTACGAGACGGTGTCGGCGTCGAGGCCTCCCTGCAGGATGTCGCCGCCCGTCCCGCCGATCAGCGTGTCCATCCCGCCGCCGCCGTAGAGCACATCGTCGCCGCCTCCCCCGGTCAGCGTGTTGTTGGCGGAGCTGCCGCTGATGGTGTCGCCGTAGGCGCCACCGATCACGTTCTCGACGTCGGTCTTGACGTTGTCGCTCTCACCCGGGACGCCGTCGTCGGCCACCCCGTCGATGTCGGCGATGACCGAGCCCCCGGCGTCGATGTAGCTGACGGTGTCGGTTCCCGCGCCGCCGTTGAAGACGTCGTTGCCCCCGTTGCCGATCAGGGTGTCCCAGCCGTTGCCCCCGTTGAGGGTGTCGTTTCCCGGGCCGCCGGTCAGCGTGTTGGCGTAGGCGCTACCGGTCAGCGTGTCAGGGCCCGGCCCGCCGACCAGTTTCTCGACGTCGAGCCCGACGTTGTCGCCGCCCGGGTCGTCGGCGACGCCGTCGATGTCGGCCGTGACGGGCGCCAGGCTGTCGAAGTAGGTGACCGTGTCGCTGCCGGTCCCGCCGTTGAAGAGATCAGCCCCAGAGCCACCATGCAGCGTGTCGTTGCCGCCACCGCCATCGAGCGTGTCGTTGCCGCCACCGCCATCGAGCGTGTTGGGCACCGCGCTGCCGGTCAGCGTGTCGCCGGCCGACCCGCCGACCAGGTTCTCGACGGTCGTGCCGACGTTGTCGCCCTCGCCCGCCTCACCGTCGTCGGCGACGCCGTCGATGTCAGCCGTGACGGCCGTCGCGTGGTCGTCGTAGCTGGCGGTGTCGTTCCCGGCGAGACCGTTCAGGACGTCCGCCCCGGGGCCGCCGGTGAGGACGTTGTCGAGGGCGTTTCCGGTGAGCGTGTCGTTGCCCGAGCCGCCGACCAGGTTCTCGACGCTCGTGCCGATGTTGTCGCCCTCACCAACCTCGCCGTCGTCGGCGAGGCCGTCGATGTCGGCGGTGACCGCGGCGGTCCGGCCGGCGTAGGTGGCCGTGTCGGAGTCCTTCCCCCCGGTCAACGTGTCCGCCTGGGTCCCGCCGTCGAGCGTGTCGTCGCCCGGGCCGCCGTTCAGGGTGTCCGTTCCGGCGCCGCCCTTCAGCACGTCGTTGGCGCTTCCGCCCCGCAGGTCGTCGACGCCCGCCCCGCCGTCGAGGACATTGGCGGCCGCGTCGCCGGTGATCGTGTCGTTTCCTGACCCCCCGGTGACGTTCTCGATGTCGGCGGAGATGCTGTCGTTCTCGCCCGTGGCGCCGTCGTCGGCGACGCCGTCGAGGTCGACCGCCAGGTCGGGCGTCCGCCCCGTGTAATCGACCGTGTCCGAGCCCGGGCCGCCGATGAGCGTGTCGGGCGTCGCGGCAGGGCCGCCGCGCAGGACGTCGTCGCCGTCGCCACCGTGGAGCTCGTCGCTCCCGTTCCCGCCGTCGAGCGTGTCGTTGCCGCCGCCGCCGTAGATGACATCGGCGCCGCCGCCACCCCTGAGGTCGTTGATCCAGTCGGTGCCCACGATCGTGTCGCTGCCCGAGCCGCCGATGGCGTTCTCGACCGTCCCGACGATCTCGTCGCGCTCGCCCGGCTCCCCGCTCCAGTCGAGTCCGTTCAGGTAGATGGAGACGCCGACCGTCCGCTCCGCGTAGGAGACCGTGTCGCCGCCACTCGCCGAGATCGTGTCGTCGCCGGTGCCAGGGACAAGGAGATCGAAGCCGCCCCCGCCCCAGAGCGTGTCGTTGTTGGCGAGACCGTAGAGCGTGTCGTCTCCCCAGCCGCCGTTGAGGCTCTCGAACGAGTCGGTCCCGGTCAGGATGTCGTCGCCGTCGCCGCCGCTCGCCCCCGCGCCGCTGATCACGTCGTTGCCCGAGCCGCCCTCGACGATCTCGATGTTGATCACGTTGTCACCCTCGCCGGCCGCCCCGTCGTCGGCCACGCCATCGACGTCGATGACGAGGTCTTCGGTCCGGCTCGCGTAATCGGCGAAGTCGGGCCCGGGACCCGTGCCACCGTCGAGCAGGTCGGCGCCGGCCCGGCCGTCGAGCACGTCGTTCTCGATGTCGCCCAGGAGCGTGTCGTCGCCGGCGCCGCCGGTGAGCGTGTCGTCGTTGTCGCCGCCGTCGAGGAGGAGCGCGGTGGGGAAGGGGCCGCCCGTCCCGGCCCCCCCGGCGCCGGAGATGGCGTCCACGCCGGCGCCGCTGTGGACCTCGTGGACCTCCGTGGCGGTCAGCGTCACGTCGGCGTCACCGTCGCCGTCGAGGTTGATCCCGGCCGTGCCGAGCCGGATATCGTTGTCCCCGCCACCGTTCTGGACGATCACCGTGTCGGTGCCGCCGGCGAGGTCGACGTCGATCTCGATCTCGGACGATCCGGTCGCCTCGGCCGTCGTGCCCGGCGCGAAATGGCCGCCCGAGGTGTCGATGGTGAGGGTCTGGGCGCCGGCGGCGCCACCGACCGTGATCGTGTCGGTGTTGTAGCGGGTGGCGGCCCCGCAGGCGGCGCCGTTCAGCTGGATCGCGTCGCCCGACCGTCGGAGCGTGCCGGCGTCCCCGGCGGCCGGGAGCGTGACGGTGACGGTGTCGGTGGCGGCGCTGTAGGAGCACGCGGCGGTGGCGCGAACCGCCGGCACGCCCGAGAGCGCGGCGAGGATGAGGGCGGCGGACGCCCCCAGCGCCGCGATTCGACGGCGTCGTCCCATCACAGGAACGTCTCGATGCTGACCACGGTATCGACGGAGGGCTTCGTGTCGACGTCGGCGGAGTCGGTGTTCGCCCCGCCGTCGACGTAGTCGGCCAGGTCGTCGTCGGCGTAGAAGGTGTCGTTGCCGGCGTTGCCGTACAGGAAGTCGTTGCCGAGCCCGCCGGTAAGGATGTCGTTGCCGGCGTTGCCGGTGAGGGTGTTGTGCGCCGAGCTGCCGGTCAGGTTGTCGTTGCCCGACCCGCCGGTCACGTTCTCCACGTCCGACTGGACGTTGTCCCACTCGCCGGCCTCGCCGTCGCCGAAAACGCTGTCGAGCGTGACGGTCACGCCGGCCGTGCGGGACGCGTAGGTGGCCGTGTCGGTGCCCGTGCCGCCGCCGAAGCCGTCCGCGTTCGCGCCACCGTCGAGCGTGTCGTTGCCGGAGGAGCCGTTCAGCGTGTCGATCCCGGCGCCGCCCAGCAGCGTGTCATTGTTCCCGCCGCCGTTCAGGGTGTCGTTGCCGTTGCCGCCATCGAGCGTGTCGTTGCCCAGGCCGCCGCTGAGGATGTCGTTGCCGTTGCCGCCGGTCAGGACGTTGGCGGCGTCGCTCCCGGTGAGGGTGTCGTTGCCGTAGCTGCCGATCACGTTCTCCACGTCGGTCGTGACGTTGTCATCCTGGGCGCCGACGAACCCGTCGTTGGCGACGCCGTCGATGGTGACCACGGCCGGTCCGAGGCGGCCTTCGTAGGTGACCGTGTCGATGCCGGGCCCACCGTAGAACGTCGCCCCGTCGCCGTAGCCGAAGAACGTGTCGTTGCCGCCCATCCCGTAGACGACGTCGTCGCCCAGGCGGGCATCGATGTAGTTGGCGGCGCTGCTCCCCGTGATGGTGTCGTTGCCCAGGCCGCCGACGATGTCTTCCACGTCGCTGGCGACGCTGTCGTTCTCGCCCGCCTGACCGTCGTTCGCGACCCCGTCCAGCGAGATCGTGAGGTCCGTCGTGCGGGTGCGGTATGAGACGGTGTCGACCCCTGCGCCGCCGCTCACCGAGTCGGAGCCCGTGCCCGGCCAGAGGTCGTCCTTGTCCGCACCGCCGATGAGGACGTCGTCGTTCGAGCCACCGTCGAGATCGTCGAAGCCATCGCCGCCGTCGAGGACGTCGTTGCCGCTCCCGCCGTCGAGGACGTCGTTGCCGCCCCCGCCGACGAGGATGTCCGCGCCAGAACTGCCGTGCAGCTCGTCTGACCCGCTACTGCCTGTGATCTCGTCGTCGCCGGACCCGCCGGAGACGCTCTCGACGTCGGTCGCGACGTTATCGTTCTCGCCCGCCTCGCCGTCGTTCGCCACGCCGTCGATGGAGATCGTGAGGTCCGCCGTGCGCCCGGGGTAGCCGGTCCTGTCGAACCCCGGGCCGCCGTTGAGCACGTCGGCCCCGGTGTCGCCGTCGAGGATGTCGCCGTCGTCGCCGCCGTCGAGCGCGTCGTTCCCGGACCCACCGAAGAGGTGATCCCAGCCGGCGCCACCCAGGAGCGTGTCGTTGCCGCCGCCCCCGTAGAGGTCGTCGCTGCCGCCGCCGCCGGTCAGAACGTTGGCGACGCTGCTCCCGGTGATCGAGTCGTAGCCCGATCCGCCCATCACGTTCTCGATCGAGGTGCGCACGTCGTCGCCCTCGCCGGCCTCGCCGTCCTCGGCAACGTTGTCGACGGTGATCGTCAGGTTGGCGGTGCGGCCCGCGTAGGAGGCCGTGTCCGTGCCGGCGCCGCCGCGCAGCGAATCGGCCCCCGACGAGCCGTTGATGGAGTCGTTCGCGTCGCCGCCGGTGAGGGTGTCGTTGCCGGGACCGCCGTTGAGGGTGAGGGCGGTCGGGAAGGGGCTGCCGGTCCCCAGGCCGCCGGCGCCCGAGATCGTGTCGTTGCCGCCCAGGCCCTGGACCTGGTGGATCTCGGTGCCGGTGAGCGTCACGTCGGCGTCGCCGTCGCCGTTCAGGTTGACCCCGCCGGTTCCCAGGCGGATGGTGTCGGCCGACGCGCTCCCCTTGACGATCACCTTGTCGCTGCCGCCGGCCGCGAGATCGACGTTGAACTCGATCTCGCTCGTGCCGGTCGACTCGGCCGTCGTGCCCGGGGCGAAGGCGCCGCCGGAGAGGTCGATGGTGAGCGTCTGGGTGCCGCTCGCATCCGTCACCACGATGGCGTCCGTGTTGTTGACGGTGGCGGCGCCGCAGGCCGACCCGTCGTAGGTGATGGCACCGCCGGCGGTCCGCGCCAGGGTCGACGCGTCGCCGCCGGCCGACAGCGTCAGCGTGACCGTGTCGGTCGCGCCGCTGTACGCGCAGGCGACCGTGGCAAGGACCGCCTCCGGAGGGGCCGCGGTCGCCCACAGGACGAGCGCAGCCGCGGTCGCCAGGGCCGCTGCCCGGGCGGGGGTCGTTCTGCGCCTCATCTCTCGGTCTCCTCCGGCGCCAGCGGCGCCGAGCCTGCCGCCACCACGGGCCGGGTATCGCGTTCCACCGGGGCCGCCCGCCCAAGGCCGCGCGTCGCCCGGATGAAGGCGAGGAGATGCTCCTCCGTGGCGAACGCGGACGCCTGGCCCGAGGCGACGTGCTCCACGTCACCGCGGATCACCGGGTCGGTCTCCGCGTCGCCGGCGGCGGCCGGCGCCCATACGCGCACCACGAACGTGGCGCTCGCGCCCATGACCCCTCCACGCGCTCGATGAAGGCGCCCATCGTAGCGCGGAGCGGGTGCGACGGGAACCCGGCGCGCCGGCAGCGCGCCGGCCGGGCGCGAGCGTGCCCCTTGGATGCGGCCGCATCTTCGTCGCGATTCACCTCGCGGCGACGCAGCCTGTGCATCACCTGGCCGATGAAGGAGCGTGGCCCCCTGCCGGATCCGGCCGTTTCCGACACGGGGCCGAGCGTTTTCGTGGGCAAAGCGATGCACCAGCGGCATGACGCCCCGAGGGCGGAGCCTGGGCCGGGCCGGCCCAGCGCGAACCGACGGTCCTATCGCGCGCGGTGGTAGATGCGATACCTGTAGCCGATGCGGTGACCGGCGACCCGCGTCATCGCCGCCTCGGCCGCGTCGCCGAACTCCATCCGCACGACCCGTTCGAGCGCCCCGCGCGAGGGGGCCCGCCACTCGCTCATGACCGTCTCGGCGGCGAAGCCGCGGCCGGCCCAGAAGGCGTCGATCCGGTCGGCCAGCCCCGGCTCCGCGGCGTAGCCGAACTCCCGCAGGAGCGCCGCGAAGTCGCCCTCGCGCAGGTCGTTGTCGACGATGAAGAAGTGCCCGCCGGGGCGGAGGATGCGGAGCGCCTCGCGGATCCCGGGCTCGCAGCTGCGGACCTGCTCTCTCTCCGGTCCGAAGAAGTAGGCGAAGCGCGAGTGGACGATGTCGACCGAACCGTCGGCCAGGGGGATCGCCTCGGCGCCGGCGGCCATGACGCTGACCCGCGGGCGGATCGCCTCCGACTCGCCGGCGATGCGTCGGTGGAGCTGGGCCAGCATCTTCGCCGACGGCTCGACCGCGAAGACGTGCGCCGCCCGCTCGGCGTAGCGGACGGCGTGGAAGCCGCCGCCCGCACCGATGTCAGCGACGACGCGCCCGCGCATCGGGGCGTGCGCCTCCATGAGCGCCTCGATCCGCCCGTCCGGGTCGGCGATCCGGTTCTCCAGCTCGTAGGTGACCGCGTCGTGGGCGCCCGGGTAGTCGTAGACGAAGGGCTCGGTGGGGAGCGGCGTGATCAGGCGCGGCTCGTCGGGCATGGTGAGGCGGAGTGTAGGCGGTTGGGACCGCCACGGGGTGCCGTCCTGGCGCTGCGCTGCAGTCGCCGCGGCGGTCGCGGATCCGCACGGCCCGCCCACCAGCCTCCGGGTTATGCTCGCCGCTGTTGACGGCGAAGCCCGATCGGGCAGGGTACGCGCGAGGGCGACTCGAATGACGACCGAAACCACCGAGCCGAAGGTCCATCGCGGCCTCATCGGAGTCCATTTCGACCGCTCGTCGACGTGCTTCATCGACGGGCAGGCCGGGGAATTGCGATACCGCGGCTACTCGATCCACGACCTGGCGGCGCACTCCTCCTTCGAGGAGGCCGCCTACCTGTTGCTCAGGGGCGAGCTACCGACGCGACACGAGCTTGCCGCCTTCGACGCCGAGCTGAAGGTGGCGCGGAGCCTGCCGGCACCCATCGTCGACATCATTGGCATGGTGAAAGACGGCCATCCCATGGATGTGCTGCGCACGGCCGTCTCGGCGCTCGCCGTGTTCGATCCCGAGGTCGCCGACACCTCTCCGGAGGCCACCGCACGGAAGGGTGTGCGCCTGGTCAGCCAGATGCCGATGATCGTCGCGGCGCACCACCGGATCCGCGAAGGAAGGGAGCCGGTGCCACCCGACGGTGCCCTCGGGCACGCGGCCAACTTCCTCTACATGCTGAAGGGCGAGGTGCCCAGCGCGGGCGTGGCGACCTTGATGGACACCGACATGGTGCTCCACGCGGAGCATGGCTCCAACGCGTCCACCTTCACCGCGCGCGTGGTGACCGGGACAGAGGCAAACCTCCACGCGGCCGTCACCGCGGCCGTCGCGGCGCTCTCCGGTCCCGCCCACGGCGGCGCCGCCGAGAACGTGATGAAGATGGTGAAGGAGGTCGGTTCGGCGGAGCGGGCCGCGGAGTACGTGAACGCAAAGCGCGCGGCGCGCGAGCCCGTGATGGGGTTCGGCCACCGGGTCTACCGCACCGAGGATCCGCGGGCCCGGCACCTGCGCGAAGGGGTGCGGAAGCTGTCGGCCGAGATGGGGCAGCCGCACTGGTACGAGATCCTGGAGGCCGTGGTCACCGCGATGGCTCCCTACGCACGTCACGGCATCCACGTGAACGTGGATTTCTATGCGGGCGTGATGTACCACCTGTGCGGCATCCCCGAGGACCTGTTCGTGCCGATCTTCGCGGTCGGTCGCGTGCCGGGGTGGACGGCGCAGGCGCTTGAGCAGCTCGAAAACAACATCCTGATCCGCCCGCTCCTGCTGTACGAGGGGCCGGGCCCGCGATCGTACGTCCCGATCGATCAGCGAGGGGCCGACGCGTGAGCGTGACCGAGACGCTGATGGCCCGGGCTGCCGCGCGCCACGGCACCGTCGTGCTGCCGGAAGGGGAGGATGGCCGCATCCTCCGGGCTGGGCGCCGCGTCGTGGACCGCGGCATCGCCGAGGTGGTGCTGCTCGGCGCTGAGGAGGCACTGGTCCGGGCGGCGGCGGAGGCCGAGGTGGGACTCGACGGCATCTCGCTGGTCGACCCGCTGAACAGCGATCGGTTCGACGACTATGCGGCGCGCTACTGCGAGCGCCGCAAGGTCGTCGCCGGCGTCGCGGGGCGACTGCTCCGGAAGCCGCTCTTCTTCGGTGCGATGATGGTGGCAGCAGGTGATGCCGACGCCCTGGTTGCCGGCGTGGCCAACCCGACGCGACGGGTGATCGAGGCAGGACTGATGGCGATCGGGCTGGCGCACGGGATCGAGACACCTTCGAGTTTCTTCCTGATGGTGGTGCCGGCGCGGAACGGCACGCCTGAGCGCGTGCTGGTCTTCGCCGACTGCGCGCTGACGGTCGAGCCTTCCGCCGAGCAGCTCGCCGACATCGCGCTCGCTTCGGCCGAGAGCGCCGCGAAGCTCCTCGACGACGAGCCACGTGTCGCCCTCCTGTCGTTCTCGACCCACGGTAGCGGGGCGCACGCGCGCATCGACAAGGTGCGCCACGCTGCGGAGATCGCCCGTGCCCGCGCCCCCCATCTGGCCATCGACGGCGATCTCCAGGTCGACGCCGCGCTCGAACCCGCGGTCGCGGCAACGAAGGCTCGGCGGGAGAGCGACGTGGCGGGGCGTGCCAACGTGCTGGTATTCCCAGATCTCGATGCCGGCAACATCGGATACAAGCTGACCCAGCAGCTCGCCGGCGCTACCGCGATCGGGCCGATCCTGCAGGGCTTCGCGCGCCCGATCAGCGACCTGTCACGCGGGGCGTCCATCGACGAGATCGTGGCCGCGTGTGCCATCACGGTGGCACTCGGGTAGCAGAGGCGGACCGGTATCCGGAGACTGTGCGGCGCCGGACGCGCCGGCGGCGCCGGACGCGCCGGCGCCGAGGAGTCGAGGGAGGCCCCGATGCGGATCGTCGAGCTGGAGACGTTCATCCTGCGGCGGCCCGACGTGATCGAGGCGGGCGACAGCTCCCAGGACCTCTTCCTGGTCGAGCTCCGCACCGACGACGGGCTCACCGGCCTGGGCGAGGCCGACTCGTCGCCCGAGGTGATGCGGGCGATCGTCGAGGCGCCCTACTCGCACGAGGTGTGCCGCGGCCTGCGCGAGGTCGTCGTCGGGCGCGACCCGGCTGACCGCGAGGCGGTCTGGCGCGACATGTACGCGGCGACGCTCTTCTACGGCCGTGGCGGAGCGGCGATGCAGGCGATGAGCGCGATCGACCTCGCCCTCTGGGATCTCCTGGGGAAGGCGGCCGCCCAGCCGGTCCATCGGCTGCTCGGGGGTCCGGCCCTCGATCGGCTGCGCGCCTACTCGAGCCTCCTCATGCCCCACGACCCGGCCGCCCTCGCCGGCCTCCTCGGCGAGCAGCGCGCCCTCGGCTTCAGCGCCGTCAAGCTCGGCTGGGGCGGCCTCGGGCGGAGCGTCGCCGCGGACGAGCGGCTGGTCGCCGCCGCGCGTGACGCGGCCGGACCGGAGATGGACGTCATGATCGACATGGGGAGCCACGGCTGGCAGCGCGACTTCGCCGCGGTCGAGGCGTTCGCGGCGATGCTCGTCCGGTACGGGATCTTCTGGCTGGAGGAGCCGTTCCACCCCGACGACTACGCCTCCTATGCCCGCCTCCGCGTCCCCGGGCTGCGCATCGCCACCGGCGAGGAGGAGTGCGCCGAGTGGGGTTTCGAGACGCTGCTCGAGGGCGGCGGCATCGATGTGATCCAGCCCGACCCGGCGCGCGCCGGCGGCCTGACGCGATGCCGCCGGATCGCCGAGCTGGCGGCCGACCATGGCGTCGCCCTGGCACCGCACGCCTGGTCGTCGCCGGTCGTCCGCGCCGCCGCGGTCCACCTCTCCTTCGCCAGCCCGAACGCGCTGATCCAGGAGTACTCGCGCCACCCGACCCCGCTCTCGGCGACGATCCGCAGCACGATCGAGGCCCGCCACGGCTGGCTCGACCCGCCCGCCGAGCCGGGGCTCGGCGTCTCGCTCGATCGGGAGGCGGCCGCGCGCTACCGCGTCGGTTGAGGGGAGTGGTGGGCAGGAGAGGAATCGAACCTCTACAGCCGTTGGCGGCTGATTTACAGTCAGCTGGGCTCACCACCTGCCCAACCTGCCCGTGCGGCGAAG
>MGMJ01000049.1:0-5779 GCA_001794945.1 Chloroflexi bacterium GWC2_73_18
GCCCAGCAGGTTGCCGGCGCCGTCACGCTTCTCCCAGGCGAGCGAGCCCAGGGTGTTGACGAAGTCGTCGACGATGACCGCGTCGGGGTTCTCCTGCGTGACGTCGACGTCACGGCAGACCGTGTCGCGGACGTAGCCGGCGGGTGCCGCCGTCTCGCAGACGGAGTAGCTGCCGATCGGCACGTCGGTGACCAGGACCTGGCCGGCATCGCTGTCGGCGTCGTTGGCGCCGTTGTCCACGACGGTCATGAGGCCGACGCCGTCACTCGGGTCGGGATCGATGGTGAAGGTGGCGCCGCCGAGCAGGTTGCCGGCGCCGTCACGCTTCTCCCAGGCGAGCGAGCCCAGGGTGTTGACGAAGTCGGTGGTGATCTCGCGATCCGGGTTGGCCTGGGTCAGCGTCGCCTGGTAGGTGTGGGTGTCGCGGACGTAGCCGGCCGGGGCGATCGTCTCGGTCACCGAGTAGGTGCCGAGCTTGAGGTCCTCGAGCAGGAACTGGCCGTCGTCGGGGTCGGCGTCGAGGCCGGCATTGTCGACGACCGTCTCGTCGAAGCCGAAGGGCCCGGTGACGTGGAAGGTGGCGCCGCCCAGCAGGTTGCCGGCGCCGTCACGCTTCTCCCAGGCGAGCGAGCCCAGGGTGTTGACGAAGGTGCCCGCGGCGATCGACTTGTCGGGCGAACCCTGGGTGAGCGTCACCGAGGCGCAGTCGGGATCCATGACGTAACCGGACGGGGCCGCCGTCTCGCAGACTGAGTACGGCCCGCCGATCATGGCGTCCACGACCTTGAACTCGCCGGCATCGCTGTCGGCGTCGTTGGCGCCGTTGTCGACGACCGTCAGCGAGCCCGACCCCGTGCGCGGGTTCGGCGTGATGGTGAACGTCGCGCCGCCGAGCAGGCTCGCCCCATCCGGGCCGTTCTTGACCCAGCTGATCGAGCCGAGGGCGTTGGTGAAGCTGAAGGTGATCGATCCGTTGTTGGCGAGCGTCTTCGTGTCGCACTGCGCCGCCAGGATGTAACCGGGTGGCGCGGCCGTCTCGCAGACGGTGTAGGTGCCGGGGCTGGCCGGGTCGATCTTGATGTAGCCGGCGCGGCTGTCGGAGTCGTTGGCCCCGTTGTCCGTGATCGAGAGGGCGGGGCTGGCCGGCGCGCCGGGGATCGGATTGGGCGTGACCGAGAAGGTCGCTCCACCGAGCGGGTCGCCGTGCGCGTCGGTCTTGACGATGTTGATGACGCCGCAGGTGTTGAGGTCGATCGGGAAGGAGGGTGCCCTGTCCTTGAGCTGCGAGCTGTTGATGTCCCCACCGGCGCGCGAGCGGATGTTCCCGGCCGCGAAGCCGGGGCAGGCCGGGTCGATCCCGAGCGCGTGGAGATCGATGGACATCTCGGCGAAGTCGAACGTGGCGATCGGGTTCGTGTCGCCGGCGCCGGTGAAGCCGGTAACGTCGACGAAGTTCGTCGCCGAATGGACCGCGTTGGACACCTGCGCGTTCGACTTCTCGGTGAAGGTCGCCACTTCGCCGGTGGGGAACGACTGGACGGCGGTCACCTGGAAGATGCGGATCTCGGGCTCCGAGCCGCCGTTGGCGAACTCGAGCGAGATGAGCAGGTCGCCGATCTCGCGGTCGGCCACCAGCGGGCCGCCGCCGAAGCTGCGGAAGGGCTTGCGGTTGAGCTCGAAGTCGATCGTGGTGTCGCCGCCGCCCGTCGTGTGGAAGCGCTCCGCACCGGCGAAGAAGAAGGCGTTGGATCCGACGAACTTGGCGTAGGCCATGACGTGGTCGAAGTCGTCCTTGCCGGTCGGCTTGCCCGTCGTGTAGCCCCACGTCCGCGTGTCGTCTTCCTTGGCGCCTCCGATGAAGATGTCGTCCGACTGGCTGTTGGTCAGATCGTTGACGAGGGCGGAAGCCGGCGGGCTCGGCGGCTGGATGACGCCGTTGAAGGACGCCCCGTCGCGCCAGTCGTCGCCGTCGACGAGGTTGTCGACGAAGTCGTCCTCGCCGGGGGGCGGCGGGCCGTCCGGCGTCGCCGCCGGGTTGCTCGCACCGTTGCCGGAGAGGAGGTCGCCGTCGATCTCGAAGCCGGCGACCGTGCCGGCGAGCAACCCGCTCGCGCCGAGCGCCGGTGTCGGACTGGCCAGCACCCGCGCGTACTGAAGCAAGATGGAGAAGACGAAGAGCGCCACCCAGAGCAAGGTCGCGGCGCGCGCCGGTGTCCGGATGGCGGTGGCAGATGACTGAGTGCGCATGATGGTGGCCTCCCCGATGGTGCCGGTGGTGGATCGATCGATCCGGATGACTCCCAAGTAGGTGAGCCCGATGAGTCCGTTAACCCCTTGCGGGCCTCGTCACGGGGGTCGATCCGACCGGCCCTGGCTGGGGGCGGCGGGTCCCCTGGGTGGGTGAGACCCCTGGGTCCGTTGGTTTCCCCCCGTCACGCGTCCCGCTTGCCGGAGTTCGGGCGGCCCTCTTGCCGTCCGCTAACCCCGTCGGCCCTGCGCTCGTTCGCGCTTCCCGATGGACCGCCCGGTCTCGACGAACTCCGTGGACGCCGGCCGGGGCGGATTTCCACGCCTGGGTGGGCGATCATCCCAGGCGCCGAACGCTCACCATGATACGGAGGTGAGCAAGTACCAAGGTACTACCCCCATCACGTCATGAACAGTACCCACCGCACGCGACCGCACCGCACCGCTCGCCGTGGCCGGCGAGGAAGTGGTGCCATGGGTCACCGGGTCCTAGGACCCAAGTGCCATCCCGGCGGGAGGGGCGCGTGATCGCGCGTGCCCGCCGCTACGCGGCCAGCTACGGCGGCTTCTCGCCCAACGCGCGCCGCTTCCTGGCCGTCACCATGGTCGCCGGCGCGGCGACCAGCCTCTTCTGGGTCGACTTCAACCTCTACCTCCGCGCGCTCGGCCTCGACGAGCCGACGATCGGCATCGTGGTCACCTTCGGCGCGGTCGCCGCGGTCGCCGTCTCGCTTCCCGCTTCGTGGGCGTCCGACCGGGTCGGCCGGCGCGCCATCCTGCTGGTCGGCCTCCTGGCCATGGCGGGCGCCCTCGCCGGGCTGGGGCTGTCCGGCGCCCTGCCGGCGCTGCTCGTCCTCTCGGCGCTCTACGGCGCCGGGCAGCAGACGTTCTTCGTGGTGCAGACGCCCTTCATGGCCGAGAACAGCCGGCCCGAGCATCGCAGCGAGCTCTACGCGGCGCAGTTCGCGATCCAGACCGGCACCACCTTCGTCGCCGCGCTGGCAGGCGGCGTGATCGCCCGGACGGCCGCCGCGTGGCTCGGCGTCGAGGCGAACAGCGCGCCTGCCCTGCGCGTCCTCGTCGGCCTGATGTTCGCCTTCGGGCTCGCCGCGTTCCTGCTCTGCGCGATGCTGGAGCCCGACATGCCCGCCGGCCCGCGTCACTCTCCGTCTGGCGGTCGCGAGCCGCACTCCGAGGGCCGGCGTCGCCCCCTGTTCCGCCTGCGGGTCGGCGACCCGGGCGTTTACCTGCGGTTGCTGGTGCCGGGCTTCCTGATCGGCCTGGGCGCCGGCCAGGTGATCCCGTTCCTCAATCTCTACATCGAGCGACGCTTCGGCCTCGACATCGCGACCCTCAACGCGGTCTTCGCGATCACCTCGCTGGGGACGATGGCAGCGATCCTGCTGCAGCCGGCGCTGGCGAGCCGCTACGGGAAGATCGGCTCGGTGGTGATGGTGCAGTCGGTCTCCATCCCCTTCATCGTCGTGCTCGGCTACTCGCCGGTCTTCGCCTCGGTCGCGGTGGCGATGGTGATCCGCAACGCCCTGATGAACGCGGGCAACCCGATCTTCACGGCCTTCGCCATGGAACGGGTCCATCCCGCCGAGCGGGGGACGCTGGCGGCGCTGATGAGCATCACCTGGTCGGCGGCCTGGGCGCTCGGGGGGCCGTGGTACGCCTTGTTGCAGCGGGAACTGGGCTTCGACGCCGGGTACGCTATCGACTTCGCCATCATGATCGCCTGCTACTCGGCAGCCACGGCGATGTACTGGGCCTTCTTCCGCGATACCGGCGAGGTGAAACGCGCATGACGACCGACCGGCCCATCCGCACGCTGGTGCGAGGGGCGGTGGCGGCCGCCTGGGCGCGTGCGGTGACCGCCGGGGCGCTCCCTCCGCTGCCGGAGGGGACGCCGACGCCCGGCGTCGAGGTGGAGCGGCCGGCCGACCCGGCGCACGGCGACTTCGCCTCGAACCTGGCGCTCCGGCTCGCCCGGCCCTGCCGGCGCCCCCCGCTGGAGATCGCCCGGGCACTCGCCGACGCCCTCGCCGACGGGGCGCCCGACGCGTCCGGCCGCCGGCTCCTCGGTGCGGCCGAGGCGGCAGCGCCCGGTTTCCTCAACCTCCGCCTCGACGATGCCCTGATCGCCCGCCAGGTCGACGCGATCCTGGCCGCCGGCCCTGCCTACGGGCGCGTCGCCAGCGACGAGGCGGAGTGGTTCAACGTCGAGTTCGTCTCGGCCAATCCGACCGGGCCACTCCACATCGGCAACGCCCGCGGCGCCTTCGTCGGCGACTCGCTCAGCCGGCTCCTGGAGGCGGCCGGCCACCGCGTCACGCGCGAGTACTACTTCAACGACTTCGGCAGCCAGATCCGCGAGCTGGGTGAGTCGGTGCGGGTGGCGCGCGCCGGCGGGCCGATGGACGAGGCGCCCTACCGGGGCGACTATGTCCTCGAGCTGGCGGCCGACGCCCCAGACGAGGTGGTGCGGGAGGCCGAGGCGCCCGGCGGCGACGCCGCCTGGGCCTACGGGGCCTGGGCGTCCGAGTGGATCCGTGCCGGGATCGAGGCGACCATGGGGCGCCTCGGCTGCCACTTCGACGTCTGGCGCTCCGAGGGGACGCTCCACCGCGACGGCTGGATCGCGCGTGGCGTGGAGCGGCTCCGTTCGAGCGGCGACCTCTACGAATCGGAGGGCGCGCTCTGGTTCCGCTCGACCGCCTACGGCGACGACAAGGACCGGGTCGTCCGCCGCTCCAACGGCGAGTACACCTACTTCGCCGCCGACATCGGCTACCTGGTCGACAAGTTCTCGCGCGGCTTCGACCACCTCGTCTACGTCTGGGGCGAAGATCACCACGGCACGGTGGCGCGGGTACGAAACGCCGCCCAGGCGCTCGGCTACCGGCCCGAGTCGGTGGAGATGCTCCTCTACTCGTGGGTCCGCTTCCTGCGCGACGGGGCGCCGGTCGGCATGTCCAAGCGCGGCGGCACCTTCATCACCCTCGACGAGCTGCTCGACGAGGTCGGAGTCGACGCGGCGCGCTGGTTCTTCGCCTCGCGCGGCCATACCAGCCCGCTCGACTTCGACATCGAGCTGGCCAAGCGCCAGGCGCCGGAAAACCCCGTCTACTACGTGCAGTACGCGCACGCGCGGATCTCCTCGATCCTGCGCGTCGCCCGCGAGAAGGGGCTCTCCGCGGAGGGCGGCGACACGACGCTCCTGCGCGACCCGATCGAGCTCGGCCTGGCCCGTGCGCTTCTGCGCCTCCCCGAGGTCGTCGAGGACGGCGCGGCCGCGCACGAGTACCACGAGCTGACCGCCTACGCCCAGGAGCTCGCTGCGGTCTTCCACGCCTTCTACCGCGACCGCCGCGTGGTGGACGCGGCCGCCCCGGACGTGAGCCGCGCCCGGCTCGCGCTGGTTGACGCGGCGCGCCAGACGATCGCCTGCGCACTCGGCCTGCTGGGGATCTCGGCGCCCGAGTCGATGTGACGGCGCCGGGGGGCGGGACGCCCCGCCGGCAGGATC
>MGMJ01000049.1:5785-11128 GCA_001794945.1 Chloroflexi bacterium GWC2_73_18
GCGGCTGGGGCCACGTCCCGGGCCGTCGACCCGGGACCGTGGTCGCTCGACCGCCTGACGGTCATCGCCGCCACGCCGCCGTCTACTCCCGGAGCGCCGCCTGGATCTCCGCCAGCGTGGCCGCGTCGACGGCGACGAGGACGGACACGGCACCGTCGCGGGTCGCCACCTCGGCGGAGCCGAGCGCCCCGACGACTTGCGCCGCGGCCGCGCGGAACTCGTCGGCCTCGGCCCCCGAGTCCCAGTGCGTCTCCCAGGCGATCGCCCAGGCATCGTCCGGGCCGCGGTAGAAGGCGACGCGGTCGCCGCCCCAGCCCGCGGCCGCCTCACGCGATACGGAGGCGCCGAGCTGCTCATCGAGCCAGATCCGCGTCACCAGCTCGCCGAAGGAGTCCTCGACACCGAGCGACCAGCCCTCCCCGAGCGCGGCCGCCACCCCGTCGGGCAGGCGGACCTCGACCGGCGCCTCGTGCGCGGCGTACTTCTCGAGATGGAGAAGCTGCTCGGTCGACGCGGGCGGGTCGGCGTAGAGCGCGTCGACCGCCGCCCAGCCGCCGGCATCCTGCCTGTCCTGGACAAGGGCGAAGCCCTGCGAGTAGGGGAAGAGGAGCGGCTCGCGCAGGATGGCTGGCATCTTGGCGAAGCGCTCGAGGGCGGCTGGATCCTGGGACGACCGGAGGTACTGGAGCAGCTCGTCGGCGGAGAGCGCCTGCTGAGCCCATTCGAACATCACCAGCGTCGCGTCGCCCTCGCCGACGGCAAGCCGGGCGATCGTCCGGTCGCCCTGATCGTGCTCCTCGGGCAAGAAGGCGTCCAGGTCGAAGTGCTGGTCCTGGAGCGCGTGCGTGTACTCGTGCGCCGTGGTGACTCGTTCCAGCGGGCCGAACGGGCCGTCGGTGACGACGAAGAGCTCCTTCTCCTCCGTGTCGTAGAGGCCGATCACCTGCTCGCCGAGCAGGTCCTGGTAGAGGGCGCCCAGGTCGCTTCCCGGCGGCAGGAGTCCCAGCCCCTCGTAGAGGCGCCCGAGGTCGGCGAGCTCCTGGGCCGGGTACTCGTCGGCGAACTCCTGCGCGATCCGCTCGCGGAGCGCGGCGGTCGTGATCAACCTCGTGGTGACCGGCCGCCGCTGCTCGAGGCCGCGGAGGGCGGCGACGGCCGGTTCTATGCGGGCGATCTCGGCCTCGATCTCGGCGGGCGAGGGCGGCGAGGGTCGGGGCGTGGCGGTCGCCGGCGGTGTGGCGGACGGCGGCGTCGTCGTGGCTGGAGTGCCGTTCGGGGTCGCGGTCGGGCTCGGCGAGGGGCTGGCGCCGGCGGACCGGAGAACCGAGATGACCGTGTAGGCCCCGAAGCCGGCGGCGACGCCAACGACGAGCATCAGCACGAGGAAAGCGACGGCGATGGGCCAGCGGGGCCCGGTGGAGGAGTCGGCCGCAGGGCCGATCGGGGGCAGGGCCGGCGGCTCGCTCATGACGCCGCCGATGCTACAGGGTTTGCGTTTCTTAACCGGTCGGTGTCTTGTGGCTTCATCTCGGCCGAGTACGGTTACAGATGGAACCGCGAAGCCTCCCTTCCAGTTCCGTCCTCCCTCCCTCGGACGAGGGGCGCCCGGCCGGTGCCCCTCGTTCTTTCTATGGGAGAATCGCACCCACATGGAGCTGACCTGGCAGGGCCGTTTCTGCATCCGGCTGCGCGGCAGGGACGCGACCGTGGTGGCCGATCCTTTCCTGGCCGAGGTGGGGCCGACCGGCCGCGGCTTGACCGCCGACGTGGTCACCTTCTCGCACGGCGAGCCGTCACCGGCCGGCGCCCCGAAGCGGGCGAAGACGATCACGACCCTGGGCGACGGCCACGTCATCGTCCCGAGCAGCCTGGAGCACGCCTTCGTCCTCGACAGCCCGGGCGAGTACGAGGTCCGCGACATCCTCATCACCGGGGTGCGCACCTACCGCGATGAGCGCTCCGGCGCAGATCGCGGCCCGAACGTCGCCTTCGTCTACGAGCTCGACGGCCTGCACACCTGCCATCTCGGCGACGTCGGCCACCTGCTCACCCAGGACGAGCTCGGCGAACTCGGACCGATCGACGTCGTCTGCGTTCCCATCGGCGGGCACCTCGGCGCGGCGAAGGCGGCCGAGCTGGTCGCCCAGCTCGACCCCAGGCTCGTCGTGCCGCTCGCCGTCGGCGCCAGCGAGTCGGACTGCGACGTCGCCCTGGCGCGCTTCCTCCACGAGATGGGGGTCAAGGAGGCGATCCCCCAGGCGCGCCTCTCGGTGACGCCGAGCTCGCTCCCCGGGGAGACGACGCTGGTCCTGATCGAGCCGCGCGGCCGCGGCTGAGGTGAGCGCCAGGCGCTGAGCCGAGCGGCGCCGGCTCCGGCCGGCGGCCGGCTCACTCGCGGGCGTGCGCGACGCGCCCGCCCTTCACCACGATCCGCGCCAGGTTCGCCCCCACCCAGTAGGGGATCTGGGCGTGGCCCGGCACGTCCCAGACGACGAGGTCGGCCTGGCGGCCCGGTTCCAGCGCCCCGTGGCTCTCCCCCAGCCCGAGCGCGTGGGCGGCGTTGACGGTGACGGCCGCCAGCGCCTCGGCCGGCGTCAGCTTCAACTGGAGGCAGGCGACCGAGAGGACGAGCGGCAGGTTCGGCGTCGGCGAGGTGCCGGGGTTGAAGTCGCTTCCCAGGGCGACCGGGACGCCGCGCCGGATCAGCTCCCGGGCGGGAGCATAGTGGCCGCTCATCAGGAAGAGCGTCGTCGCCGGGAGCAGTGTCGCGACGACCGGGCGCGACCGCTCGGCCGCGCGCGCGAGGGCGTCGATGCCGGTGGACGACGGCACCGCCAGGTGGTCGGCCGAGAGGGCGCCCACCTCGGCCGCCAGCTCGGCCCCGCCCGACGGGGCCAGCTCGTCGGCGTGCAGCCGCGGCGCCAGCCCCAGCGCGGCGCCGGCCGCCAGGACGCGGCGTGACTGCTCGACGCTGAAGACGCCGCGCTCGCAGAAGACGTCGCAGGAGCGGGCGAAGCCCTGCTCCAGCACGGCGGGGATCATCTCCGTCGCGACGGCGGTGGCGTAGGCGTCGGCGCCGTCCGGCCGGTCGCGGAGCTCCGGCGGCACGGCGTGCAGGCCGAGGAAGGTGGGGACGACCTCGATCGGACCCTCGCGGCCGAGCCGTTCGGCGACCTCGAGGAGGCGCAGCTCGGTGGTGGCGTCGAGGCCGTAGCCGGACTTCGCCTCCACCGTGGTGACCCCGTGGGCGAGCATCTCGCCCAGCCAGCGGCGCCCGTGGGCGGCCAGCTCGTCGCCGCTCGCCGCGCGTGTCGCGGCGACGGTGGAGAGGATGCCGCCGCCCGCGCCGAGGATCTCGAGGTAGGAGGCGCCCCGCTGGCGGAGTCGCATCTCGCCCTCGCGGGTGCCGGCGAAGAGGAGGTGGGTGTGCGGGTCGATCAGCCCGGGGGTGACCGTCCCGCCGTGCGCGTCGACGACGGCGAACCGGTCGGCCGGGTAGCCCCCCGCCTGGATCGCCCGGCGCACCTCGTCGCCGGGCCCGACCGCCACGATCCGCCCCTCCCAGGCGGCGAGGGCCGGGGCGCGCGGGTCGCCGGGGTCCGTCGATGGGGCGCGCAGCACCGCGGGTTCGTCCTGGGCAGGGCCGCGCCGCAGCCCACCTCGCATGGTGACGACCTCGGCCGCGCCGGTGACGAGGAGGCCGGGGAGCGGCGAGGGGCGGCCTTCGTCGCTCACGGACGGCCGGGCGAGGGTGGGGCCGGCCGGTGCCGCACCGCCCGTCCCGTCGGCCGCCCTTCCCCCGTCGCCGCCGCCAGGCGCAGCTCGAGCGCCATCGTCGGCTCGAAGTCGCGCAATCGGAGCCAGGCCGCGGCGGCGGCCAGCCGCGTCTCGCGGGAGCGCGACGGGGGGACCTCGGCGCGCTCGGCGACGTCGAGGAAGGCGGCCAGCGGCGCCAGCCCGATCAGCTCGGACTCACGGACGCCGACCCCCTCGTCGGCCGCCTGCCCGCGCACCTCCTCGAAGACACGCCAGATCGGCGTCACCGAGAAGTCGAGCAGGTTCATGGAGACCTGCGCGCAGCCGAGCTCCTCCAGCCAGAGCCCGAGCGCCTGGACGCGCGGCAGCCCGCCCGACGATTCGCGGATCCGCCGGGCGATCCGCCTGGCCAGGTCGACGTCGGACGTCTCGAGGTTGATGTTGTAGGCGATCAGGAAGGGGCGCGCGCCGACCGCCACCGCGCCGGCGGTCGGGTGCATCCGCGCCGGCCCGAAGTCGGGCTCTCGGCCGTGCTCATCGATCTCGACCTTGAGCCCCTCGTACTGGGGGCGGCGGATGTCGGCCAAGCGGGCCCGGTCGGGACGCGTGGCGGCCGCGGCGTAGAGGTAGACCGGCAGCCCGAAGCGCTCGGCGACCCGCTTTCCGAAGGCGCGCGCCAGCTCGACGCACTCGTCAAGCGTGGTCGTTCCGAGCGGCACGAAGGGGATGACGTCGATGGCGCCGATCCGCGGGTGCTCGCCCCGGTGGCGCTCCATGTCGATCAGCTCGACGGCGGCCTCGACCGCCCGCTCCATGGCGGCCGTCACCGGGCCCGACTCACCGGCGAAGGTGATCACGCTCCGGTTGTGGTCGATATCGGCCGTCTGGTCGAGGAAGTGCGCCCCCGGCGTCCGCTCGATCGCCGCGCGAAGGCGCGCCAGCACCGCGGGGCGACGACCCTCGCTGAAGTTGGGAACGCACTCGACCAGCTTCGCCACGGCCGGTATCGTTGCACAACCGATGACCCAGGTCGCCGACCGCATCCACGACCTCGGCCGCTCGTTCCTCAACCTCTACGCGGTCGAGGAGGCGGGGCGGGTCACCCTCGTCGACACGGGGATCCCGGCCAGCTACCGGTGGATCCGTGACGGGCTCGCCGCCCTGGAGCGCAGCGTCCTCGACGTCGAGGCGATACTCCTGACCCACGCGCACGACGACCATCTCGGCGCGGCCGAGCGGCTCCGCCGCGACGACGGGCGCCGCCTCTGCATCCACACCGACGACCTCGGCGTGGCGACGGGGCGCGCGCCAAGACCCCGCAACGAGGAGAGCTACGCAAGCTCCGGCCTCGCTGGCCTCCGCTTCCTCGTCGAGTGGCTGCGCGTCGGGGGGCGCGACGGCTCGCCGCGGATCCTCGCCGCCGAGACGTTCGGCGACGGCACGACCCTCGATGTCCCGGGTACGCCGCGCGTGGTCCATCTCCCGGGCCACACTGCCGGCTCGAGCGGCTTCGTCCTGGCGGAGCGCGCCGTCCTCTTCTCCGGCGACGCGCTCGTTACGCTCGACATCTTCAGTGGCGCGACCGGC
>MGMJ01000049.1:11179-25614 GCA_001794945.1 Chloroflexi bacterium GWC2_73_18
TCGCTCGAGCGGATCCGCGACCTGCCCGTCACGACGATCCTGCCCGGTCACGGCCCCGCCTGGAGTGGCGACCCGGCCGAGGCGGTCCGCCTGGCGAGCGCGGTGGGGATCTGGTAGGTCGGCCGCTACGTCGAGCGACGTAGCCGAATCGGGTCCCTGCGCCGGACACCGTCCCCTTACGTCCGTACCGGAGTAGGCTTGCGCCGGGTGCCCTAGACTGCCGCCACGTCGCCGCGCCAGGAGCGGCGAGGCAAGGCCAACCGGGGGAATGGAGGACGAGAGATGCGGAGCTGTACGCGCGTCCTGATCACGCTCATCATCGCCGCGGCGACGGTCTTCGGTGCGTGCACCGGCGGTGCCACGGGCGACCCCGTCGCCACCGTCAAGACGGTCGTCGGGCTGGTCGAGGCCAAGCAGTTCGACAAGGTCGCCGACTACGCCTGCGCCGCCAAGCGCCAGCAGGTGACCGACCAGTTCGACCTCAGCAAGGCCTTCACCGGGGCGGCCGAGGGCGTCGACCCGAAGAAGATCGTCGACGGCATGACGATCAAGTTCGAGAACCTCGAGGTGAAGGAAGTCAGCCGGAGCGGAGACAAGGCGACCGTCTCCATCAAGGGCAAGGTGTCGATGAAGGTCGATCCGGCCGTGCTGCGGGAGATCGTCCGCGACCTCCTGAAGCAGCAGGGGATCGAGGCGACCGACCAGATGGTTGACGCCGCCCTCAACCAGTTCTCGGACGCCTTCACCCAGAGCCAGGACATGGACGAGACGACCCAGCTCGTGAACGAAGGCGGCAAGTGGCTCATCTGCGAGGACTAGAGCGGGGCGGGTCCTGAGCCGGCTCGGGCGCCCGGCGCCCGACCGCGCCCGACAGCGTCAGCGCTCCTCGAGCATCGGCACCCGCACGCCGCGCTGGCGGGCGACCTCGATCGCGCGCTCGTAGCCGGCGTCGGCGTGGCGGACGATCCCCATCCCCGGGTCGGTCGTCAGGACGCGCTCCAGCTTCTGCGCTGAAAGGTCGGTCCCGTCAGCGACGACGACCATGCCGGCGTGCTGCGCGTAGCCGATCCCCACGCCCCCGCCGTGGTGGATGCTCACCCAGGTCGCGCCGGCGGCGGTGTTGACGAGCGCGTTGAGAAGCGGCCAGTCGGCGATCGCGTCCGATCCGTCGCGCATCGCCTCCGTCTCCCGGTTGGGTGAGGCGACCGAGCCCGCGTCGAGGTGGTCGCGCCCGATCACGATCGGCGCCCGGAGCTCCCCGCGCGCGACCATCTCGTTGAAGCGGAGCCCGGCCTTCGCCCGCTCGCCGTAGCCGAGCCAGCAGATCCGTGCCGGCAACCCCTGGAAGGGGACGCGCGCCTCGGCCATCTCGATCCAGCGGCGGAGCGACGGGTCGTCGGGGAAGAGCTCGAGGATCGCCCGGTCGGTCGCGCGGATGTCCTCCGGGTCGCCCGAGAGCGCCGCCCAGCGAAAAGGTCCCTTCCCCTCGCAGAAGAGCGGGCGGATGTAGGCCGGCACGAAGCCCGGGTAGGCGAACGCGTCCTCGACGCCGGCGCGCTGCGCCTGGGCGCGCAGGTTGTTGCCGTAGTCGAAGGCGATCGAGCCGGCCGCGCGGAGCGCGAGGATGGCCCGCACGTGGTCGGCCATCGAGGCGAATGAGCGGCGCACGTATTCGTCCGGGTCGGTCTTCCGAAGCTCCAGCGCAGCCTCGAACGGCATCCCGCCCGGGACGTAGCCGTTCAGCTCGTCGTGGGCCGACGTCTGGTCGGTGACGAGATCGAAGCGCTCCCCGCGCCGGACCAGCTCGGGCTCGATCTCGGCGGCGTTGCCGACCAGCCCGACCGAGAGCGTCTCCCCGGCCGCGGCCGCGGCCCGCACCCAGCCGAGCGCCTCGTCGAGGTCGCGCGTCAGGCGGTCGACGTAGCCGATCTGGCGGCGTCGCTCGGCGCGCGCCGGGTCAACCTCGATCACCAGCGCCACCCCCTCGTTCATGGTGACGGCGAGCGGCTGAGCCCCGCCCATCCCGCCGAGCCCGGCGGTCAGCACGACGCGCCCCCGCAGCGTGCCGCCGAAGTGCTGGCGCGCCGCCTCGGCGAACGTCTCGTAGGTCCCCTGCAGGATCCCCTGCGTCCCGATGTAGATCCACGACCCGGCCGTCATCTGGCCGAACATCGTGAGGCCCGCCCGCTCCAGCTCGCGGAAGACCTCCCAGGTCGACCAGCGGCCGACCAGGTTGGCGTTGGCGATCAGCACGCGGGGCGCCCACTCGTGAGTCCGGAAGACGCCGACCGGCTTGCCCGACTGGACGAGGAGCGTTTCGTCGTCGCCGAGCCGGCGGAGCTCGCGCACGATCGCGTCGAAGGCGCCCCAGCTGCGGGCGGCCCTGCCCGTCCCGCCGTAGACGACGAGATCGTCGGGTCGCTCGGCGACCTCTGGGTCGAGGTTGTTCATCAGCATCCGCAGGGCGGCCTCCTGCGGCCAGCCGCGGCAGGAGATCTCGGGCCCGCGCGGCGCCCGGACGGTCCGGGGCCCGCTCGTGGTCAGAGTCATCGCGCCACCCCTTCTCGTGTCACCCGCGGCCCGACGGTACACCCGCCGCGGGGAGGCCGGCAAGCGGTCAGCGCGGTAGTGATTCGCCTTGCGATACCGCGGGGATCTGGCCCTCCGCCTCGACTGATCCTCTGATACATCGCTGCGGGCACGAATGAGCTTGCCCCGGGCGATGCGCCCGCCTTCGACGGCGGGCCGAGCGTGCTCGTGGCTCTGATGATGCACCACGGGATCACGGCCACCGATGGCCGTCCGGTCGGATGGAGCGGCCGCCCCTACCCCTCCAGGATCGCCCGCACCTCCCCCAGCCGCTGGAGGGTCTCGGTGTCGTAGGGGGTGCGGAGGACCCAGATGAAATGGCGGAAACCCGCCTCGATCAGCGGGCGGAGGCCGTCGGCGACGAGATCGGGCGGGCCGCAGAGAGCGAAGACACCGGCGTCGGGGTCGAGGCCGTGGCCGCGGTAGGCCGTCGCGAAGACGCGGCGCGCCTCGGCCGGGTCGTCGCGGATGATCCCCTCCTGGGAGAAGCTCCGCTCGATCGCCGCCGGGTCGCGCCCGACGTCGCCGCAGTGCGCGTCGAGGACGCCGGCGAGGTCGATCGCCAGCTCGGCCGAGCCGAACTCGTTCCAGATGTTCCAGTGGTCGGCGTACTTCGCGGCGATGCGCAGGGTCTTCTTCCGCCCCCGCCCGCCGATCAGGATCGGGAGCCGTGCCTGCAGGGGTCGGGGCTCCACCAGCGCGTCGCGCATCGTGTAGAAGCGCCCCTCGTGGGTGACACGCTCGCCGTCGAGGAGGCGGCGGATCAGCATGACCGCCTCGTCGAGCCGGTCGAGCCGCTCGCCGAAGCCCGACCCGAAGTCGATCCCGAACGCCTCGTGCTCACGATCGAACCAGCCACCGCCGATGCCGAGGACGGCGCGCCCGCCGCTCAGGTGGTCGAGCGTCGTCGCCAGCTTGGCGGTGAGCCCGGGATTGCGGAACGTGTTGGCGGCGACGAGGAGGCCTAGGGTCGCCCGCTCCGTCACCGCGGCCCAGGCGGCGAGGACGCTCCAGCCCTCGAGGATCGGCTGCTCCCAGGGGCCCTCGTCGGCGAGCAGGTGGTCCCACGTCCAGAGCGAATCGAGCCCGGCGCGCTCGGCCGCGATCGCCACATCGCGGAGCGCCGGCCAGTCGGTCCGCTGGGAGGAGACGCCCGTGCCGATCCTGATCCGCATCCGGCCGAGAGTGTATCGTCGCCGCCATGCGCGAAGGGCCGATTCCCGCCCCCAAGGCCGCCGCCGGAGGCCCCAACACCGCGACCGCGCCCGCGCCCCGCCGTTTCGGCGCGCAGAGCATGGTCGCGCCGCTTCGCGAGGTGCTCGTCAAGCGCCCCGGGCCCACGTTCGGTGCCGCCTTCGGTGAGCGGGCGCACGGCTTCCTCCGCCCTGTCGACCTCGCCCTGGCGCAGCGCCAGCACGACGCGTACTGCGACCTCCTCGCTCGGCTCGGCGTCCGGGTCCGCGAGCTCGGAGAGGAGACGTTCAGCCCCGACCTCGTCTACACCTTCGACCCGGCGCTGGTGACCGACCGTGGGGCGATCCTCCTCCGCTCGGGCAAGCCGAACCGGCTCGGCGAGGAGGCCGCCCTCGGCCGCTGGTTCGAGGCCGAGTCGATCCCGATCGCCGGGCGGATCGTGGCGCCCGGCACGGCCGACGGCGGCGATACCTTCTGGCTGGATCGCGACACCTTCTGCATCGGCCGCTCGCTCCGCACCAACCGCGCCGGCGCCGGGCAGCTCGCCGCGTTGGTCGGGGGCGGGGTCCACCTCTTCGACGTCCCCTACGGCGAGGGCCCCTCCGTCTGCCTCCACCTCCTGAGCCTGATCTCGCCGGTCGCCGACGACCTCGCCGTCGTCTACCTGCCGCTCCTCCCGTCGGGGCTCCACGAGCTGCTGCGCGAGCGCGAGGTCGACCTCGTGGCCGTTCCGGAGGAGGAGTGGGAGACCCTCGCCACCAACGTCCTCGCCGTCCGGCCGGGGGTCGCGGTCATGCTCGCCGGCAACGACCGGACGGCGAGGGCGCTCGCCGATCGGGGCTGCGAGGTCCACACCTTCGACGGCTCGGAGGTGGCGATCAACGGCGGCGGAGGACCGACCTGCCTCACCCGCCCGATCCTCCGCGGGTGACCGACCGCCCGGGCGGTCTCCGCCCGATCGAGTCGGCCGCCGTCGCCGCGGTCGACCCCGAGCGGATCGCCGAGGACCTCGCCGCCCTCGTCGCGATCCCCAGCGTCACCGGCGACGAGGAGGCGGCCCAGCAGGCGCTCGCCCGGCTCGCCGAGCGGGCCGGGCTCGAGGTCGGGCTGCTCCCCGCCGACCCGGCCACGATCGCCGCCGACCCCGACTTCCCAGGCATGGAGGTGGAGCGTACGATCCTGCCGATCGTCGTGGGGCGGCTGCCGGGCTCGCGGCCGGGGAGGCGCGTCATGCTCGCCGGGCACGTCGACGTCGTCCCGCCGGGGGATCCCGGGCGGTGGTGCTCCCCGCCGTTCGAACCGGTCATCCGCGACGGCTCCCTCCACGGCCGCGGCGCCTGCGACATGAAAGGCGGGCTCGTGGCGGCGCTCGAGGCGCTGCGGGCCGTCTCGGCGGCGGTCGCCGCGGCCGGAACGGAACCTGCGGGCGAGGCGCTCCTCCTCTCCGTTCCCTCCGAGGAGGATGGCGGCGCCGGGATGCTCGCCGCGATCCGTGCCGGCCACACCGCCGACGTCGCCGTCATCGCGGAGCCGACCCGCCTGGAGATCGTGACCGCCCAGGCCGGCGCGATCACCTTCCGGCTCACCGTCCCCGGGCGCGCCGCCCACGCCGCGACCAGGCGCGAGGGCGTCTCGGCGCTCGACAAGCTCTTCGTGCTCCACAAGGCGCTCCGCGCCGACGAGGCGGTACGGAACGACCCCGCCACGCTCCCGCCGCAGATGCAGCCGCTCGGTCTCCCCTACCCGACGATCATCGGCAAGGTCGCCGGCGGCGATTGGGCCTCGACCCTCCCCGATCGGATCGTCGCCGAGGGTCGCTACGGCGTCCGCCTCGGCCAGACCGCGGACGGAGCCGAGGCGGAGCTGAGAGCGGCGATCGCCCGTGCCTGCGCCACGGACGAGTGGCTGCGCGACCACCCCGCGACCGTCGAGGCCGCCGGCGGCCGGTTCGACTCCGCGTTCCTGCCGCCCGACCATCCCCTGCCGACCGGCCTCGCCACGGCCGCCGCCGACGTCCTCGGCCGTCGTCCACGCCTCGTCGGCGTCCCGTACGGCTCGGACATGCGCCTCCTCCTGGACCAGGGTCGGACCCCGACCGTCATGTTCGGGCCGGGCGACGTCCGCGTCGCCCACGCGACCGACGAGCACGTCTCGCTCGACGAGGTCGCGGCGTGCGCTCGCGTCCTGGCGGTCTGGCTGCTCCGCGAGCTGGGCGTCTGACCCGGCGCGCCTCGGCCCTCAAAGCTCCCGGCGCATCACGGGGAAGCGGTCGTCGTCGGCCGCCAGCGCGAAGCCGACCGACCGCCAGAAGCGCGGCGAAGCGGCGCTCGTCCGCTCCGGGTGAGCCCCCGCCTCGGGGTAGACCTCGACGGCGCTGAAGCCACGGCCGGCCAGGTCGTCGCAGACCGCCTCGACGAGCAGCTTCGCGTGCCCGCCGTGACTCGCCTCCCGCGTGGTGGCGATGCAGGTGATGATGGCGGGGAGCGGGCTGGCGGGGAGTTGCGGGTAGAGCTCGCGGATCTGCCGGGCCCGCGGATACGCTGACAGTGGCCCGAACTGTGCATAGGCGGCCGGCTCTCCGTCGAGAAGGAGCGCCTTGGCGTACGAGCCGAAGACGCCGCGCCCCCGATCGAGGAGCGCGAGCTTGCGCGGCACGCCGGCGGTGCGCGGCCGCTCGACGGTCCGGCGCGGCGCGAAGGGGTTGTCGGCCGGCTCGTCCCCGCCACCCGTCAGCCAGTCGGGAACGGCGCTGGGGCCGCGCGGCGCAAAGGGGTTGCCAGCCAGGTCGGGCCGGGCCGGCGCCTCCGGCTCGCCCGACGCCAGCCAGCTCGCCCGCGCCGCCTTCGAGCCGCCGAACTCGTTCTCCCAGTAGTCGCACGTCCGGTGGTCGAAGCCCGGGTCGGCGCAGGGCGGGACGAGGCCGAAGCTCGCCTCGTCCGTGACATCGACGATCCGGATCTCGCCCACGACCCGAGTGTACGCCGGGGCACGGGCGGGCACGAGGGCCGGCACCCGGCCCGCGGGGCTTCCTGCGGAGCTACCCCGCCAGGTCGGCCAGCGCTCCCGTCCGGACGAGCTCGATGGCGGCGGCGATGTCCGCTCCAAGCTCGCGGTCGGTCTCGAGGTGCTCGATCCGATCGCGGACGCGACGGTGCGCCTCGGCGACGCCCAACCCCGGGCGCAGCCCGCCGGAGAGCCGGCGCCGGAAGTCGAGCCCTTGCGCGGCGCAGAGGAGCTCCAGCGCCAGCACCATCTCGGCGTTCCGCAGGATCTCGCGTGCCTGGCGGGCGGCAGTTGCCCCCATCGAGACGTGATCCTCCTGGTTCGCCGAGGTGGGGATCGAATCGACCGACGCGGGATGGGCCAGCACCTTGTTCTCGCTCACCAGCGACGCCGCGGTGTACTGGAGCAGCATCATCCCGCTGTTCACGCCCGGGTCGCGCACGAGGAAGGGCGGCAGGCCGGAGAGCCGCCCGTCGATCAGGAGCGCGGTCCGCCGCTCGCTGATCGCCCCGAGCTCGGCGAGGGCGATCTTGGCGAAGTCGAGCGCCTGCGCCACCGGCTGGCCGTGGAAGTTGCCGCCCGAGATGACCCGCCCGCCGCCGGTCGCCAGGGCGGTCGGGTCGGCCTCGGCCTCGGCGAAGACGAGCGGGTTGTCCGTGGCGCTGTCGATCTCGACCTCGAGGACGCGCCGCAGGTGGGCGAGCGCGTCGCGGCTGGCGCCATGGACC
The DNA here is from genome assembly GCA_001794945.1 of Chloroflexi bacterium GWC2_73_18. Classification (GTDB taxonomy): domain Bacteria; phylum Chloroflexota; class Limnocylindria; order Limnocylindrales; family CSP1-4; genus GWC2-73-18. Next base: position 18,694 of record MGMJ01000049.1, read on the forward strand.
TGGGGGACGCAGCGGATCGAGTAGGGGTCCTGCACCTTGTGCGCTTCGCCGTGGTGGGCCGCGATCACCTGCGAGTCCCGCAGGAGGTGCCGCAGCTCGGCCGCGACCGACATGGCCCCGGGATGCGGGCGGGTCGCCTGGTAGGCGGCCGAGAAGGCGACGTCGGTGCCGAGGAGCGCCTCGACGCTCATCGCCGCCGTGACGCTGGCGGTCCGCACGAGCCGCTCGGCGTCGGAGAGGAGGAGGACCCCGATGGCGGTCATCATCTGCGTCCCGTTGAGGAGGGCGAGTCCCTCCTTGGCGGTGAGGCGGATCGGCTCGAGGCCGGCCTCCCGCAGGGCGATCAGCGCCGGCATCTCGTGCCGCCCCTTCTCCACAGCGCCGCGCCCCATGATGGGGAGGGCCAGGTGGGCCAGGGGCGCGAGGTCCCCGGACGCGCCCACGGAGCCCTGCTCCGGGACGACCGGGTGGATCCCCAGCCGCAGGAAGTCGAGGAGGCGCTCGACGATGAGCGGCCGGCAGCCCGAATAGCCAAGCGCCAGGGTGTTCGCCCGCAGCAGCAGCATGGCGCGCACCGTCTCGCGGTCGGCGCGCGGCCCGACCCCGACGGCGTGGCTGACGAGGAGGTTCTCCTGGAGCCGGTCGACGTCGGCCGGGGGGATGTGGCGCGTGGAGAGGTCGCCGAAGCCGGTGGTTACGCCGTAGACCGTTTCTCCACGGGCGACGAGTTCCTCGATGACGGCCCGGCTCGCCTCCATCCGCGTCCGGGCCTCCGGGGCGAGGACGGGCGTCGCCCCTTCCCGCGCCACGGCGACGACCTGCTCGATCGTCAGGTCACGCCCGGTGAGGAGGATCTCCACCACGCGACTGAGGATACCGCCACGGGACGGCCAGGTTCGGCGGCGGGGCGGCGCGCACGGCCGACCGGCGCTCGCCGGGCCGAAGGGCGGCCTCAGCCCGGCCGACGTCCTGGCCAGCAGAACAAGCGACAGGCGTCGGGCGCCCGCTCGATCGCCAGCGACCGCCAAGCGGACCGATCGGCCGCCTGGGGACGGACCGAGCGGCCGGCCGACGCCCGGCACCCGCGGTCAGCGCGTTTCGAGGACGTGCGACGAGGCATCGACGGCCTGGGACGGCCGCCTCGCCGACCGACCGCACGGGCGAGCGGCGTTTTGTGCTGCCCAGCAGAACGTCGGTCGTTCGACGCGTCGCCGGCCGCGCCCAGCGACCCCCTCCGGGCCGCCCCCTCCGCTAGACTGGCCGGCCAGTGACCGGCTTCATCGACCAGTTCGTCATCCCCTTCCTGGAGCAGCTCTACGGCGCGGTCGGCTACGTGGGCGTCTACGTGGCGATGACGATCGAGAGCGCCATGATCCCGCTCCCCTCGGAGCTGATCCTCCCCTTCGCCGGCTTCCTCGTCTCCGACTCGAGCCAGCTCGAGCCCCTGACGGGCCGGCCGTGGGACTTCTGGATCGCCGTCGTCGTCGGCACCGCCGGCAACACGACCGGCTCGATCATCGCCTACGCCGTCGGGCGCTACGGTGGGCGCCCCTTCCTGGAGCGCTACGGGAAGTACCTGCTGATCCGCCACCACGACCTCGATATCGCGGAGCACTGGTTCGCACGCTGGGGTGCGCCGACCGCCTTCTTCAGCCGCCTGATGCCGATCGTGCGCACCTTCATCAGCTTCCCCGCCGGCGTGGCGCGCATGCCCTTCGCGAAGTTCGTCCTCTACTCGACGCTGGGCGCCTTCCTCTGGTCGATCCTGCTCGTCTGGGCGGGGAGCGCGTTCGGGGCGCGGTGGGAGGAGATCCGCGACCTGCTGGCGCCGTTCGACTTCGTGATCGCGGCGGCGGTCGTGCTGGCGGTCGCGCTCTACGTCTGGTGGCATCTCGGCCGACCCGGCTGGCGGCGTGAGGGCGCGGCCTGAGCCTCTGGCTGGCCTACGGCGTGTACTACGGGGATGAGCGAGGCGGTCGGGCGGGCGCTCGTGGCCGACCTGGCGCCGCTCGAGCTGCGCGCCACCGGCTACGGGATCGTCAACGCGGTCGTCGGGCTCCTGCTGCTGCCCGCCTCGATCGTCGCGGGCCTCCCCTGGGACGCCGTGGACCCCGCCGCTCCCTTCTGGCTCGGCGCCGCCTGCGCCGGCGCCCCGGCGCTCCTCGCCCTGGGCTTCGTGCGGCCACGGCGCTCGGGCTGAGGGTCGTCATCCCCAGCCGCCGCGGGTGTCGCCCAGGTGCGCGGTATCGTTGGCGACGAGGAGAAGCGCGCCGTCCTCGACGCTCCCGGGGAAGCGGAGGACGGTGAGGCTCGCCGGGTCCTGCCGGAACCGGCGTCGGAAGTCGCGGCCCGGGATGCCGAGGGCGAGGCAGAGGAGGATCCGGCCCAGCGTGGCGTGGCCGACGACGAGGATGCGCCCCCCTTCCGGGCCCCGCGAGATCGCGTCGGCCAGGAACGACCGGGCGCGCGCCGCGACCTGGTCGCCGGACTCGCCGCCGGGACAGGCGAGTGCCGCCGGATCCTTCTCCCAACGCCGGCGGTACGCGCCGTCGCGCGCGTCGATCTGCTCGTAGGTGAGCCCCTCCCACGCGCCGTAGTCCATTTCGGCCAGGCGCGCATCCTCCTCGAGCGTCGGACCGTCCCGCCCGCGACAGAGGATCTCGGCCGTCTCGCGAGCGCGCCGGGCAGGACTGGTCACGACCCGGTCGAAGCCGACCTCCGAGAGCCGGCGCGCCAGCGCCTGCGCCTCCGTCTGCCCCTCGGCCGAGAGTCCGACGTCGACCCCTTGCCCGAGGTGCTGCTCGGGCTCGGAGCGCGGCGTGCGGCCGTGGCGTGTCAGGACGATCGTCAGCACGGCGCGCCGCTCCACTCCATGCAGGAAGCATCCCATCTTCTGTGCCGAGTCAGGCGGCAGATGGCCAGGGGCGGACCGGTGAAGCGAAGCGCTCCGACCGGTGGCGGGCCCAGGTGCCGCTGCGGCGCGGCAGCCGGAGGCGGAGGATGAGCGGCGGCGCGCCGGGCGACCCGGTCCGCGTCGACCGCTCGGTCCCACGCGAGGCCGGCGGTTCGGGGCAGCGGCCGAGCTGCTCGGGCGAGCGACGGCCGCCGGCGACCCTCGGTCGTCCGCCCCGTCCCGGATACGACCCACCGTCGTTCGACGGAACAGGACGACCGGCGCTTCGCCGTCCGCCGCCTTCGGAGGCGCGGCGAGGGGCAGAGAGCCGCACGGAGCCACGCTCGCAGACGCGCGACGGCGACGCCGAGCGCCGCCCCCGGCCCGCGTCCCGTTCCTCGAACGAGCCACGGTCGTAGGCGTGACGGGCCGGGCCGCCGACGACCCGCGCCGACGACCATGCTCTCCACCGCGAGCTCCTCCAGCGGCGGGCGTGAGGTGACCCCACCAGCGTGCCGGATGGGGCTCCCTCCTTGCCGGCTCGCCCAGTTCAGACGTGGCGCCGCTCCACTCCACGCACCTCGGTGTGGACGCTCCCCGCGATATTCCGCTACAGTTTCGCAAGCCAATCGAAGAACGCCTCGCCTTCGGGGTCGGGTGGAAGTCCCGACCGGTGGTCGGCGGACCGGGCGCCAGCCCGGCGAGCCAGCCCACGACCCGACGTCCGCGTCCGATCCGCGGCGCCGGTGGATCCCCTGGCAGGGAGCCGACGGTCACAGTCCGGATGGGAGAAGAGAGAGGCGCGTCGATGGGGCCGGCATCCGGGCGGGTGTCGCGCCCGCGCGCGTGTCGCTTCCCTCCTCCCCTCTTCGCTCCGATCCCCGGCGCGGCCGCCATCGGAGGACCGACGACCCTGGGCGCGCTCCCCGCCACCGAGACCGCCACCGCTCCCCCGAGCCGGGGGAGCGGACCCGCGCCGCCGGCCGTTACGGCGGCGCGTCTTCGCCGCGTCTTCGTCGATGCCGCCGCGCCGCTCGAGGCGATCGCGGACGTCAGCCTCGCGGTCGCCGAACGGGAGGTCGTCGCCGTGGTGGGGCCGAACGGCTGTGGCAAGAGCACGCTCCTGCGCATCCTGGCGGGACTCTTGCCGCCGACGGAGGGGTCGGTCGTCTTGGGCGATCGGCCGGTGACCGGGCCCGACCCGCGGATCGGCATGGTCTTCCAGGAGCCGCGCCTGCTCCCCTGGCTCGGCGTGCGCGCCAACGTCGGCCTCCCGCTCGAGCTGGCCGGCTGGAGCGCGGCCGACCGCCGGGTACGCGTCCAGGAGTTGCTCGAGCTCGTCGGCCTGGCGGACGTCCCGGACGTCCGTCCGGCGCAGCTCTCCGGCGGGATGCGTCAGCGGCTCGCCATCGCCCGTGCCCTCGCGCTCCGCCCGCAGGTCCTGCTCATGGACGAGCCGTTCAGCGCCCTCGACGCGCTCACCCGCGAGCGCTTCAACGCCGAGATGCTCCGTCTCTGGGAGAAGACGCCGACGACGAGCGTGCTGGTGACCCACGCCATCGCCGAGGCGGTCTTCCTGGCCGACCGGGTGATCGTCCTCTCGCCCCGCCCCGCCCGCGTCGTAGCCGACCTGCCGGTGGACCTGCCGCGCCAGCGGACGCTTCGCACGCCCGAATCGGCCGCCCTCTCCACGACCGCGGCGCGCGTCCGCGCCCATCTGCGCGGCGCCACCGACGACGTCCGCGACGCGACCGGAGCGATCGTGCCCGGGCGCCTGCCGGGGAGCGACGCGGAGGCGCTCCTCGAGGGCATCGAGGCGGTCGGACGGCCGGCCTGGTTCGACCCGTTCGGCCGGGAGCACAGCCGGGAGCACGAGCGATGAAGCGCCTCGTTCCACCGCGCGGCCGGCTGACGGACGTCGCGCTCATCGGCGCCGCGGCGGTCAGCTTCGTCCTCGCCTGGAAGGCGCTCGTCTGGGTGAGCGGCCTGCCGCCGTACATCCTGCCGGCGCCCGAGACGGTGGCGGCGCGCTTGGCCGGGGCCTGGGGCGACGGCACGATCTGGAAGCACGCCCAGGTGACGCTCCTCGAGATCGGTCTCGGCTTCGCCGTCGGAGCCGGTCTGGCCCTCGTCGCCGGCTACGCGCTGGCGCGCTCGCGGATCGTCGAGCGCTTCCTCTCGCCCTATCTCGTCGCCGCCCAGGCGACGCCGGTCCTGGCCCTGGCGCCGCTGATCGCCCTCTGGTTCGGCACCGGGATCGTCGCCAAGGTGATCGTGTGCGCCCTCATCGTCTTCTTCCCGGTCGCCATCGTGACGATGGTGGGGATCCGTTCCGTCGACCCGCGCCTGGTCGAGATGCTGCGCAGCCTGCGGGCCACGCGGCGCCAGATCGTGACCCGCCTCGAGCTCCCCGCCGCGCTCCCGTCGATCTTCGGTGGACTGCGCATCGGGATCACGCTGGCCGTGATCGGCGCGATCGTCGGGGAGTGGGCCGGCGGCGACCGGGGGCTCGGTGTCCTCGTCAACATCGCCCGCGGCGGAGCCTTCGACACGCCGCTCCTCTTCGCCACGCTGCTCACCATCGCCGGGCTCGGCCTGGCGCTCTACGGCCTTGTCGTCGTCGTCGAGCGCCGGCTCGTCGGTGCCCGCTGAACTCGACCGACCCACACAGGAGGCATCGTTGGACCGCAGACACCCGACCGCTCTCGCCCTGGTCGCCCTGGTCGCCTTGCTCGTGGCCGCCGCCTGCACCGCGCTCGAAGCGCCCTCGTCCGAGCCGACGGCCCCGCCGCCCACGCCGACCCCGACCCCGCCGGCGACGCCGGTCGCGCTGCGGGTCGGGCTCGGCTTCATCCCGAGCGTGCAGTTCGCCCCCTTCTACCTGGCCGACGAGCGCGGCTACTACCGCGAGGCGGGGTTGGTGGTGACCCTCGAGAACAAGATCGATCCCGACCTCGTGCCGCTGGTGGGGCAGGGCGCCATCGACGTCGGCATGGCCGACGGCACCAGCGTCATCACCGCCCGCTCCCAGGGGATCCCGATCCGCTACGTCGCCACCGTCTACGCGAGGTTCCCGTCGGTCGTCTTCGCCCTCGAGAAGACCGGCATCCGCGTCCCGGCGGACCTCAAGGGCCGCACCGTCGGCATCCCCGGCCGCTACGGCTCGAGCTACATCATGCTGCAGGCGCTCCTCGCCTCGGCCCACCTGACGCTCGACGACGTCACGCTCGTCGACTTCCCCGACTTCGGCCAGGGCGCCGCCGTGGAGCAGGGCCGGGTCGAGGCGGCGACCGGCTTCGTCAACAACGAGCCGCTCCAGGCCGAACGCCGCGGCACGCCGGTCACCGTGCTCCGCGTCGACGAGGTGACGCCGCTCCCGGGCCCCGGCCTCGCCACCGGGGACGCGACGCTCCAGCTGAAGCGCGACGCGCTCGCCCGGTTCGCGGCGGCGACGCTGCGCGCCATGGACGAGATCGCGGCCGACCCGAAGCTCGGACTCGACGCCGCCATCCGGCGCGTCCCGGAGCTGGGTGCCGATCGCGAGATGCAGCTCGCCGTCCTCGAGGCGACGATCGACACCTGGAAGAGCACGTACACTCTGGCGAACGGCTTCGGGGCGATCGACCGGGCCGCCTGGAGCGCCTCGCTCACGTTCATGCAGTCGCTCCCCGGCCTCGTCGCCGGCCCCGTCGTCGTCGACGACCTGGTGAGCACCGACCTGCTGCCGTAGGGCGGCGGGCGGTCGCCGCGGAGGAGAGTCGCGAATGGACGAAACGCACGCGACGCACGCCGGCCACGAGGAGGAGGGCGAGGCGCTCGGACCGTTCGACGTGCGCGCCTGGGGCGCCTCGGCGCTCGGGGTGGCAATCGGCCTGGCGACCGCGGCCGTCTTCTGGCTCGCCGTCCGCGGCGGCTGAGCCCCGCTCCTTCGGGGCGCTAGACCGAAGTTCCAGCCCTGATCGCGGCTGATCTCCCCGGTTCCACGTTCAGATTGGCCTCGTGTGAGACCGTCTCGCGTGGTGAGACGT
>MGMJ01000050.1:0-443 GCA_001794945.1 Chloroflexi bacterium GWC2_73_18
CCGGCGCGAGAGGTCGATCGCCTCGGCGACCCCGCGCAGGTCGCCGCGCATCAGGGTCACGGCCGCCGCCTCCATGGCGACGTCGGTGCCGGTGCCCATGGCGATCCCGACGTCGGCCCGGGCCAGGGCCGGCGCATCGTTGATCCCGTCGCCGACCATCGCCACGACCTGCCCAGCGCCCTGCAGCGAGGCGACCGCGTCGGCCTTGTCGGCCGGCAGCACCTCGGCGATGACGCGCTCGATGCCCACCTCGCGGGCGATCGCGGCGGCAGTGGCTCGCCCGTCGCCGGTCAGCATGACGACCTCGAGCCCGAGCGCGCGCAGGCGGCCGATCGCCTCGGCCGAGGTCGGCTTGAGCCGGTCGGCGACCCCGATCGTGCCCGCGGCGCGTCCGTCCACCGCTACGTGGACCGCGGTCCTGGCGCCTGCGGCGAGCCGCTCCC
>MGMJ01000050.1:456-4511 GCA_001794945.1 Chloroflexi bacterium GWC2_73_18
GCGTCCCGGCGAGGACGGCCCGCCCCTCGGTCCTCGCTCGCACGCCGCGCCCCGGGACCGCCTCGAAGTCCTCCGGGTCGGCGAGCGGGAGGCCGTCCTCATCCCGCGCCGCGGCGACGATCGCGGCCGCGAGCGGGTGCTCACTGGCGCGTTCGACCGACGCGGCGAGGCGGAGCAGCTCGCGCGCCTCGTCCGTCGCCAGCAGCGGCGCGTCGGTCGTGCTCATGGCGCCTGGACCGCTGCCGGAGCCACCCACCGTCGGGCCCACCGGCGTGAGCGGAAGGAGGTCGGTGACGGTGGGACGGCCCTCGGTGAGGGTGCCGGTCTTGTCGAGGACGACCGTGGTGATGGCGTGGGCGCGCTCGAGCGCCTCGCCGCCCTTGATCAGGATCCCGCGCTCGGCGCCCTTGCCGGTGCCGACCATGATCGCCGTGGGTGTGGCCAGGCCGAGGGCGCAGGGGCAGGCGATGATCAGGACCGCCACGAAATTGAGGAGCGCAGCGTTGAACGAGGGCGCGGGGCCGAAGAGGAGCCAGGCGACGAAGGTGAGCGCGGCGAGCGCCAGCACGGCCGGCACGAACCAGCCGGCGACGACGTCGGCGAGCCGCTGGATCGGGGCCTTGGAGCCCTGCGCCTCCTCGACCAGGCGGACGATCCGCGCCAGCGTCGTGTCGGCGCCGACCTGGGTCGCCCGGAAGCGGAACGAGCCGCTGCCGTTGACCGTGGCGCCGATGACCCGGTCGTCGGCCGCCTTGGAGACGGGCATCGGCTCGCCGGTCAGCATCGACTCGTCGACCGCCGACGAGCCGGCGGTGACGATGCCGTCGACCGGGATCTTCTCGCCCGGCCGCACCACCACGATGTCGCCGACGCGGACCAGCTCGACCGGGATGTCGGTCTCCAGGTCGTGGCGGATGACGCGCGCCGTCTTCGGCCGCAGGCCGATCAGCGCCTTGATCGCCGCCGACGTGCTCGCCCTGGCCCGCGCCTCGAGGTAGCGCCCAAGCAGGATCAGCGTCACGATCGTGGCGGCCGTCTCGAAGTAGAGGTCCGGCCGGACAGCGCCGGCCTCGAAGAACGCCGGGAAGAGAAGCGCGGCGAGCGAGTAGAGGTAGGCGGCGCTCGTGCCGACGGCGATCAGCGTGTTCATGTCAGCGGCCCCGTGCCGGCCGACGCGCCAGGCGCCCGCGTAGAAGCGCCAACCGGCCCAGAACTGGACCGGGCTGGCGAGGAGGAGCGCCAGCCACCCGTCCTCGAGGAGCGCCGGGGTCGGCAGCCCGAGGCGCGGGCCCATGGCGCCCCACAGGAGGGGGATCGTCAGGGCGCCCGCCACGACGAGCTGGAGGCGCGTGTGTGACAGCTCGTGGGCGTGCGCTTCGTCGAGCGCGGTCCGGTACGACTCGGGGTCGACCGCCCGGTGGACCTTCGCCTCGTAGCCGGCCGCCTCGACCGCCTCGAGGAGCGCCGCGGCGTTGACCTCGGGGCGCGCGAGCTGGACGGTCGCCAGCTCGGTCGCCAGGTTGACCGACGCCGAGCCGACCCCGTCGACCTTGTCGAGGTACCGCTCGATCCGACGGACGCAGGAGGCGCACGTCATCCCGGTGATCTCGAGGGTGACGATGGGGCCGCTCCCGGGCGCGGTCGGGGTCGTCGTTGCTGCGCTCATCGCTCCGTCGGTCTCCTGTCGGCGGGGCATGCCGCCCGGCCGAACTGGACGGGCGATACTCCCCTGGGGTATCCTGCGGTCATCGTACCATGACCGGACCGGTGGTCCGGCAGGGGCGCCAGGCGAAGGAGACCGATGGCCGCGACGCGCGACGGCGAACCGGGCCACCACCCCGGCCCGGGGGCGGCGGATCCCCACTTCCGCCACGCCTACACCCGAGATCGGAGCGCGCTGCTGCGCCGCCTCTCGCGCGTCGAGGGACAGGTGCGCGGGATCGCCCGCATGATCGAGCGCGAGGAGTACTGCATGGACATCCTCCAGCAGACGGCCGCGCTCCGGGCGGCGGTCGATTCACTCAACCTGCTCGTCCTCGAGGAGCACGTCGCCAACTGCCTGAAGACCGCGGTCGAGCGGGGGGAGGCGGAGGCCTACACGGAAGAGGTGATGGACGTGGTCCGCCGGACGATGGGACGTCCCGTCCGGGCCAGGTCGAGCGGCGAGTAGCGGCCGGGCTGGTACTCCTGGCCCGGCCCGCGCGCCGACCGGGTGATACCGCCAGGACCGACGGGTAACCAGACTTGCCGCGAAGGCTTCAGCGTGGCCCGGCGCCTGTCACGGCCGGTCCCGCCCAGCAGGAGAGGCCGTTTGCCCGGACCCGTGACCGCCACCCCGCGGATCGCGCCACCGCCGCCGCTCGTCGAGCGCCGGACGACGCTGCGCCGCGCCGCCGACCGCGAGGCGGAGCAGGAGGCGCTCCTGCTCGCCCGCGCCCTCGACGTGCTGGCCGAGGAACGCCCCGCCGAAGACCGCCTCGCCGGCCTCCTCGACCTGCTGGCGCGGACCGTCGGGGCCGAGCGCGCCGCCGTCCTGGCGGACGGCGAGGAACGCCGCATCGCCGTGGCGACGGGCGCCGTGGAGGCGCCCAACGAGGCGCTCGCCCTGGCCGCCTGGCTGGACGCCAACGCGCCGCGGACGCGTGTCGCACGGGCCGCCGCCTCGCCGGCCCCGGTCGCCGTCGTCGTCGCCGGCGGCCGATCCCGCCGGCGCGCTCGCCGGCCGCTCCGGAACCCCCACTACGCGCTCGTGCCGATCGACCGGGTCGGCGATGCCGCGCTCGGCTTCGCCTTCCGCGGACCCCGTCTCGCCCGTCGAGGCGTCACGAAGCTGCCGTCGACGCTGGCTCGCCATGCCGCCGTCGCGCTCGCGCTGGTGACCGCGCAGGTCGCCGACGAGCGCGAACTGGGTGCCCTGCGCGGCCAGGAGGAGCAGCGCCGCAGGTTCGTCTCGACGGTCGCCCACGACCTGCGCACGCCGCTCTCGGCGCTGGGCGGCTACCTCGACCTCATCCTCGACGGCAGGGTGGACGACCCGGGGGTCGAGCGCGAGTTCCTGGCCCGCGGCCGCGCCATGGTCGAGGGCCTGGCCACGCTCGTCGGCGACCTTCTCGAGCTGTCGCGGCTCGAGGCGGGGACGATCAACCTCGAGATCGCGCCCTTCTCCGGCGCGGAGGCCGGGCAGCGCGTCGTCGAGGGCCTCCTGCCCATCGCGCTGGAGCGGCGGACCCGCCTGAGCGGCGCCTTCCCGTCGCGCCTCCGCACCGTGGTGGCCGACCGCCGTCGGGTCGACCAGGTCCTCACGAACCTGGTCTCCAACGCGGTGAAGTTCACGCCGCGGGGCGGCTCGGTGGAAGTCGAGCTGACGTACGACGGGCCGGTGGCCCGCTACGTCGTACGCGACGACGGCCGCGGCATCGATCCCGAGGACCGTACCCGCATATTCGACCGCTTCTTCCGCGCCCCGGTCCACGAGCAGGTGGTCGGCACGGGGCTCGGCCTCTCCATCGGGCGCGAGCTGGCCCGCGCCATGGGCGGCGACCTGGACGTGGCCAGCGTCGTGGGGCGCGGCTCGGCCTTCGTGCTGGTCCTGCCCGGCCTCGCCGCGGCCGGCCGGGAGGCCGTCGAGGCGGCGCTCGTGCGCGCGCTCGTCGCCGAGGAGACCGTCCTCCAGGCGCGGGTCCCGGGAGGACGCACCGTGGGGACCGCTCCGCCCGGTCCGCCGATCCTCGATCTCCCGGCCGGCGCCCGCGCCGGCGACGCGCCGGCGCTGCAGCCCTCCGGCCGGCTCCTCCGCGTCCTGCACGCCCGGCGCGTCCACATCGTCGACGGGGCACTCGCCTTCGCCGAGTGAAGGCCCCGACGAGGCGCCTCCCTTCGGCGCCCCGCTCGCCTGCTCTGGGCCGACCGGGACAGGCTGCCAGATCGACATCGGGAGACGGCTATCCGGCCGTCCCGGCGGATTCGTGGCCAGATCGACACGGGGGGACGAGTGGGTCGGGTTGCGGGCGCCGGGGGACGCTCCGCCGCGGCCGAGGTGCGGCTTCTCACCCCGC
>MGMJ01000050.1:4547-14150 GCA_001794945.1 Chloroflexi bacterium GWC2_73_18
GCCCGCTCAGCGGCCCCACTCGGGTGCGTCGCGGTGGCAGGGTCTCGGGCGTTTCCGGCCCACGCGTCCCCGGATGTCGAGATGGCAGGGTTCCGGCGACCGCTGGCTCCCGCCGCCGTCCCGCCGCCGCTGCTCGCGCCCCCCGGACGGCGCGACGGCAAGCCGGCCACCGGGCCGCGGACGGGCGGGCCTCCCATCCACAACCGCCCGCGCCGCGGGGCCCGTTCCGGCCCACTTTGTCCACAATCGTGGACAGTCGCGCCCAATTGGTGGATAACCGCGTTGACACCCCCCGCGCCCGCGCGTAGCGTGCCGCCTTGCACCGCGACACGGTCCGAGTAGGGTAACGCGGCTCGCGAGGCGTCCGGGGAGACCCGGGCGGCGAACCGGACGGGCGGCGGAAGACCGAGGGACCGCTGGTGCGACGGACGTCTCGTCGCCGGGAGCGACGCGCCGCTCGCCCGCGAAGGAGCCGAAGTGCGCACGGGCAGGCGGGTCGCTCCCGACGCGACGATCACCACCCCGATGCACTTGCTACCCTACCCCCGTGCGCGTCGCCGTCCTCTCGGACATCCACGGGAACCGACCCGCGCTGGACGCGATCCTGGCCCGCCTTCCCTCCTTCGACGCCCTCTGGCAGCTGGGAGACATCGTGGGCTACGGACCGTACCCGGTCGAGGTGATCGCGCAGCTGGAGCGACTGGGCGCCTCCGGCGTGCGCGGCAATCACGACGCCGCGGCGCTCGGCGTCATCGGCACGGAGTGGTTCAACGACGACGCGCGGACCGCCGTGGAGTGGGCGGCCCGCCGCCTCACCGAGCCAGCGGCGGCGTGGCTGAGCACGCTGCCCGAGACGCGCCTCCACGGAGCTTTCACGCTGGTCCACGGCAGCCCGCGCGACCCGACCTGGGAGTACGTCTACACCGCGCCCGTGGCGCGCGCCTGCTTCGAGCGGTTCGACACGAGTCACTGCCTGGTGGGCCACACCCACGTGCCGCTCGTCTTCCGCGAGGCTGGCGGCGGCGTCGAGATGCTGGCCCCGCGGGACGGCGCGGTCGTCCAGCTCGATGAGCGGCGGACGATCCTCAACCCCGGCTCGGTGGGGCAGCCACGCGACGGCGATCCGCGCGCCTCGGCGATGATGCTCGACACCGACGCCGGCACGGCGACGTGGTACCGCGCCCCGTACCCGATCGAGGAGACCCGGCAGGCGATGCGTGAGGCACGGCTCCCTGCGCGCCTCGTCGACCGGCTCGGCCACGGCCTGTGAGGCCGCGGGCATGATCGGCGGGCGGCGACCGCTGCGTGGGACCAAGCCCGGCGACCGGCGCGTCAAGGTCGAGCGACCGCACGCGGAGTACTTCCGCTACGCCGCCCCCGGCGTCCTGACGGCGAAGGCCAAGGCCTCGGAGGCGCGCAGCCGGCAGGGACGGCTCTGGGCGCAGGTGCGCCGGATCGTGATCGGCCGGCCGCTCGCCAGCGAGGAGGAGATCGGCGAGCGGCTCCCGAAGAAGAAGGCGCTCGCCATCTTCAGCTCGGACGCGATCAGCTCGAGCACCTACGCCACCGAGGAGATCCTGCGGGTCCTCGTCCTGGCCGGTGCGACCGGGCTCGCCCTCGTCTCGATCGGGATGAGCGTGGCGATCGCCTTCCTGCTGGCCGTGGTGGCGACCTCGTACCGCCAGATCTGCTTCGCCTACCCGTCCGGCGGCGGCGCCTACGCCGTCTCCAAGGCGAACCTCAATCAGCCCGCCGCGCTCATCGCCGCCGCGGCGCTCCTCTTCGACTACATCATGACCGTGGCCGTCAGCGTGGTGGCCGGGGTCGCCGCCATCTACTCCGCGGTCCCCGAGCTCTTCGCCGGGCGGACGGTCATCGCCGTGACGGCGATCGCCATCGTGACCGTCGGGAACCTTCGCGGGCTGCGCGAGTCCGGCAACATCTTCGCCGTCCCCACCTACCTCTTCGTGATCGGGGCGCTCGGCATCGTGGGGATCGGCGTCGTCCGCATCGCGATCGGGGACCCGGCCGTCACCTTCGAGCCGCGCGAGGCGATCACGCCCCCATTGGGCGGCTTCGAGCTGCTGGCGCCGGCCCTCTTCGTGCGCGCCTTCGCGGCCGGCTCGGTCGCGCTCACCGGCACCGAGGCGATCTCCAACGGCGTCCCTGCCTTCAAGCCGCCCGAGTCGCGCAACGCGGCGATGACGCTGGGGATCATGGCCGCGCTGCTGGGGATCCTCTTCGTCGGTTTCACCGTGGTGTCGGACGCCTTCGGCGTCATCCCGCGCCCGGAAGGTGAGACGGTCGTCTCGCAGCTGGGCCGGATCGCCTACGGCCAGACGCCGCTCTACTACCTCTTCCAGGCGGCGACCGCGCTGATCCTGCTCCTCGCCGCCAACACGAGCTACAACGGCTTCCCGCGCCTGGCCGAGATCGTGGCCCGTGACGGCTACCTGCCCCGCCAGTTCGCCTTCGTGGGCGACCGGCTCGCCTTCTCCTTCGGGATCATCCTGCTCGGCGCCGTCTCGGCCGCGCTCGTGGTCGCCTTCGGCGGCGACACCCACGCACTGATCCCCCTCTACTCGGTCGGCATCTTCGCCTCGTTCACGCTGTCGCAGACGGGCATGGTGCGCCACTGGCTACGAGAGCGGAGCCGCGGCTGGCCGTACCGCCTCGGCGTCAACGCGCTCGGCGCGCTGATGACGGCGGTGGTGACCGTCGTCGTCATCGTGGGCAAGTTCGTCCTGGGCGCCTGGCTCGTCCTCGTTTTCGTCCCCTCGATCGTGGCGATGATGTGGCTGATCCACCGCCAGTACGCGGCCGAGGAGCGGGAGCTGGCGCTGCGGCCCGACCAGGTGATCGGCCCGCCGCGTCGCCGCCAGCGGGTGGTGGTGCCGGTACCGGGGATCTCGCGCGCGGTCGTCCAGGCGGTCAACTTCGGCCGCACCATCTCGCCGGACGTCCGCGCCGTCCACATCACCAACGACCTCGAGGAGGGGCAGCGGCTGCGGTGCGAGTGGGAGCGGCAGATCCCGGGCGTCCCGCTCGTGCTGGTCGAGTCCCCCTACCGCGAGCTGGTCCGGCCGTTCGTGCGCTATCTCGATGTCGTGGACCTCGATCCGGAGGTGATCACGGTCGTCGTCCTGCCCGAGTTCGTCGCCCGCCACTGGTGGGAGCGGTTCCTCCACAACCAGACCGCGCAGCGCATCCGCGCGGCCCTGGTGGGCCGTCCCGACACGGTCGTCGCCAGCGTCCCCTACCGGCGCGAGGCGGCCGAGACCTGAGCGACCGCCGCGCTCCGACGCCGCGGTCCGGTGGTACGCTTCGAGGTCGTGACGACACCTGACAAGCCCGTCTTCCAGCGCGCCGTGCTCGGTCTCAACGGCGGCCCCCTCGACAGCGCGGTGGTGCGGCTCGCCTGTGGCCTGGCGCAGACGGGACGCTCCGAGCTGGTCGGCGTCCACGTCATCGAGGCCGACTGGTCGCACGAGCTGACCGACGACCTGGTCGGCGACTCGGCCGTGCCACAGCAGATCCTCGACGCCGCCGAGGCGATCGCCGAGCGCGCTCGCGTGCCGATGACGACCGTCCTCCTCCAGGCGCGCAACGTGGGCGCGGCGATCGCCGACGAGGCGGCCCAGCGCGAGGCGGACCTGATCGTCCTGGGACTCCCCTACCGGCGCCGCTTCGGGGGCGACTTCGACGAGGGCAAGGTGATCCCCTACGTGCTGGCGAACGCGCGGAGCCGGGTCTGGGTCGTGCGCGAGGCACAGCCGGCGGAGGACGCGGCATGAGGGCGATGATCGTGGGCTGCGGGCGGGTCGGCGCGTGGCTCGCCGACCGGCTCGCCGGCGAGGGCCACGAGGTGACCGTGCTGGACGTCTCGACCCAGGCGTTCCGGCGCCTGCAAGCCTCCTTCTCCGGCAATGCGGTCCGCGGCGACGGCACCGACGAGGCGGTCCTGCGGCGCGCCGGCCTCGACGGAGCCGACGCCTTCTTCGCCCTGACCGAGGGCGACAACCGCAACGTCCTGATGGCCCAGCTGGCGGTGGAGAGCTTTGGCGTGCCGCGCGCGGTCGCCAAGATCAACGACCCGGTCCGCGCGGAGGCCTACTCGGCGCTCGGCATCGCCACGGTCTGCCGGACGGTCATGCTCGGCGACGCGCTGGCCGAGTACGTCGGGCTGCCGCCTGCCGGCCCCCACGGGGTCGTCGCGCCGACGGGGAACCACGGCCCGCACGGCCCGGTCGATGCGGGAGGGGACGGCTGATGTACATCGTCGTGGTGGGGGGCGGCAAGGTCGGCTACTACCTCACCAGGGAGCTCCTCGACGCGGGGCACGAGGTCGTCCTGCTCGAGAAGGACCCGCGGCGGGCGGCCCAGATCGCCGACGAGGTCGGCAGCATCGTCCTCACTCTCGACGGCTGCGAGGGGAAGCACCTGGCCGAGGCCGGCATCAACCGCGCCGCGGTCGTCGCCGCCGTGACCGGCGACGACGAGGACAACCTGGTCGTCTGCCAGATGGCGAAGCACCACTTCGCCGTTCCGCGCACGATCGCGCGGGTCAACAACCCGAAGTACGAGGACCTCTTCCGCCACCTCGGCGTCGACGAGATCATCAGCCCGACGCGCATGATCCTGGCCGCCGTCGAGCAGGACATCCCGGTCCACGAGCTCCTCCACCTGGCGGCCCTCGAGGGCGGGGAGCTGCAGGTGCTGGAGGCCCAGATCCAGGAAGGCTCGCCGGCCGTCGGCCGCCAGCCGCGGGAGATCGATCTCCCGGACGGCTGCTCGCTCTTCATCCTGGTCCGCGACGAGGTGGCCCAGGCGATCCGTCCCGACACCATCTTCCAGGTCGGCGACAAGGTGATCGCCATCACCCGTACCGAGTGCGAGGCGGCCCTGCGCCAGGAGCTGATCGGCGAGCCGCTCCCCGAACCCCCGGCCTGATCGGCGGCCGCGGCCGGCGCTCGAGGGCCCATGGGCTGATAGCTTAGCTGGTTAAGAAGGCGCAACGTCCTTGACAACATCGTTGTCAGACTTCTAGCCTACGGGTGCGATAGACCGGGAGCCCGGCGGCGTCCCCATCTCCGCGCCGACCGTTGGCGCGCCCGGCGTCGGTACCCTGAATGGAGGTGCAGACATGAGCCTGATCCGTCGAACCTCACCGTTCGGCGAGCTGCTCTCGCTGCGCCAGGCGATGGATCGGCTCTTCGAAGACTCGTTCATCCGCCCGCGCAGCTGGGCCCTGACCGCCCTCGAGGGGGACGGCCTTCCGCTCGACGTCTACGAGACCGAGGAAGCGCTGGTGGTCAAGGCGGCGCTCCCCGGCATCCAGCCCGAGGGGATCGAGGTCACCGTCACCGGCGACGTGCTGACGATCAGCGCGACGTTCGGGGAGGAGCGCGAGGCGGAGGCCTCGGGCTACATCTACCAGGAGCTGCGCCGCGGGGCGTTCAGCCGGACGCTGACGCTGCCGGGCGACGTCGACGCCGACGCGGCGGCCGCCACCTTCGAGCACGGCATGCTGACGCTCCGGATCCCCAGGACCGAGCAGGCGAAGCCGCGCCAGATCAGGATCGCCGGCAGCGAAGGCGCGACGCGCGCCGTCACCGTCGAGTCCGGCAAGCCGGCCGGGTCCGGCCCCGACGGGCGCTGAGTCGAGGACCGGCGGCGTGCGTGCGCGGATCGCCCTGGACCCCAGCCAACCGGTCTACGTCATCAGCGTGGCGGCCGGCATCGTGGCGGTCCACCCGCGCACGCTGCGGATCTACGAGGAAGAGGGCCTGGTCAGCCCCGCACGCACGCCGACCAACATCCGTCTCTACTCCGAGAACGATCTCCGGCGGGTCCTCTGGATCCGCCACCTCACCCAGAACCGCGGGGTCAACCTCGCCGGGGTGCGCGTCCTGTTCGCACTCGAGGAGCGCCTCGGCCGGCGGATCCTCGAGGTGCTCTACAACGAGGAACCGATCGCTTCGAGCCACGCCGCCACGACGATGCGGCGCGCGCCCCGCACCAGGGAGAGCTGCTGATGCCTGACAAGCCGTCCACCCGGGCCGACGAGCGCGTCGCCCTGAGCGGTCCGCGCGAGCTTCCCCTCGTCGCCCTGCGCGAGACGGTCATCTTCCCCGAGATGATCGTCCCGCTCCAGGTGGGGCGCGCCAGGAGCGTCGCCGCGCTCAACGCGGCGGTCGCCGCCGACTCCCCGATCGCGCTGGTCACCCAGCGCCAGGCGGAGCGCGAGGAGATCACCGACCCGTCCGAGCTCTACGCCGTGGGCACCCTCGCCCGGATCGCCCAGGTCGTGCAGCTGCAGGACGGGACGGTGCGCGCCATCGTGCAGGGGCAGCAGCGCCTCCGCGTGATCGGCTTCAACGAGGTCGAGCCGTACCTGCTCGCCCGCGTCGAACCGGTGGCCGAGACGTCGTCCACCGGCGTCGAGGTCCAGGCGCTCATGCGCACGGTCCAGGCGCAGATCGAGCAGTACGTCGCCAACGGGGCGCCCGTCCCGCCCGAGGCGGCGGTCGCAGCCCGCAACATCACCGAGGCGGGCTTGCTCGCCGACATGGTCGCCTACAGCCCGGACATGACGACCGAGCAGCGCCAGGAGCTGCTCGAGACGATCGACGTCATCGACCGGCTCAAGCTCGTCAGCCAGTTCCTGGCCCGCCAGATCGAGATCCTCGAGCTGAAGGGCCGGATCCAGTCCGAGGTCAAGTCCGAGATGGACAAGACCCAGCGGGAGTACATCCTGCGCGAGCAGCTGAAGGCGATCCAGCGCGAGCTCGGCGAGGACGATCCGCAGCAGGCCGAGATCAACGAGCTGCGCCAGAAGGTCGAGGCCTCCGGCATGCCGGACGAGGTGCGCGCCAAGGCGATCAAGGAGATCGACCGGATGAGCCGCATCCCCACCGCCTCGCCCGAGGTCGGCGTCATCCGCACCTACGTCGACTGGCTGATCAGCCTCCCCTGGAACGTCTCCACCGCGGACAACCTCGACATCCGCGCCGCCGCCAAGGCGCTGGACGAGGACCACTACGGTCTCGAGAAGGTGAAGGAGCGGATCCTCGAGTACCTCGCGGTGCGGACGCTGGCGGAGACGATCCGCAGCCCGATCCTCGCCTTCGTCGGGCCTCCCGGCGTCGGCAAGACGAGCCTGGGCAAGAGCATCGCCCGGGCCATGGGCCGCAAGTTCGTGCGCATGAGCCTGGGCGGCATCCACGACGAGGCGGAGATCCGCGGCCACCGGCGGACCTACATCGGGGCGCTCCCCGGCCGGATCATCCAGAGCATCAAGACGGGCGGCTCGAACAACCCGGTCTTCATGCTCGACGAGGTCGACAAGATCGGCATGGACTTCCGGGGCGACCCGTCCTCGGCCCTCCTCGAGGTCCTCGACCCCGAGCAGAACAACACCTTCCAGGACAACTACCTGGAGGTCCCCTTCGACCTCTCGAAGGTGCTCTTCATCGCCACCGGCAACCTGCTCGACCCGGTCCCGCCCGCCCTGCGCGACCGGATGGAGGTGATCCAGCTCCCCGGCTACACGCAGATGGAGAAGATCGAGATCGGGAAGCGCTTCCTCCTCGCCAAGCAGATGGAGAACCACGGCCTCAAGGCGAAGCACATCGAGATCAGCGACGAGGCAATGGTGGAGCTGGTGCAGGCCTACACCAAGGAGGCCGGCGTCCGCAACCTCGAGCGCGAGCTGGCCAACGTGATGCGCAAGGTCGCCAAGAGCGTCGCCGAGGGGCGCAAGCGCAGGACCGTCGTCGACCGCAGGAAGCTGCTCGAGTTCCTCGGCCCGCCGCGCTTCGAGTACGGCGAGCTCGAGGCCGAGGACCAGGTCGGCGCCGCGACCGGGCTGGTCGTGACCGAGACGGGCGGCGACGTGGTGACCGTCGAGGTGACCCGCATGGAGGGGAAGGAGGACTTCATCCTCACCGGGCAGCTCGGCGAGGTCATGCGCGAGTCGGCGCGGGCAGGGCTCTCCTGGATCCGCGCGCACGCCCGCGAGCTCGGCATCGACCCGAAGAGCTTCGAACACAACACGCTGCACATCCACGTGCCGGCCGGGGCGATCCCCAAGGACGGCCCGTCGGCCGGGATCACCATGGCGACTGCGATCCTGAGCGCGCTGACCGGCATCCCGGTCCGTAAGGACGTGGCCATGACCGGCGAGATCACCCTGCGCGGTCGCGTCCTGCCGATCGGCGGCCTCAAGAGCAAGATCCTGGCCGCCCACCTGTCGGGCGCCCGGATCGTGGTGCTGCCGCGCAAGAACGACAAGGACCTGCGCGACGTGCCCGAGGAGATCCGCAAGCAGATCAAGCTCGTCCTCGCCGACTCGATGGACCAGGTGCTCGAGGCCGCGCTCCGGCGCCGGCCGATGCCGCTGCCGATGCCGGTCGAGGCGCCTGTCGATGCGCCGGCCGAACCGGCGGCCGCCGCCGCCGGTCGCGCCCAGGCGCGCGAGCGCCGGGCGAGCTTCCCGCCGCCGGTCGTCGCCGCGGAGTAAGCGAGGGGCGCCGCCCGGCCGGGCGGCCCGCGCGGAGCAGACGATGGAGTACAGGGACTACTACGCCACCCTCGGCGTCCCGCGCGGCGCCGGCCAGGCCGAGATCAAGAAGGCGTTCCGACGCCTCGCGCGCAAGTACCACCCCGACGTCGCGAAGGGCGATGTCGCCGCCGAGCAGCGCTTCAAGGAGGTCAACGAGGCCAACGAGGTGCTCGGCGACCCGGAGAAGCGGCGGCTCTACGACCGGCTCGGCTCCGACTGGGAGGCCTACGCGCGGGCCGGCGCCGCGGGAGGCGGCTTCCCGGGAGGGACCGCCGGCTTCGGCGGCTTCCCGGGCGGGATCCGCTTCGAGTACCGCGGCGACCCGGCCGACCTGGGCGGCTTCAGCGAGTTCTTCCGCACCTTCTTCGCGGGCGCCCCGGCCGGCACGGCCACGTCCGGCGCCGGACGCACACGGCGCGGGGCCGGCCCGACCTTCGAGGAGATCGTGGGCGACCTCGGCCTCGGCGCCAGGGGCGCGACCGGGACGGCGGGGACCCGGGCCCCGCGGGGCGACGTCGAGGCGATCGCCGAGATCACGCTCGAAGAGGCGTACCACGGGACGAGCCGGATCGTGGAGGTCGCGGACCGGCGTCTCGAGGTGACGGTCCCGCGGGGCATCGAGGATGGCAAGAGGATCCGCATCCGGGGCAAGGGCACCGGGCGGGGCGTCGCCGCCGGCGACCTCTACGTGGTGGTACGCCTCGCCCCGCACCCGGTCTTCGCCCGCAAGGGCGCCGACCTCCACCGCGAGCTGCCGATCACCCTGGAGGAGGCGCTGATCGGCGCCGAGGTGCCGGTCGGCACGCTCAAGGGGCGCGTCCTGCTGACGGTGCCCGCCGGCACGCAGCCGGGCCGCACCTTCCGGCTCGCCGGCCAGGGGATGCCGCGCCTCCGCGCGGAGGGCTTCGGCGACCTCTACGTCAAGGTGCGCGTCGTCCTGCCCGAGATCGCCGACGAGGCGGGCAGGGAGCTGGCCCGCCGTCTCGGCGGCCACGTCCGCCAGCCGAACCCGCGCTGCGAACGATGAAGCTCGACCGCTA
>MGMJ01000050.1:14161-16952 GCA_001794945.1 Chloroflexi bacterium GWC2_73_18
GTGGAACACCTGGTCGCCGCCCTCCTCGAGGACGACGAGGGGATCCCCGCCGCCACCCTGCGGCGGATCGGCGCCGACCCGCCCACGCTGCGCGTCGAGCTGGGCGCCGTCCTGGCCAGGCGGGCCAGGAGCTACGGCACCCAGATGGGCCTCGACCCACGCGCCCAGCGGATGCTCGCGGCGGCCGAGGACGAGGCGCGCCGCCTGGGGGACGAGTACGTCTCCACCGAGCACCTGCTCGTCGCCGCCGCCGGTGCCGGCGCTGACGCGCAGCGGATCCTCGAGACGGCCGGCGCCGGCCGCGAGGCGATCCTGGCGGCACTCCAGGCGATCCGGGGCGGCCAGCGGGTCACCTCCCCGCACCCCGAGTCGACCTACCAGGCGCTGGAGCGCTACGGGCGCGACCTGACCGCCGAGGCGCGCGAAGGGAAGCTCGACCCGGTCGTGGGGCGCGACGAGGAGATCCGCCGCGTCATCCAGGTCCTCTCGCGGAGGACCAAGAACAACCCGGTCCTGATCGGCGAGCCGGGCGTCGGCAAGACGGCGATCGTGGAAGGGCTCGCCCAGCGGATCGTCCGGGGCGACGTCCCCGAGACGCTCAAGGAAAAGCGCGTCGTGGCCCTCGACCTGGGCGCCATCATCGCCGGCGCGAAGTACCGCGGCGAGTTCGAGGAACGCCTCAAGGCCGTCCTCAAGGAGATCAAGGACTCCGAGGGGCGGATCGTCCTCTTCATCGACGAGCTGCACACGGTGGTCGGAGCCGGCGCGGCCGAGGGCGCCATGGACGCCTCCAACCTGCTCAAGCCGATGCTGGCGCGGGGCGAGCTCCATACCATCGGCGCCGCCACCCTCGACGAGTACCGCAAGCACGTCGAGAAGGACGCCGCCCTGGAGCGGCGCTTCCAGCCGGTCTACGTCGACCAGCCGACGGTCGAGGAGACGGTCTCGATCCTGCGCGGCCTGCGCGAGCGCTACGAGGTCCACCACGGCGTGCGCATCACCGACTCGGCGCTCGTCGCCGCGGCGATGCTCTCCAACCGCTACATCACCGAGCGCTTCCTGCCTGACAAGGCGATCGACCTGGTCGACGAGGCGGCGAGCCGCCTGCGCATGGAGATCGACTCGATGCCGATCGAGCTCGACGAGCTGGAGCGGCGGCGGATCCAGCTCGAGATCGAGCGCGAGGCCCTGCGCAAGGAGAAGGACGAGGCGTCGAAGGCGCGCCTCGAGGCGCTGGAGAAGGAGCTGGCCGAGATCGCCGAGGAGGCCGGCGCCATGAAGCAGCGCTGGGAGGCCGAGAAGTCGGCGATCGCCGGCCTGCGGCAGACCAAGTCGGAGCTCGAGCAGACGCAGCTCCGCATCGAGCAGGCGGAGCGGGCGGCCGACTACGAGACCGCGGCCCGCCTCAAGTACGGCACTCTGGTCGAGCTGCAGGCCCAGCTGAGGCAGCAGGAGACCGCGCTGGCGGGCCAGGGCCAGGACCGCCTGCTCAAGGAGGAGGTCGACGCCAACGACATCGCCGAGATCGTCGCCGCCTGGACGGGCATCCCGGTGACGCGGCTGATGGAGGGCGAGACGGCCAAGCTCGTCCTGATGGAGGAGCGGCTCCACCGCCGGGTCGTCGGCCAGGACGAGGCGATCGCCGCGGTGAGCGACGCGGTCCGCCGCGCCCGAGCCGGCCTGAAGGACCCCCGCCGGCCGATCGGCTCGTTCATCTTCCTGGGCCCCACCGGCGTCGGCAAGACGGAGCTGGCGCGGGCCCTGGCCGAGTTCCTCTTCGACGACGAGCAGGCGCTGACGCGAATCGACATGAGCGAGTACATGGAGAAGTTCTCCGTCTCGCGCCTGATCGGCGCGCCGCCCGGCTACGTCGGCTACGAGGAGGGCGGCCAGCTCACCGAGGCGGTCCGCCGCCGGCCCTACCAGGTGATCCTGCTCGACGAGGTCGAGAAGGCCCACACGGACGTCTTCAACGTCCTCCTCCAGGTCCTCGACGACGGCCGCCTGACCGACGGCCAGGGGCGCACGGTCGACTTCAAGAACGCCGTCGTCATCATGACCAGCAACGTCGGCAGCCAGTTCATCAGCCAGTTCGCCAGCGAGGAGTCGAAGGGCGAGGGCGCCGGCCACGCCGCCTACGAGGCGATGAAGCGCCAGGTGACCGAGACGCTCCGGCTCCAGTTCCGGCCCGAGTTCCTCAACCGCGTCGACGAGGTGATCGTCTTCCACGCCCTCTCCGCGGCCGACCTCGCCGCCATCGTCGACCTGCTCGTGGCCGAGCTCCAGCGGCGTCTCGCGGCGCAGGACCTGACCCTCGACCTGACGCCCACGGCGCGCTCACTGATCGCCACCGAAGGCCACGATCCGGCCTACGGGGCGCGCCCACTCAAGCGCGCCATCCAGCGGCTGCTGGAGAACCCGCTGGCGAAGGCGCTCCTCGAGGGGCGCTTCGGCCCGGGCGAGACGATCGTCGCCGACGCCGACCCGCTCTCGGGCGTCCTCACGTTCACTTCCGGGACGGCGGTCGTGGTCACCGAGAAGGGCGCCGCACGCGACGCCCGGCGGGCGGCCAGCGGTCCCGAGACGTCCGACGAGCGGCTCCAGCGGCTCCTCGAGGTGCCCGGTCCGGGGCCCAGGCGCGAGGGCGGGAAACGCCCCGACTGACCGACCGCCGGGCGGCCTGAGCGATGCGCTTCGCGGCGGCGCGCGCCCGCCTTCTGGCGCTCCCCGTCGAGCTGCCGCCCGCGCCCGAGCTGCTCACCCCGGCGCGGAGCGACCACGTCGAGTGGCC